>CAKUHP010000026.1 GCA_934658705.1 uncultured Collinsella sp. | reverse complement strand
TTCGACGAGGCCGGCCGCGAGCTGTTCCTGACGCACGGCCACGTCTTTGGCGCCGGCATGCACAACAGCGTCGACCACGCGCCCGCGCTGCCCGAGGGCTCCGCGCTCGTCTACGGCCACACGCACGTCAAGGTCAACGAGGCAAGCGAGGCGCACCCGGGCCTGTGGCTCTTCAACCCCGGCAGCGTGAGCATTCCCAAGGACGGCACACACAGCTACGGCATCTACGAGGGCGGCGCGTTCCGCCACGTGATCCTGAAGGAGGAGTAACCATGGCGCAGCACATGGCTCAGCAAAATGTCGAGGGCTCGCGCGACCTGTCGACGCTGGTCGATGCGTCAGCCGAGCTTCAGCATCTGGTGCAGACCATCTGGCGTCTGCGTCAGCCCGATGGCTGCCCGTGGGATCGCGAACAGACGCATCAGAGCATTGGCAAGAACATGATCGAGGAAGCCTACGAGGCGCTCGATTGCATCGAGGCCGATGACGCGGCGCATCTGCGCGAGGAGCTGGGCGACGTGCTTATGCAGGTCGTGCTGCATGCGCAGATTGCGGCCGACGCCGGTGAGTTTACGCTGGCCGACGTGGCTCGCGATATCGACGCCAAGCTCATTCGCCGCCATCCTCACGTGTTTGGCGATGCGGATGCCGATAATTCCGCCGAGGTGCTCAAGATCTGGGACGAGGTTAAGCTCGCCGAGAAGGCCGCCAAGGACAAGGCTGTGGCAGCGGGCGAGGCCGCGCCCGAGGGCCTGCTCGATGGCGTGCCTACGCATCTGCCGGCGCTGATGCAGGCGCAGAAGGTCTCGCGCAAGGCGGCTGCCGTGGGCTTTGAGTGGGAGACGGTCCAGGACGTGTGGGACGAGGTCGCCGAGGAGCGTGCCGAGTTTGAGGCCGAGGCTCCCGGCTCGTCCGAGCGCGAGATGGAGTTCGGTGACCTGCTCTTTGCCCTGGTCAACGTTGCACGCAAGGAGGGGATTGACGCCGAGAGTGCCCTGCGCGCCAGCACGGCAAAGTTCCGCCGCCGCTGGGCCGCGATGGAGCAGATGGCCGCCGATGCTCACGTGGATCTGGCAGAGCTTTCGACCCATGGCCTCAACGACCTGTGGGATGCCGCAAAGGCGGAGGAGTAAGAACGCGGGGACGATGGGGCGGATGCGCCCCATCGCCCCGCTAAATTTTTCGAAAATCAATTGTATCCCTCGGCTAACTTAGGGCATAATGCAAAAAGTGCGACATGGCTAACTTACAAACCAAAGCACCACGTTGGCGTAAGGCCGCGTCGCCAAGCATTCAACCCGTTTCCAAGTGAGAGGGAGGCAACATGAGTGATATTTTGGACGTCTACGGTCGCGAGGTGCTCGACAGCCGCGGCAACCCCACCGTCGAGGTCGAGGTCGTGCTCGAGGACGGCAGCTTTGGTCGCGCGATGGTGCCTTCGGGCGCTTCGACCGGCGCCTTTGAGGCGTGCGAGCTGCGCGATGGCGACAAGGGCCGCTACCTGGGCAAGGGCGTCTCGCAGGCCGTCGAGCACGTCAACAACGAGTGCGCCGATGCCGTTGTGGGTCTCGATGCCTTCGATCAGCGCGCCGTCGATGCCGCGCTGATCGCCGCGGACGGTACCCCCAACAAGACCAAGCTCGGCGCCAATGCCATCCTGGGCGTGTCGCTGGCCGTCGCCCGCGCCGCTGCCGAGTCGGCTGGCCTGTCGCTGTACCAGTACCTGGGCGGCGTCAACGCCCATCTGCTGCCCACGCCTATGATGAACATCCTCAACGGCGGCGTGCACGCCGACAACAACGTGGACTTCCAGGAGTTCATGATCATGCCGGTGGGCGCCCCGAGCTTTGCCGAGGGCCTGCGCTGGTGCGCCGAGGTCTACCACACCCTTAAGGGCGTGCTGCACGAGGCCGGCCTGGGCGGTGGCGTGGGCGACGAGGGCGGCTTCGCGCCCAACCTCAAGACCAATGCCGAGCCGTTCGAGTACATCACCAAGGCCGTCGAGAAGGCCGGCTTTAAGCCCGGCGTCGACTTCATGTACGCCATGGACCCGGCCTCGACCGAGTTCTACAACGCCGAGACCGGCATGTACGAGCTCAAGGGCGAGGGCGTTGAGTACACGAGCGCCCAGATGGTCGATTACTGGGAGAAGCTCGTCGACACCTATCCCATCATCTCCATCGAGGACGGCATGGCCGAGGAGGACTGGGACGGCTGGGTCGAGCTTACCCGCCGCATTGGCAACAAGGTGCAGCTGGTGGGCGACGACCTGTTCGTCACCAACACCGAGCGCCTCAAGAAGGGCATCGAGCTGGGCGCCGCCAACGCGATCCTGGTCAAGGTCAACCAGATCGGCACGCTCACCGAGTCGCTCGAGGCCATCGAGACCGCCAAGGAGGCCGGCTACGCCTGCATCGTGAGCCACCGCTCCGGCGAGACCGAGGACTCCACGATCGCCGACCTGGTCGTGGGCGTCAACGCCGGCCAGATCAAGTCGGGCGCCCCGTGCCGCAGCGACCGCATCGCCAAGTACAACCAGCTCATCCGCATCGAGGACGAGCTCGAGGGCAGCGCGCGCTACGCCGGCAAGGCCGCGTTCTACAACATCCGCTAGACAAGTGGTGTTCCGGGGGCGGGGTTGACTCGGCCCCACTCCTCTTCTGCTGGCCGCCATTGGGCGCTGGGCCGTGTGGCTCAGCGCCTTTTTTATGTCGAGCAAAGGCTGCCGAAGGCGTTGCGCGCGCTCGTGCTATAACTAGAATACTTAGCGCAAACAAACCTCAACCGCACAAGGCGCACATGGATCAGATTTACGACAACAGGTACTATTTCGCCGGTTCGCGCGAGCCGTCGTCTCACTGTTCACATACGGTGCAGCTTGGCGGGCCCGATTATGCCGGTGCCGCCCGTCCTACGCATCGTGCGGCAGATGCCTCGCGTTCGAATGCTCAAATGAATATGCCGGCAGACAGCCCGGTGCGTCCGTCGCGCTCGACGCATGCATCGCGTTCCTCGACTCAGGCACGCGACAGGTCGAGCAGACCTTCGAGCCGTCTTTCGGGCTCGGATTTTATGCATTACGCCAACGATAACGCGGTGGTCAAGGCGATCTATGACTTCACCCATGGACCTCAGCGCGGGCTGTTTATCGGCATTGTCGTGGCTCTTGCGCTCGTGAGCCTGTATTTCCCCGTGCGCGATCTGTACGTGGCCAAACGTTCGAGCGATATCTTGGCCAAGCAGGTCGAGATTCGCGAGCAATATAACGATGAGCTGCAAAAAAGCGTCGACAAGCTGCTCTCGGAGGAGGGTATTAAGGATGCGGCATCCGAGGACCTAGGCCTGGTAATGCCCGGCGAGACCAAGATTGACGTCTTGGGGCTGGATGACGATTCGGACGCTTCGTCGAGCGCAAAGTCGTCGAACGCCAAGAAGGCCAGCGAAGTTGCCAAGGAAATCGAAGAAGTCGGCAAGGACGCGCCGTGGTATATCCAGACACTCGACATGCTGTTTGGATTTAACGGCGTCGAGGGTCAGACGGTCGCGTCCAGCGGCGAGTAGGCGAGTAGCGCCCGGAGGGGAGCCCGCAATGACGAATTGCAAACGATACAAGGTGGCGGCGATCGATCTGGGAACGGTGTCGTCGCGACTGGTGTTAGCGCAGGTCGAGGCTGGGGCGATCGTGGAATCGTCCAAGCATACCGAGATTACCGACCTGGGCGAGGGCGTCGACGCGACAGGCCGCTTTTGTGAGGCAGCCGTCGAGCGCGTGCTCGCTGCGTGCCGCATGTTTGTGGATGAGGCCCGCGCCTTTGGGGCGGCTTGCATCTGCACCACATGCACGAGCGCCGCACGCGATGCGTCCAACGCCGCTCTGTTGCTGGATGGCCTGCGCGAGCTGGGGCTCGAGCCGCAGGTGATTCCCGGCGAGGTCGAGGCGCGCCTGACGTTTTTCGGCGTGGCGCACGACTTTGCCGGAGAGCGCATCATCGTCGCCGATTCGGGCGGTGGTTCCACGGAGCTCGCGACGGGCGTATACGCGCCGGAACGCGGAATCTTTGCGCTGGAGGGGACGCGCTCGCTGGACATTGGCTGCCGTCGCGTGACGGAGCGCTTTTTCTCCGCGCTGCCACCCGCGGATGGCGAGCTTGCGACCGCCGCTGCGTGGGCGGGTGAACAGTTCGCCACATACTATGAGGGCCTGCCCAGCGACTTTGAACGCGCCGAGCGTCTGGTCGCGGTGGGTGGCACCGTCACTACGCTCGTGGCGCTGGTTCACGAGTTGGAGCCGTACGACTCGAACTTTGTGCACCTACGCGAGCTTTCGATGGATCAGATTTCGGCCGCTATCGATCGTATGTCTACGCTGGACGTGGAAGGCATCGCCGCGCTGCCAGGCGTGCAGCCCAAGCGCGCGGGCGTGATCCTGGCCGGCGCTGTAGTGATCCGCGAGCTCATGCGAGCCGGCGGCTACAAGACGCTCACCGTAAGCGAGAACAGCCTTCTCGCCGGCATGGCCGCCACCATCAACGAGTTCCTCGACGGCGAAACCCCCACCATCACCTGGACCCCGGACTTAAGCACCCTCAAATAAGTTGCGGTGAAATAGTTCATAAATGGGCTGGTAAACGGCCAAAACAGGAACTATTCCACCGCAACTTCCAGACCCCACCGGCGTCTAAAAGAAACGGGCCCGCATCCCTGGGGGACACGGGCTCGTAAGCTTCATATGGTAGGGGCGGTGGGACGTCTGCGTATTTGCCGCGCAAATCCGCACCGGCTTCGGTCGCCTGTCGGCGCCCTCGCCGGCTCGCTGCGGACGCTGCGCGTCCGCTTGACGCTCGCCCCCTCGCGGGTTCGAGTCCCACCGGCATCTAAAAGAAACGAGCCCGCATCCCTGGGGGACACGGGCTCGTAGGCGTCATATGGTAGGGGCGGTGGGACTCGAACCCACAATCCTTGCGGCGAGAGATTTTAAGTCTCCTGCGTATGCCAATTCCGCCACGCCCCCGTGAGACTAGAAGTCTAGCACAAGCTGTCCGTTACGCGTTGACTGCCATCGAGTGCTGCCCCGACTTCTCCAGGAACTCTTGGAACTTGGCTTCGTCGCCCTTGTTCTTGTACTGCAGAGCCAGCAGGTACTCCAAACGGCAGCTCTTGACCTTGTCGTCGCCGGCCTCCTCGAGCATGCGCTCCAGCTCAGGGATGTCGTTGTGGCGCTTGAGAATCATCGTGTCATACATCAGCTGGCACTCGTGCGCGACTGCCTCGGCCTGGCCGCCCTCAAAGCCCTTGATCTCGTGCAGTAGCTCCTTGGACTTTTTACGGTCCTCCTGGCCAACGTAGTAGTTGAAGGCCTTGATCACCAGGTCGACACGCTGCATCTTGGGCAGGTTAAGGCCCAGCAGCAGATCGAACATCTCGTCGGCGCGCTCGTGGTCCTCGCGCAGCAGATAGGAGTTCAGGCGCAGGTAATCGCGGTTGTAGCGCGGGTACAGCATGCTGGTGAGCTTGCTGTCGAGCAGGCGGTCGAACTCGTCCCACTGCTTGGCGGCCATCAACTGCTGCAGGCGCTTGAACGTGGTGCGTTTTTTGACGCTAAAGAACACCGATATGGCGATACAAATAATGACGACGGCGGTCCAGAGTGTGCGGGAATCGGGCATATTGAGCTCCTCGGTCGCTCGTAAAACAAGCGGTATGACAATACGTGCTAGATGTATTATACGCAGCGTGCAAGCAAACTGGCACAAAAGTGCATCGTGGCCGAGCGCCATCGCTCGCTGCGGTACACTTACCTAAAGTAAACCATGAAGGGAGACATTACCTATGAAGAAGATCGTTTTGGCTTGCGGTGCTGGCGCTGCTACTTCCACGCTCGTTGCCCAGAAGGTCGCCACCCTGCTCGACGCCAACGGTTACGCCGACAAGTACGAGATCGTGCAGTGCGCCATCTCCGAGGCCAAGGACGCTTGCGACGAGGGCGCCGACCTGCTGATCGCCACCACCGTTGCCCCCGAGGGCCTCACCTGCCCGTACGTGAGCGGCGTGCCCTTCATGACCGGCATGAACCGCGTCGCTGCCGAGAAGGCCGTCCTCGACGTCATGGCTCAGTAGGCGCTGCCTGTATGTGTGAGCAGAACGCCAACCCGGTCGAGCTCTTTGGCATGCGCGTCGCCCATGTGGGCATCAACGCCACCGATTCGTCCGACGCCCTGGAGATCGCGGAGTTGTTCTCGACGATGATGGGCCTGCCCGTTATCGAGACCCCGGTTTCGTACTTTAACGATTCGCTGGTCGAGATCATGAAGCAGAATGGTCGTGGCACCAAGGGCCACATCGGCTTTGCTGTCAACGATATCGACGCGGCCGAGAAGTGGTTTGCCGAGCGTGGACTCGAGGTCAACGAGGAATCGCGTGCGCTGCTGCCCGACGGTGGTACCAAGCTCGTGTACTTTAAGCGCGAGTTCGCTGGCTTCGCCGTGCACCTGTGCCGCGAGTAGCGCATGAGCTGCCATAGCTAACGAAAATGGGGTAAGGCCGCGTGGCCTTACCCCATTTATTATGGCGAGAGGGTGCCTGGCGGGCTGCCATAAAACGAAGGTGAATGGTTTTCCCGAGAAGTGAACGAGTGAAATCGGACCCCCGAAACATCGACACTTTTATGCTGCAGTTTCCTGCGGTTTCGTCAGGTTTTTCCTGCAGTTTTAGCGCCAAAAAGTGTGGATGCTTCAGGGGTCCAAAATGGGTCGTTCACTTCTCGGGAAAACCATTCACCTTCGTTTCGCGAGAGGCGCCCCCTATCGCGGCAGGCGTATCGTAAAGCGGCTGCCGACGCCTTCAACCGAGGTCACGCCGATGACGCCGCCGTGGCTGTCGACGATCCACTTGGCAATGGCGAGCCCCAGGCCAGAGCCCTGCGCGCCGGCATCGCGCGCGTTGTCGGCGCGGTAGAACCGCTCGAACGCGTGAGCTGCGGATTCCTGGTTCATGCCGATGCCCTCGTCCTCAACACTTATGTCGATCGAGCCCGCTCCCGCATCCGGTGTTACGCCAAACGTGACAGTCGAACCCGCATCCGAATACTTGGCGGCGTTTTGTACGATCACGCGCAGCGCCTGCTTCACGAGCGCCACATCGACCGACGCGTTGCAGCGTGGGTCGCTGACAAGCATGGCATCGAACGCCAAGCGGTACAAATGCCCAGAATCAATCATCCGCGATTCCTCGCACACCTCGCCGACCAGCGCGGCAAGGTTGGTGTCCGCGCGCCGCAACACAGTGCGGCCGGCATCTCCGCGCGCCAAAAACAGCAGCTGCTCCACAAGCTCTTGCATGTGCTCGCTTTCGGCCTTGAGCGAGGCGATGGATTCCGCCAGTACATCTGGGTCGTCCTTACCCCAGCGGTCGAGCATGTTCACGTAGCCCTGGATTACCGCGATAGGCGTGCGCAGCTCGTGGCTTGCGTCGTTGACAAAGCGCATCTGCTGGAGTTTGGCCTCTTGCATTTGGCGCAGCAGACGGTTGAGTGCGACCTCGATGCTCGCCAGGTCGGCGTCGCCGGTGGTGACGCTCGGCGAGTCGACGCTTGCACGCTCGATGGCCTGCTCGAGCGTTTCCATCTTGCCGCCGGCGAGCTGCATGCGGCCGAGCTCGTCCACGCGCAGGGCCAGGTCGTTGAGCGGTGCCATGGTGCGGCGCACGCGGCGGGCGCCGCCGAGCATGTCGAGCACGCTGATGACCTGCCAGCCTGCAACGACAAGGTAGAGAGGCCACAGCGCCATGAGGTCCTGCGCAAGAGGGAAGGTCTTGGTGGTGCGCGCAAGCTCGACGGTATAGGCAAGCGTGGTCAGGTCCCAGCCGCGCGCGGGCGCCAACGACATGGTGCGAACGGTGCCGCCGGGAATCCAACCTGCGGTAAACGTGCCGTCGGGCAGCGTCTGGTTGTAGCCAAACATGAGGATCGCCGCCGCAACAACCAGCAGCAACAGATCCAGCCAGACGTAGCTCATCAGGCGGCGCCACATGTAGCTCCAGTTGATGGCACGGGCGATGGAAGTGACGCGCTTGGTCTCGGCGTTACGCGCGGCAGACATAGCCCACCCCGCGCACGGTCTGGATGATGCGGGCGCTGCCGGCGTCCTCGATTTTGGCGCGCAGATGCGCGATGTGCACGTCGACGTTATTGGTGTCGCCCACGTACTCGTAGCCCAGCGCCTCGTGCGCAATGCGCTCGCGCGTGAGCACGGTTTCGGCATGCGCCATAAGCAGGGCGAGGACGTCGAACTCGCGGGCGGTCAGCACGATCGGCGAACCCGCGACCGTGACCTCGCGGCGGTCGGGATCGAGCACGACCGAGCCCACGGTGAGCGCGGCGGGGGAGGGCGCGGCGGCCGGAGCCGAGCCGCCAGCCGGGGGCATCGCAGTGGTAGCCGCAACCGCTCCCGCCCCGGTCTCAACGCCACCCGCACCCGAAGCCGCCCGCACGGCCTCCGCGCGCTTCAGCGCCACGCGGATCCGTGCGAACAGCTCCTCAATGGCAAACGGCTTGGTCAGATAGTCATCGGCACCGGCGTCGAGCCCGGCTACCTTGTCCATCACGGCGTCGCGCGCGGTGACCATAATCACTGGCACATCCTTGTGCTTGCGGACGCGCCGCAGCACTTCCATACCGTTGAGCTGCGGCAACAGCACATCGAGCAGAATCAGATCGTAGTCGCGCTCCAGCGCCAGGTCCACGGCGGTGCGGCCGTCGGCGGCGTGCTCCACCTGGTAGCCCTCATGCTCCAGCTCGAGCGTCACAAAGCGGGCGATTTTCTCCTCGTCCTCTACGATCAGAATTCGTGCCATACGTGCCCCCGTCTGCGATTACTTGTCGTCGTTCAGATTTTGCTTGATATCGTCCGCGGCGTCGGCGGCGTGATCCATCAGATTGTTGATGCTGCCGGGCACGTCACCGTCGCTATCGATGCGGTAACGCATGCCAAAGAACAGGCCAATCAGCATCAGCCATACCGTGGCGCCCCAGGCAAACAAGGCGATGATGGGAATCAAGATGGGGACGTTGAGGATGATGGCGTCGCGGCGCGTTGCGACAAACTTGGTCTCCAGGCTCAGGCGGAAGAGCTTTTTGAGGTACTCCCACACGCTGTCCATCTTCTTGGAGAAGTCGGTCTTTTCGCTCGACTTCTCGTAGGCGGCCTGCGCGGCGACCATCTCGGCCGAGGGCTCATCGACTGGCTCGGACTCGGTGGCGACGTGCGCCGACGTGGTCTGCGTCTTGCCCTGAGACTCGAGCCAAATGATGGCGTCCAAAACGTTGCCGTCGGCGGCTTCGAGCGCGGCCTTGGCATCGGTGTAGCTCACGTTGCACTTGGCGCGGATGGTTTCAACTTTTTCGAGGTCGTTCATGACCTGTCCTTTCGTTCGATGGGCGCGACGCCGGGCGATCTGCCCGGGCGCGAGTGTTGCGTTCGGCGGCCTGCGTTGCGCGGCGCCGCCCCGCCCTTGGTCGAACTCTATAGTGCAGGTTATAGATTAAGCGATTCTTGAGCCAAGATTAATGTTGGATGAGTTTTTGGGTGGGGCGGAGGGTGAGCGCGCGCAGGGCAGACAGGGCCCAAGCGTAAATTTGTGTCCGCACGGCGAGATATACTTTTAACCATGTTGAGGGGCGTGACAGGGCAAAGTTGCCTGGCGCCCGCGAAATCAGAGGGGCCGCCGTGTCGCATGGCGCAAACGAGCGGGGTCCCGACGCAAACAGGAGGTCATAAGTGCATATCTACGCTATGAGTGACATTCACGGGTGCTTGGACGCCTTTAAGGCATCGCTTTCCACCGTCGACCTCGATGCCGAGGACTCCAAGCTAATCCTGCTGGGTGACTACTGCGACCGGGGTCCCGATTCGCTCGGCGTCTTCGAGCTCGTCATGGACCTGCAAAAGCGTTACGGCGATCGCGTCGTGGCGCTGCGCGGCAACCACGAGGAGATGTTTCTCGAGTACATCGACGAGGTGAAAGACCCCAGTTTTACGCAGGCATGGATACTTGCCGACAGCAATCTGGCGACTGCCAAGAGCTTCCTAGACGCTGAGGCATTCAAGCACGTCAAACACCTTTTGAGGCTCAGGGAATTCGAGGAGGCCTACGCCTATACGGTTGAACGCATGAAGGCCGAGCACGCGGACGTCATCGCGTGGGTCCGTAAGCTCCCCTACTTTTACGAGAGCCCCTTCGGCCAGGTCTTCGTGCACGCCGGCGTTGACGAGGAGGCCGGCGAGTACTGGAAGCTCGGCACGCCTGACGTGTCATTTGTCACGATACCGCCCGATTACGCGGGCCGTGAGTTCTACCTGGACGTTATCGCCGGACACATCAATACTGAGGCCGTCTCGGGCATCGCAGGCTACCGCGGTATCTGGCATGACGGGGCCAGCCATTACTACATTGACGGGAACGTCATGAAGAACGGCGAGGTCGCCGTGCTGAACTACGATTCAGGGACAGGGAAGTACGGCGGCCTCGGGTTGGAGTAGGTTGTGGGCGATTATTTGTCTGCTAGTTTACGCAACGCTTCTTCAAGCCATTCATTCATTGCTTGGGTGGAATATCTTTTAATCATCCTTCCTCCCTTTGTGTTAAGGCGAAGATCGGTTTTGCCAGAGCAACCGCAATAAAATTGCAGTACCGTCGTATTCAAGTTCTCATCCCATTTTTCAATATGCTGATACAGACAATGATATTCGTGCTGGTCGTTACTTAAGGCGTGGGCGACATCGTAGAGCGCAAGCATGGAGATGAGCGCGTGCCATTGCTGGTTTAATACTTGCTTGCCGCCCTCCTTAGTAAAGGGGGAAAAGGCATCGATTTCTGCAACCATGTCTTTATCGAAGTGAAAATGATAATGCTGTTGGGCGTCGGTGTGATGTTTGAGCACAAGATAGAAAGTGGCGTCTTCCAGTGATGCTTTCTTGCCATTATCTTTGCACCACTCAGTCCATTTATCTTCTTTCAAAGCGGATTCCATAGCCTCGAGTTCGCTGCAGTCAAGTTGATCTAGGGAGTCCACTGCTTTGCCCAGCGCTCTGGCATCGCGGTCCCCGCGGCTGTATTTGGATTGCGCCTCGCAAAGATTGCATAGAGCGATAAAGTCCTTGACGTCTATTGGGTCGCTATGTGGCTTTTCAATCGGGGGTGCACTGTTGCGCACACTGTCGACGCGGGTAAAAAATACCCGAAGATTGTCCAAAACGGCGTGGTTGACTTCGTCCATATCTGGATTCCTTTCTCATCAGGAAACATGTCTCATTATAGGCATGCTCGCAGCCGCAGCGGCTAGGGGTGCCAACGAATAGCTGGGGGTTCCAGCGAAGGAAAGAAGCGGGTCCCTAGGACATTCAAGATTCGAGGTCTAATACTTTTCCGGAGAAGTGGAC
The DNA here is from genome assembly GCA_934658705.1 of uncultured Collinsella sp. GTDB lineage: Bacteria > Actinomycetota > Coriobacteriia > Coriobacteriales > Coriobacteriaceae > Collinsella. The sequence continues at coordinate 5,415 of CAKUHP010000026.1, read as the reverse complement.
GAGTGAAATCGGGCCCCCGAAGCATCGACACTTTGAGCATGCTGTTTCCTGCGGTTTCGGTGCTGGAATCCTGCGATTTTGCCGCCGAAAGATGCGGACGTTTCAGGGGCCTAAAAACAGCCGTTCACTTCTCGTGAAAAGTATTAGACCTCGATAGCGGGGGATGGGGTGCCGGTGTAAAACGGCGTCAAGTGTTGGTCGAGCAGGCGGTTTCTCAATTGATGTCCGCACGGCATGTGACACTCAATCTACCGTCCTGCTCTGCTGCGGCGGCATGAATCAAAGCAACGATCCTCTAAGGAGTTCGATACCGATGAGTGACAACGCAAAGCATCTTGTAAAGAAGGGTGTAAAGGACGCGGGACCGTGCCTCGTGCTGTGCCTGGCCGGCGCGGCGGTCGCGCTGCTGGCCGTTCTGTGGCCGTTCGACATGCTTCGAAGCGCAAGCTCTCTGCACATCATCATGGCCCTGGCCGCCGCCATGGCGACCGGCGGCGTGCTCGATCTGATTTTTTGGGTGTTTGACCCGTTTGGATGGAAGAACGAGGGGTAAGCCCTAAGGGATGGAAGGACTGGAACGGCTGGTTTAGTGATCGTGCAGAATGTGGGCTAGCGACTTACAGGGAAGTGGTAATCCGATGACAGTCTACGTAACAGGCGACATTCACGGCGGGCTCGACATGCAAAAGCTCCGTGACTGGGAGCTTGGGGATAGCCTGACGAGCGATGACTATCTGATTGTCGCCGGCGACTTTGGCTTTCCGTGGGATTTCTCTGCCGAGGAATGTGTCGACATCGCTTGGCTCGAGTCGCGGCCCTATACGGTACTTTTTGTCGACGGCAACCACGAGCGCTTCGACCATTGGGCGGAGCGCCCCATGGAGTTATGGCACGGCGGGCTGACGCAGCGCCTATCGGATACCTCGCCCATTCGGCGCCTGACGCGCGGCGAGGTCTTTGAGCTCGACGGCTCGACGATCTTTACCATGGGCGGCGCCACGAGCGTGGACAAGGAGTACCGCATTCCGTATTCGAGCTGGTGGCCGCAGGAGCTGCCGGACGAGCACAACTTTGAGGAGGCGCGGGCAAAGCTCGACAGCGTGGGCTGGAAGGTCGACTGTGTGGTCACCCATACCTGCTCCACGCGCATACTGTCGCCCACGCTCTATCCGGCGCCCGGCTGGAATTGCCCCGGCGTTGATCGGCTCACGGCATTTTTCGATGAGCTTGAGGACCGCCTGGGCTACAAACGCTGGTACTACGGCCATTTTCATCGTGATGCCAATCCAGCCGAGCGCCATACCGTGCTCTACGACCGCATCGTTCGTTTGGGCGACGAACTCCAGCCCTGGGACATTGCGTAGGGGCAATATGCCTGGCTACTCGGCTGTTACGGTGATGTTCTCGCGATGGGCGCGGATAACATCCCAGCTAAAGTGCTCAACCAGTTGCTCGGCGGTACGCGGCGTGGCGTCCGGCGCGATGCCTGTTTGTCCGGCGAGCCAGCCCAGCAGCGCCTCGGGCGTGCCAAAGCGGGTGCGTAGCTCGCCCAGGTCCAGATCGCGGTCGCGTTTGGAAAGACGGCGGCCGTCCGGTGACATGAGCAGCGGAATGTGTGCGTAGTGCGGCGTGGGCAGTCCCAGCAGATGCTGCAGATAGATTTGGCGCGGCGTGGAACCCAGTAGGTCACATCCGCGCACGACTTCGGTGACGCCCATGGCGGCGTCGTCGACCACCACGGCTAGCTGATAGGCAAACACGCCGTCGCTGCGGCGCACCAAAAAGTCGCCGCACTCGGTGGCAAGCGCCTCGCATTGGGCTCCGTACGTTCGGTCCACGAATTCGATCACATCGTCTGCGAGGTCGTCGACGGTGGGCACGCGCAGGCGCGTGGCCGGGGCACGCAAGGCGCTGCGGCGTGCAATCTCCTCGGCCGAGAGCCCCCGGCAGGCGCCGCGATAGATGGGCGTGCCGTCGCTGGCGTGCGGTGCGCTCGCGGCGTGGAGCTCGGCGCGCGTGCAAAAGCAGGGGTAGGTGAGGCCGGCGTCTTGCAGTTGGCGCAGGGCGGCCTCGTACAGGTCCAGGCGATCGTGCTGGTAATAGGGGCCTTCGTCCCACTCGAGCCCCAACCAGTCGAGGTCGTCGATGAGCTGGGCGGCGAGTTCCGGCCGTTTACAGCGGTCGTCCAGGTCCTCGATGCGCAACACGATGCGACCGCCCTGGCTGCGGGCCGAAAGCCATGCACACAGGCAGCTGAACACGTTGCCCAGGTGCATGCGGCCCGAGGGCGACGGGGCGAAGCGACCCACGACGGGCGCGGGCGTGATGGCGGGCGCCGCTGCCGTCGGCGCGCTCGCGGCGGGCGTTGCTATGTTGCGTGCGTTGATATCCATGCGGACGAGTATAGCGCGGGGTGTGGTGGGAGAGGCGTTGCCGTGGGTCGCAAGTTGCCAAGGCTGCGTCTCGCGCGCGGCGGACCACCAACTTGACGCCTCGATTTCCGCCCGCCAGCCCAACCCCTCAAACGACAGAAACCCCGGCAGCTCTTCGCAACTGCCGGGGTTTCCGCGGAAAAGGGGGACATGATCCTCGAGCGAACGGCAAAGGGGAAAACCGTTTTCGCTCAACTGCTTTATGCCCCTCGTCCGTCGGCTCAATCAGCGCGCGCCACGCCCACACAAAGCCGCTACACCTGTGACGGAGGTGTGAAGTGGTATCTATTACTGGCACGGGCTCGGCCAAAGAGTGTCCCCAGCGACTAGTCGTTTAAGAGCGTCCCCAATGACTAATCCAAGGACTGTCCCTAACTGCCGGCAGATAAGGAACGTCCCCAAGTGCCGGGCTTGGGTGGGACTTTTGTCCCATTTGACGTCCCGTTGGCCCAGATATTCGCCATCTATACCCGCAAACGTGGGACAATGACGATGTTGGTATCACAGACAAAGGATGTGCCTATGAACGCCCCCGTTGCCAAAACCTGTCGGCAGCGCCGCCTGTTTGCGCGATTCGCTTCCGTCTGCGCGTTTGTCGCGCTTGCGCTGTTGCTGCTGCCTACCGCCGCGCACGCCGACGGCTACTCCATGAGTCAAACCTATATCGGTGCCACGGTCGAGGCCGATGGCTCGCTAACCGTTGTCGAGGGACGACAGTTTGATTTCGACGACGACATCAACGGCGTGTATTGGAATATCAATACGGGCTCCAACCAGCAAGGCGGTTCGGTGGGCGTCGATGTGCTGAGCGTCGAAGAAGACGACACCGCGTTTAACAAGGTCGATAGCGCAAACAAGGGCGACAACGGCGTTTACACCGTGGAACAGTCCGATGACGGCGTAAGGATCAAGGTGTTCAGCCCTCACGAGAGCGGCGACAGCGCGATTTTTTACGTGAGCTACACCATGACCGGTGCGGTCATGAACTGGTCCGATACCGCCGAGCTCTACTGGAAGTTCGTCGGCGACGGCTGGTCTGCCGATTCCGATGACGTCGAGATGGAAGTGTACTTCGCAAACGCCGCCGCTGGAACGGCGGCCGTCAAGGGCGATAACTTCCGTGCGTGGGGTCACGGCCCGCTGACGGGTGATGTGTCGCTCGACACGGACGAGCCCATGGTCACCTATACCATTCCCTGCGTGCATCAGGGCGAGTTTGCCGAGGCGCGCGTGGTCTTTCCCAGCGATTGGGTGCCGCAGCTTGCCGCCTCGAGCGAGGAACGCCTGCCGACGATCCTAAGCGAGGAGAAGACGTGGGCCGAAGAGGCCAACGCCCGCCGCGCCCATGCACGCATGATTGCAAGCGTGCTTGCTGTGGTAAGCGTTGTCGCGGCTGTGGCCTTTACCGGCACAATCGTTGTGTTCAAGCTGCGCAAGCGCAAGCCCAAGCCGCTTTTCCAGGACGAGTATTTCCGCGACGTGCCCTCGGCCGACCATCCCGCCGTGCTTTCGGCCCTTATGAGCTGGAACGAGGTGCCCGACCAGGCATATATCGCCACGCTCATGAAGCTCACCGACGACCGCGTGATCAAGCTCGAGCAGGCGACCGAGGCCAGGAAGAAGGGCCTGCTGAAGCGCGAAAAAGAGGAGCAGACGTATCGCGTAACGGTGAGTGATGCGGGTTGGAAATCAGCCAAGGGCATTGACCGCATGGTGCTCAAGGTCTTCTTTGCCGGCGTTAAGCCCGACGAGAACGGCAATCGCTCGCGCACGTTCGACGAGCTGCAGCATTACGTCAAGCAGCACGCTACGCCTGTGGGCGACAAGCTCGAGGACTATCAGAATGCCGTTAAGGGCAAGCTGGCCGATAGCGAGTACGTTGCCTCGGACGGCATTGTCGCGATGGTGTTTTGCCTGGTCCTTGGCATCTTGGTTGCCTTTATTCCCGTCGGATCCATCTTCTTTACCGACGGTGCTTCGGCGAACATTGTCGCCGCGGTTATCTCGGTGCCGATTGTGCTGGTGGGTATTGGCGTGGGTCTTACGTTCCGTCGCTTTACGCCGGAGGGCGCCGAGGTGGCGGCCCGTTGCAAGGCTCTTAAGCATTGGCTCGAGGACTTCACGCGCCTCAAGGAAGCCGTTCCCGGCGATCTGGTCCTGTGGAATAAACTACTGGTGATGGGCGCGGCGCTGGGCGTTTCGAAGGAAGTCCTGCGTCAGCTTGCCGAGGCTGTTCCTCCCGAGGTGCGCGAGGCCGACGGCTTCTACGACAATTACCCCTGCTACTGGTGGTACTACCATCATTACGGCAACGAGTCGCCGATGGATTCGTTTGACGGCGTGTATCATGAGAGCATCCGTGAGCTGACGTCGAGTTCCGATAGCTCGAGCGGCGGCGGAGGCGGCGGCTTCTCTGGCGGAGGCGGAGGCGGCGCCGGCGGAGGCGGCGGCGGAACGTTCTAACGAGCGCAAATCATGGGATGGGTCTTCCCCGGCGGCTGTTGGCGGAAGATCCATCCCACTTTTATGAGTCGAAATGGGCCGCTCTTTCCGCTGCAGACCTCCGCGCAAGGGGCGGTGGGCAAAAAATGCCAAATATGAGTACTGTTGCCATTATAGTCACATATGTTTGCAGAAAATAATGGGCTCCTAATGAGAATATCTCTCGTTAGGAGCCCATATTATTGAACATCTGAGGAGATACGTCAGCTCGTATGGCTGACTGCCATGCCTGAGAGCCTCAAAAATGCCCCAAACCGCTGCTACTAAAAAGATAACAGTACTCATATTTGATGTTTTTTGCCCACAGCCATTTGCAAACCCCCTATATAGCGACCCCAACGAGGCCCTTGACGGCCGTTTTGATCAAGATTGTCCCCAACGACCAGCCATTTAGGAACGTCCCCAACGACTAGTCGTTGGGTGTTCCTATAGTTTTGTCAACCGCCGGGGCTACTCCCGGTAGGGCACCCGGTCGCGCATC
>CAKUHP010000025.1 GCA_934658705.1 uncultured Collinsella sp. | reverse complement strand
GGCGGCCCGTTCTGGGCGCGCCTCAATCGTAGCCCGAGACGGGCCCGGGCTGACAATCTCGACTGTAATGGACGTTCCTAAATGGCTGGGTTGTGGCTGCTGGATTTACGCGGTCAGGTCCAACTCGTAGAGGAAACTCTCGCGGGGCATATTGTGACGGCGTTCTTCGCGGCTGGCGCGGTGCGTTGCCGCGCGCTTAAACCCGTGCAGCTCGTAGAACTTCCACGAGCAGTTGGAATCGGTGTACAGGTGCGCGCTGGTCGCCCCGCGCGAAGAGAGGTGCGAGATTGCAGCGTCAAGCAGCACCGTTCCCACGCCCAGGCCATGGACGTCAGGATCGACGGCAAGCAGGGTAACTTCATTGTTGCGTGGCAGCGGGCTGCTTTCGAGCAGGCGGTTATTGGTCCGGATAGTGGCGCGCACAAACGAGAGGTACTCGGCGCACGCATTGGGCTCCAGCTCACGCATCTGCGACAGCAGCGCGCGCTCGGTATCCATCCAATGCTCGTTGATAGTGACGCCAGAGTTCTGCCCTGCGCGCGCAAGCGCAATGCCGCGCGCCTCGCCATCAATCACGGCGACCTGCGAAAACGTCGACGACGAAAGGCAATAGGCAAGGTCGCAAGCGGCCTCGAGGCGGTTGTACTCATCGTTATCCGAATTGTTGTGCCAAAGCTGCTGCAGAATCAGCGCGATGGCGTCGAAGTCTTCGGTATCAAATGGTCGGTAGAGAACCCGCGAGACCATGGCGCCTCTTTCTTTTGCGGATGCATATCGAGCACAGTTCTACCACGCCATTGGCATCTAATTATGGTGCCCTTGTGCTTCATCAACTCACCGTGCCCGGTGCCGCGCTCAAACCCTCCGCTCGCAAGCTTTTTCTGCACATGCGGCCGTTGCGGGGTGCATCGTCGCGCTCGATGCGCTACATTGAATCAGTATTTTCATTGCCGCTGCGCGAGCGCTGCAGATCGACGTATCACCGACTCACAGAGCACGGCGGCGTACCAGACAGGAGGACTGCATGGGATCTGATGTGAAGATCGCACGCGCGTTGATCTCGGTTACCGATAAGACGGGTGTCGTCGATTTCGCACGGACGCTGGTTGACGACTTTGGCGTCGAGATCATCTCTACGGGCGGCACGGCTCGTGCCATCGAGGACGCGGGCGTTCCCGTAACCCCCATTGAGGAGTTCACGGGCTATCCCGAGATGATGGACGGCCGCGTCAAGACGCTGCATCCCAAGGTTCATGGCGCACTGCTGGCTCGCCGCGATTCCGAGCAGCACATGCAGGAGGCCGCTCAGCACGGCATTAAGTTGATCGACCTGGTCGTCGTCAATCTGTACGAGTTTGAGAAGACCGTCGCAAACCCCGAGGGCACCTTCGCGGACGCCATCGAGCACATCGATATCGGCGGCCCCTCCATGCTGCGCTCTGCCGCCAAGAACGCCGCGAGCGTTACCGTCATTTCCGACCCGGCCGACTATGATGCCGTCCTGGCCGAGATGCACGAGACCGGCGGCTGCACTACGCTTTCCACCCGTCGTCGCCTGCAGGTGAAGGTCTACCAGACCACCGCTGCCTACGACACGGCTATCTCTCGCTGGCTCGCCGCCCAGGCAAGCGACGTGGCGGACACCTCTGCCAAGCTCGAGATCTCACTGGAGAAGGTCGACGACCTGCGCTATGGCGAGAATCCGCAGCAGAAGGCTACGGTCTACCGCTTTGCCGAGGGCTGCGAGAACACCGCGAGTTCGCAGTTCCCACTCGTGGGCTCCGAGCAGATTCAGGGCAAGCCGCTCAGCTACAACAACTATCTGGACGCCGACGCCGCCTGGAACCTGGTCCGCGAGTTCGACGAGCCGGCCTGCGTGATCCTCAAGCATCAGAACCCCTGCGGCTCTGCCGTGGCCGAGGACATCACGTCCGCCTACGACCGCGCCTTTGCCTGCGACCCCAAGAGCGCCTTCGGCGGCATCATCGCCTGCAACCGCGAGGTTCCCTATGAACTGGTCGAGCACTTTGCCGACCAGAACAAGCAGTTCGTCGAGGTCATCATCGCCCCGGGCTACACCGATGAGGCGCTCGGGCGCATGGCCAAGCGCCCCAACCTGCGCGTGCTGGCTACCGGCGGCGTGGACCACGGCGCCCAGGTGGAGCTGCGCTCCATCGATGGCGGCATGCTGGTCCAGGAGGTCGACCACGTGACCGAGGACCCCGCGACCTTTACGTTCCCCACCGACCGCAAGCCCACCGACGCCGAGATGGCCGAGCTCGAGTTTGCCTGGAAGGTCTGCAAGGGCGTCAAGTCCAACGCCATCCTGGTCTCCAAGGGCAAGGCCGGCATTGGCATGGGCCCGGGTCAGCCCAACCGCGTGGATTCCGCGCTGCTGGCCTGCGAGCGCGCCGAGGACTTCTGCGAGCGCGAGGGCGTGGAGAAGGGCGGCTTTGCCTGCGCAAGCGACGCGTTCTTCCCGTTCCGTGACAATGTCGACGTGCTTGCCGAGCATGGCGTGACCTGCATCATCCAGCCCGGTGGCTCCAAGCGCGACGACGAGAGCATCCAGGCCTGCAACGAGCACAATATTGCTATGGTGTTCACAGGTGCCCGCCACTTTAGGCACTAAGTTCCGCTCTGGGACAAAATAATCTCTGCAAAAGACGGCTGCTTCGTTTGGAGGGCCGTCTTTTTGGTATAAGAGGACGGAATAACGAACACGAAAGGTACAACCATGCCCCAGATTGATGATGCCGAGCTGTTTGGCAATGCCGAGGATCAGCGTGCGTACGAGGACTTTTGCGCCAATCAGGAGGCGGTCGAGAAGTTCACGCTCGATAAGCCCGCGCTCATCTGCCGCTGGCGCATGTCCAACAAAAAGGTGCCCATGCTCAACCGTCACATTCGCGCGCTGTCCGAGCGCCTGGTGCAGGGCGAGCCGCTCACCCACAACATGCTCAGCTGGGCCAAGCAGCACGTTGAGTGGTCGCTTGCTGAGGGCGACTATACCGCCCACGACGGTGTGCTCATGCTGGTGATCGATGTCAACGGCAACGCCGCCATGACGGTGGGGGAGTACGAGCCGCTGGCCGATACGTCGGCCAAGGCGCTGCGTGCCCGCTCTGCCGAGGCCCGATCCGAGGCCGACGAGACCGGCGTGGCGCCCGAGCTGCTCGCCGCCGTCAACAACGGCGAGCTGGCCTTTGTGGCGCCGGAGGACGAGTGCCTGTGCGGCACGGCGACGCTCATCGAGCAGCTGGCCCAGACAAAGGACATCCCGGTCACGCGCGTGGACATCCCCGCTCAGCTCAAGGGCGCCTTATTTCTGGTGAGCGACGAGCACGGCGTGGTTCCCGCCACCGACGCGGATGCCGACGAGGCAGACGCCGCCACGGTCGCCTTTTTCGCCGACGGCTACGAAAAGCTTCGCGCCCGCCGCTAAATGATTGTTCTGGGACGGGGATTAAAAAATCATTTTGGTCCCCGTCCCCATCGCGAGCGTGAGGCGGACAAAACGCCCCCCGCTCGCGAACAGTTCTGTCACCTTAGCGTCGTGCGTGGTGTTCACCTGCTGATTTGCGGGCATAATGACGGTAAGATAACCAAGAGGGGAGCGGAATCCATGGCGCTGATTTATATCGTTGAGGACGACGAGCCCATCCGCCGCGAGCTCGCCGACATTCTGGCGCGTGCCGGGTTTGAGGTTGAGGCCTGCGAATCGTTCGAGCATGTCTCGCGTGACATCTTGGCTGCTGCACCCGATTTGGTACTGCTCGACCTGACGCTTCCCATCAAGGATGGCCAGCATATCTGCCACGAAGTCCGCCGCGAATCCGAGGTCCCCATCATCGTCCTCACGTCGCGCACGACCGAGATCGACGAGGTCATGGCCATGACGCTCGGCGCGGACGACTTTGTCCCCAAGCCCTACAGCGCGCGCGTGCTCGTGGCGCGCATCAACGCGCTGCTGCGTCGCACCGCGGCGGCCGGCGAGCGCAGCACGCTTGTCCACAAGGGGCTGGAGCTCGACCTCGCCCGCTCCGCAGTCACCAATACGACAACCGGCGACAACATCGAGCTCACCAAAAACGAGCTGCGCATTCTGTCGCTGCTCCTGAGTCGTGCGGGCAAAATCGTCTCGCGCTCGGCCATCATGCAGGACCTGTGGGACTCCGACGCCTTTGTGGACGACAATACGCTTACCGTCAACATCAACCGCCTGCGCACCACGCTCGAAAAAATCGGTATCAAGGGGTATCTGACCACGCACCGCGGTCAGGGCTATTCGGTCTAGGGACCGTCCATGTCGTTTGCCAAGTTCTTTAAAGACGCGCTGCTTCCCGTCGCTGTGTGGACGTGCGGCGTACTGCTGAGCTGCTTTGTGCTGACGGTTGCCGGCGCTCCCGTTTCCATCGTGGTTGTGGCGGTCGGCGTGTCCTTTATCTTTGGCATACTCGGCATTGTGATCGAGTACGCGCGCCGTCGTCGCTTTTTGCATCAGCTGGAGCGCGCGGCCGAGGAGTTGGAAAGCCCCGCATGGGTGCAGGAGATGGTGCAGTGTCCGGCCTATGCGGAGGGCGAACTCGAGTACGAAGTCTTGCGCCGCGTGGGCAAGGCGGCTTGCGATGAGGTGGCGGAAGGCCGTCGCCAGACCGATGACTATCGCGACTATATCGAGAGCTGGGTTCACGAGGCCAAACTGCCCTTGGCGGCAGCTCATCTGATTCTGGAAAACCTGGACGGCAGCGCGGATGACTTGTCGCGCGTGGATGACCTAGGTCGCGAGCTCGCCCGCGTGGAGCGTTACATCGATCAGGCGCTCTACTATGCGCGCTCGGAAGTCGTGGAGCGTGACTATCTAATTCGTCGTTGGGATCTTAAGACCCTAGTGACGGGCGCGATTAAGGCCAACGCGCGCGAACTTATCGCGGCGCACGTGGCGCCGGTGTGCGAGAACCTCGACTTCGAGGTGTTCACGGACGAGAAATGGCTCGAATTTATCCTGGGCCAGCTCATCCAGAACAGCATTAAATATGCGCGCGAGGACGGCGCGAATATCGTGTTTTCGGGTGCGCTGCTGGACGAGGGCCTGGCGAGCGAGCGCATTGAGCTCACCGTTGCCGACAACGGTTGCGGCGTGAGTGCAGCCGACCTGCCGCGCGTGTTCGAAAAGGGCTTTACCGGCGACAACGGCCGCACCACCAAGCGTGCAACGGGCATCGGCCTCTACCTGGTGGCGCGCCTATGCTCAAAAATGGGCATCGACGTCACCGCAGCATCGGAGCCGGGTGAAGGCTTCACCGTAACCTTCGCCTTCTCAACGAACAAGTTCCAATACTTCGAGTAGGCTCGCTTCTGCTGTTATTCTCTGGGCTATGTTTACGTTCGGGAACATAGCTGAAGCAGCGGGCGCAATGTTCCCGAACGTGAATATAGGTGTTACCTGGAAAGCAATGTTCCCGTTCGGGAACATTGCTATATAGTTCTATACTATGTTCACGAATGGGAACATAGCTAAGGGGCGACATGAGAACGGTGAGAACGACTAAAGTGCTCGATGGGCGTATCAAACTCAAGCCGTCAGAAACTGCTTTCTCGGAGCGCATGGTTTTTGATCCGGGCGAGATGGGGAAGGCCCTTAGGCTTAGAAGACGTGAACTTGGTCTGACTCAACGCGATGTCGCGACTATGACGGGCCGCAGCCTTCGTGTGATCGGCGACATCGAGCGGGGGCGGACAACGGTCGAAATCGGTGTCATTTTCGACTACGCCTCCATCGTGGATATCGATTTTATTCTGAAGGTGAGGGGAAAATAATGGGTGGCGCGCTGTTCGTTCATCGTGAGTTTAAGGGGTCCTACCAGCTAGTTGGCATATTGGAAGAGAACGCTGGGCTTCCGCTATTCACCTATGTCCCCGAGTACCTCGAGAATGTTGACGCGGCTCCGATTTCGTCCTCGTTGCCCTTGTCGGCCGAGGCGTTCAGCCCGGACGTAACGAGCTCCTTTTTCTCCGGCATTATTCCAGAGGGACAGCTCAACAGAGACCTTGAGAAAAAGGCTCGGGCGGAACGCGGCGATTACTTTAAGGTCCTCGATTTGGTGCGCAACGAACCCGTCGGCGCTTTGATTTTGACGCGAGAACCGTCGGCCGACGGTCTCGAAATGAACTATGAGGGGATAGGGGAGAAGCAGCTGAACAAGCTGGCGTACGCGCCAGCGGAGGTGGCCTTTGGTCTTGCGCTCGAGAGTCGAATTTCCCTTGCAGGCGCCCAGGCGAAAATCGGCCTGTACCATACAGGTGATGACCCATGCGGCGGATGGTATCTACCCCACGGGGCGGCTCCGTCGACACATATCCTCAAAGCGGGGTCGAAAGCGTTTCCGGGCGAGACGGTTTGTGAAGCGATGTGCGTGAGAGCTGCTTCGCTGGTGGATCTATCAACCGAGGAGTGCTTTCTAATTCGAGTTGAAGATGCCGAACCGATAATTGCCGTAAAACGATTTGACCGAGCGATGTCCGGCGCCGGGCACTCGGTCGACGGGCTGCCGGTTCCAAGTCGTCTGCACCAGGAGGACATTTGTCAGGCAAAAGGCATTTCGCGCGAGCTTAAATATGAGCCAACGGGCGTCAATTACCTGGGGCTTATCGTCGACGCGGTACGAAGGGCGTCGACGAATCAAATGGAGGATAGGTTCCTTGTTGGCTATAACCAACTGTTCGATTATGCCGTAGGAAACTGCGACAACCATCTTAAGAATTGGTCACTCGTGTGGGACGAGGACTGGAAGCAAGTGAGGTTGGCGCCGCTCTACGACGTGTTGTGTACAACGATTTACCCCAATCTTGTTCGCGAGATGGGGGTTTCGTTTGGCGGAAGTCGAAAAATCGATGATGTGACTCGCGAGTCGGTGTTGAGGCAAATGGCCGAGGCGGGTTTGCCCCAGGGGATCGTCACCGGAATGATTAACGACACCTGCAGTGAGGTGCCAGACGCACTGAGAGATGCAGCGCGCAGCCTCAAAGAAGAAGGTTTCCCCGAGGCAGAGGCGATGTTCGATAAGATCATTCCAGAAGTAAAAACCCGCTTAAACAAAATCGCCCCATAAAAAGCGTGCCGCCCCACCCAAACAAAAACGTGCCGCCCCAAACGGGGCGGCACGCCATCTTTTTATCAGCCAACTCGCTGAAGTAAGGCTGCGAAGGTCGCGGGGCCGGGAGGGGTTTCCTAAGGGCACATCCCGCAGCCGCAACGCGGCGAGGACGTGCCCGTGGAAACCCCGCAGGCCCCGCGACCGGTGGGAGCAACGCTACTTCACGACCAAAATGTCGCAGTCCGTATTGCGCAGCAGGAACGTCGAAATCGAGCCCAGCAGCGCATACTTGATCGAGGACAGGCCGCGGGCGCCGCAGAGCACCAGATCGGGCTTGACCACGTCGAGCATCTCGTCCTTGAGCGTCTCGCGAATGCGGCCGGCGCGAATCATGACTTCGACCTCGGGAATATCGGGATTGGCCTTGGCCTCTTCGAGCTGCTTGGCGATGGAGTTGTTAAAGGCCTCCTCCAAGCCGTTGACTAGGTCGACCGGATAAGCCCCTGCGCTCTCGAGCGCTGTGGAATCGATCACGTGGCCGATAATCAGCTTGGCGCCGTTGTTTGCGGCGACCTTGATGGCGCGTGCGAGCACAAAATCCTGCTGCTCAGTACCGTCGAGTGAAACAAATACCTTGGTGTAGCCCTCGTTCATGGTTTCCTCCTTGGTCTATCGCACGGGCGCGGGGCTCGTGCGTCGGGCGGGCGCGGGTGCGTTGACCGCCGGACACTTTACCTTGTTGCAGTTATACCCAAGGATTTCGGTTTGACCGCTCGCAATTCTGTGAACGGGCGAGTTTTTTGGTAAGGGTAGGCGTGGTCGCGCCGCTAACGGTTGATAATGGGACATCGCCCGCATCGTCCGCAGAACATCTACCGGCGGGTGTCTAATGAGGGGGTCCCTTTGGATATTATCGAGCTTCTAAAATCTGCCTTCATGGGCCTGGTCGAGGGCATTACCGAATGGTTGCCGGTTTCGTCGACGGGTCACATGATCTTGGTGGACGAGTTCGTCAAGATGAACGTGAGCGAGACGTTCTGGAATATGTTCCTGGTCGTGATTCAGCTTGGCGCCATTCTGGCCGTCTGCGTGCTGTTCTTCCATGAGCTCAATCCGTTCTCGCCCAGCAAAGGCAAGGAAGGCCGTCGCGACACGTGGGTGCTGTGGGGCAAGATCGTGCTCGGTTGCATTCCCGCCGCGGCGATTGGTCTGCCGCTTAACGACTGGATGGAGGAGCATTTCTACAACGCTCCCGTCGTGGCGCTGGCACTCATCGTGTACGGCGTGCTGTTTATCGTGATCGAGAACTGGCGTGCCCGCAAACGTGATGAGGCCGACTTTGCCGGTTCGTTTGGCTCTCGTGCCGTGGTGGCGGACGGACGTCCCGCCGGCGCCCACTTTGCGGCGCCTGCTGCGGCTGTCGCCGAGGACGAGGGCGATGGCGAGGACCTCGACTTTGGCTCCATCACGACACTCGAGGACCTGAACTGGAAGACGGCGTTGGGCATCGGCTGCTTCCAGGTGCTCTCGCTGGTGCCGGGTACGTCCCGCTCCGGTTCCACCATCATCGGCGGCCTGCTGTTGGGCTGCACGCGTTCGGTGGCGTCCAAGTTCACGTTCTTCCTGGCTATCCCCGTCATGTTTGGCGCGAGCGCCCTCAAGCTAGTCAAGTACTTCATAAAGGGCGGTACTTTCGGCACCAACGAGATTGCCATTCTGGGTGTTGGCTGCGTTGTTGCCTTCGTGGTTTCGCTCATTGCCATTAAGTGGCTCATGGGCTTTGTCCGTCGTCACGACTTCAAGTGCTTCGGCGTCTACCGCATTGTCCTGGGTATCGTGGTCCTTGCATACTTCTTCATCCTGGAGCCTATGCTCGGCCTGTAGCCCAGTCGACACTGCGCGGCGACCAGAACGACAACTTGTCATTCAAAGGGGGCGGCATGACCAAAAGGTCTATGCCGTCCCCTTTTCATGCCAATTTGTTCGCCCTGGCCGCCGCTCGCTACCGTTGCCATGACATCGGTGGCTCCGTGATTGGCTCAATGGGGCGGGCCTGACGATCGCGCGCGGAGTCGTGGTGTGATTTGCGTCGGTGTCCGCGCGGCTCGGTATACTGGTACGGCTCAAGCTATGGCGCTGCCCGCAGGCGCGCCGTCCGTCAGATGAGGAGTCGCCCATGACCCAGCCCTTGCCCTGGGAAAAGAACACCGTCGCGCCCGTTCCGCCCGCGCCGGAGCCCGTACCGCTCGATGCGTACGCCGCCCCCGCCGCGCCGGAACCCGAGCTCGTCCCGCTCGACATCTATGACGCCCCAGCTCCGGCGCCCAAACCCGTCAAGCCGCTCGTCGATATCGATAGCCTGAACCCTGCCCAGCGCGAGGCGGTCCTGACGACCGAAGGTCCACTGCTGGTCCTTGCCGGCGCCGGCTCGGGCAAGACCCGCGTCCTGACCTTCCGCATCGCCCACATGCTGGGCGACCTGGACGTTAAGCCCTGGCAGGTCCTGGCCATCACGTTTACCAACAAGGCTGCGGCCGAGATGCGCGAGCGTCTGGCAGCGCTCATCCCCAGCGGCACCCGCGGCATGTGGGTATGCACGTTCCACGCCATGTGCGTGCGCATGCTGCGTGAGGACGCCGACCTGCTGGGCTACACCGGCCAGTTCACCATCTACGATGACGACGACTCCAAGCGCATGGTGCGCGACATTATGCAGGCGCTCGGCATCGAGCAAAAGCAGTTCCCCATCAATATGATCCGCAGCAAGATCAGCTCGGCCAAAAACGCCATGATCGGGCCCGAGGACATGCTCAAATCCGCCGACAGCCCCAACGACAAAAAGGCCGCGCAGGTCTATATGGAGCTGGAGCGCCGCCTGCGCGCTGCCAACGCCATGGACTTCGATGACCTGCTCGTGCGCACGCTCGAGCTGCTGCGCACCCGTCCCGAGGTGCTCGACAAGTACCAGGAGCGCTTCCGCTACATTAGCGTCGACGAGTATCAGGACACCAACCACGTCCAGTACGAGATTGCCAACCTGCTGGCCGCCAAGTACCAAAACCTCATGGTCGTGGGCGACGACGACCAGTCCATTTACAGCTGGCGCGGCGCCGATATCACTAACATCCTGGACTTTGAGAAGGACTTTAAAAACTGCAAGACCGTCAAGCTGGAGCAGAACTACCGCTCCACGGGTCATATTCTGAGCGCCGCGAACGCCGTGGTGCGTCACAACTCGCAGCGCAAGGACAAGCGCCTATTCACGGCCGAGGGCGACGGCGAGAAGATCCAAGCCTTCCAGGCGAGCGACGAGCGCGACGAGGGCCGCTGGATTGCCGGCGAGATCGAAAAGCTGCACTCCAAGGGCACGAGCTACGACGACATCGCTGTGTTCTACCGCACCAACGCCCAGTCGCGTATTCTCGAAGATATGTTCCTGCGCGCGGGCGTACCCTACAAGATTGTGGGCGGCACGCGATTCTTCGACCGCGCCGAGATCCGCGACGTCATGGCCTACCTCAAGATGATTGTGAACCCGGCCGACGAGATGAGCGTCAAGCGTGTCATCAACACGCCGCGCCGCGGTATCGGCTCCACCTCGATCCAAAAGATTGAGCAGCTTGCGCGCGACAACCGCTGCTCGTTCTTCCAGGCCTGCGAGATTGCGACGGCCGAGACGGGCATGTTTAGCGCCAAGGTGCGTAACGGCCTGTCGAGCTTTGTGGCACTGGTGCGCGAGGGCCGTCGCATGGACGGCGAGCTCAAGGACGTCGTCGAGATGATTGTCGACAAGACGGGCCTGCTGCAGGCCTTCCGTGCCGAGGGCACGATGGAGTCCGAGAGCCGCGCCGAGAACATCCAGGAATTCCTGGGCGTTGCGGCCGAATTTGAGGAGACGCACGAGGATATCGAGGGTACGCTCGAGAGCTTGGAAGAGCTGCGTGCGGCTGGCGTTGCCGATGTGCCCGCTGGCGCTGAGCCCGAGCCCGTCGTGGTGAGCGCGCCCGCACCGGAGCCAGGCCCGTCTGCGCCCGCGTCTTCGTTTGAGGCACTCGTCGGTGCTCGCGACGCTGCGGGCTCCAATCCGCTCGATAGCCTGGCCGCCCCGGCGCTGTCGCCACAGGATGCTCTGGCTGCTGCCATCGCGGGCAATGCCTATGCCGCGCCGACGGAGCTGCCGGCCGGTGCCGTGCATGCTGACGAGATTGAGCGCACTTATGGACCGCTCACCTGCAAAGCGCTGCCGGCGCTCATGGAGTGGCTGGCTCTGCGCTCCGACTTGGACTCTCTCGCCGGCGAGACGCATGCCATCACCATGATGACCATTCACTCCGCCAAGGGCCTGGAGTTCCCGGCGGTCTTCGTGGCCGGCATGGAGGAGGGCATCTTCCCGCATGTGCACGACTTTGGCGGCAGCGATGACCCGGGCAAGCTCGAGGAGGAGCGCCGCTTGGCCTACGTCGCCATCACGCGCGCTCGCAAGCGTCTGTTCCTGACCTATGCGGCCACGCGCCGCACCTACGGCTCGACCTCGGCCAATCCGCGCTCGCGCTTCCTCAACGAGATTCCATTTGAGGATATCGAGTTTAGTGGCATCGGTTCTGCCGGCTTTGAGGGCACGGGCTGGGAGAAGCGTGGCGACCGTCACGGCACCTTTGGCTCGGGCATGGGCTCGGACATGTACGGCGGCAAGGTGTTTGGCTCGCGCACGCGCTCGACCGGCGGTTCCGGCTCGCGCGGCGGTTCGAGCTTCGACGACTTCTTTGGCGGCAGCAGCTACGGAACCGAGCGCCATCGCGGCGTTTCGCCCGATGCCGGCCGCGTTGCCTCGACCTTTGGATCGGGTGCGCCGCGAGCCAAGACGCCGTCGTCCAAGGTGTCGCCGACGGTGGAGCGCAAGGTCGATCGCGCCAGCGCGGCGCAGGACTTTGCCGCGGGCGATACCGTGAGCCACAAGACCTTTGGCACGGGCACCGTGATCTCGGTCGTCGGAGACATGATCGAGGTCCAATTCGAAAAGACCGGCCAGACCAAAAAGCTTATGAAAGGCTTTGCTCCTATAGTGAAACTGACCTAGGCGGCTTTCCCAGGCACGGCACCTCGGCCTTCAATCGTCGGGCATGACCTCAAGGTCTATGCCCTCCTCTTTCAGGCCGATCTGCCGCACCTGGAAAACCCGTACATCCGGCTAGGCGGGCGCGCCGGGGGCTTTGGTCGCCTGCTCGGACAGTCCTGCGCAAGACGGAGGCCACATTAAGTGGCCTCCTTTGCGTGCGGAACTCGCGATCGACGTTGTCCTTGGCGCCTGCCCGGGTCCTTAGGTAACGTTGATGGTCGAGCGTTGCTTTGCCGCTCGCTTTTTGGTCTGGAGAGCCGGGTGGGCTGAATATTTAGACATGGCAAGGGCCCCCCGTTGGTGAACGGGGGCCCTTGTTGCGTTTTGAATGGTTCGCTGGGCTTTGGTGATTGATGACTTTATATAATTCAGTATAATTTCATATGTATACTGAAATGTAACTGAAATGAAAACGGTGACAAGGTATGTTGCTAAGCTGTCTTCCCAAAAGGCTCTTCTCTTTGGAGCTTGCCATCGACTTAGAGCCAGTAGAGGTGCAGATTCCTCGCATGTACCTTGAGCGGTTTTCGCTTCGCTTGGCACAGCTTGGCGCGTCTGAGCAAGGGCGTTTTATTGTTGCCGAACCAAAAGAGCTGCCCAGTGTGATTTCGGCGCGAAATCTCGTCAATGCGGTGCGCAAGGTCGATACACGTCCGGTGGCAATTTGCTGGGACGCTATGGATTTAGGTTTTATGCGTGCGCTGTCTTCGGAGAGAATCGCGTATATCCGAGATGAACGGAATGCGTTTCTGCCGTTTATCGGAGCCGTTATTTCCGATGAGGCGCTGGGTACTTCTCCCGCAGCTCCGCTTTCACCCCAATCTCAACGAATCGTCCTAAATCTCGTTGCCGGACGATGGGTTGGCTGCTCCGCCGGCGACTTAGCACGTCTGTGTGGCAAAAGTGCGGCAAGCGTCAGCGGCTATCTTTCAGAAATCGCCGCCATTGCTCCTGGGCTAATCGTGCGGGATGGCAAAAAACGCATGTTGTCCGATGCCGATTTGTCGACCGAGGCGCTGTTAAATGGATTTGAGGACTATCTTCGTACGCCTGTCGTTGAGCATATACGGCTCAAGAGGGCGATCGACAGAGCGGAATTGCACGCCGTTGATGCGCTGCTATCCGGCGTGTCTGCCCTTAGTTATATGTCCGACCTCGCTCATGACGACTCCGCTCTTACTATTGCTCTCGAAAAGTATCAGGTGGATGCCTTAAAAGAACATTTGGGCGACGAATGGCTGGAGGCACAGTGGTATGAACCGGCAGCAATTGAGATTGAGGTCTGGTCGTATCCCGTGGACGAGCCGTCCGATGTCAGTTTTGACACAACGGGCTTGCAATGTGTTGACCCATATTCCTTATACGTTGCCTGCGTAAAAGCAGATTACAAAGATGATCGCCTGCTTGATGCGATCGAGCAGCTCAGGAGGACGATATGCCAAAAATAAGAGGAATAGAGCGATTTGCCAAAGCCATGAGCGGCTGTAAAGGTGGTTATGTCCTTATTGGCGGGGGAGCCTGCAGCGTTCTGTTTGACAATGAAGGTGATTCGTTTAGGGCTACTGAAGATTTGGATGTCGTCGTAATCGTTGATGGAAAAGGCGTTGAATTTGCCACTGCGCTATGGTCATTTATCAAAGCTGCCGGATACGAGACTGGAAAGGTCGGTGATGGAAAGTGCACTTACTATCGGTTCTGTTTGCCCAAAGGATCAAGGCAAGTCCTAGACTATCCCGGCCAAATTGAGCTATTTGCTCGACATCCTGATTATGTGCTCGAAGATGAAACGAGCGAAGTGGCACCTCTTTCCTTTGACGGGGCCGTATCAAGTCTCTCGGCAATTATTCTCGACGATGGCTACTACGAATTTATCCGTGACAACGCAACGAACGTAGGGGGTATTACGTTGCTTGATGCGCTCCATATCATTCCCCTCAAGATGCGTGCACACATTGATATCAACAGGAGCTACGAGGAAGGGCGTCGTTGCAATGACAAGGATCGACGAAAGCATCGTTCGGATGTTGCTCGACTTGCTGACTTGCTGTCGCCCTCAGCCCGTTTGAAGCTTTCGGAGCAAATGAGGGCTGATGCCGAGGATTTCTTTACGGACTTTGCTTCATATGTAAATCGGCAAACCAATCGTAAGGAAAAGGCACAGCTTCAGGACACGTTATCGTTTCTCGAAAGGGTCTATTTGTAGACACCTTGATTCGTTGTGCATGGCAAGGGGCTTCCCCGTTGATGGACGGGGGAGCCCCTTGTTGCGTTTTGGGTTGTTGTTGCGGCTTACAGATGGCTGATAATCAGCTCCATGGTGCCCTCGAGTTCAATCTTGTCCACGGTGGACGGCGCCAGTAGGTGACTGCCCTTGTGGACGGGGTCGCCGCAGACGGTGCCTTCTCCGTCGATGATCGACAGGCACATGAAGGGCCAACGCTGCTCCAGGGTCTTGCTGCCGTCCACGCGCACGCGGTCGACGGTGTAGCAGGGGTTGGACTCGAGCTCGGTCACGCCATCGACCTCGGGTGCGGTCACGGTGCCGTCGGTCGGGGCCTGCGCGTTAAAGTTAATGCAGTCCAGGCTCTGCTCAATGTGCAGCGGGCGCAGCTTGCCGTCGGTGCCAGGGCGGTCGTAGTCGTACAGGCGATACGTCACGTCGCTCGACTGCTGTGTCTCCAGAATCAGCGTGCCGGTCTTGATGGCGTGCACGGTGCCGGAGTCGATCTGGAAAAAGTCGCCTTTGTGGATGGGCAGCACGTTGAGCATCTCGTCCCAGCGACCCTCTTCGATCATCTGCGCAGCCTCGGCGCGGTCATGCGCGCGCTGGCCGACGATGATCGTGGCGCCGGGCTCGCAATCCAGCACGTACCAGCACTCGGTTTTGCCCAGGCTACCGTTCTCATGCTCGGCGGCGTACTCGTCGTTGGGGTGGATCTGGATCGACAGGTCGTCCTTGGCGTCCAGAATCTTAATGAGCAGCGGGAACTCCTTGCCCCCGCAGTTGCCAAAGAGCTCGCGATGCTCGGCCCACAGCCACGACAGCGTGTAGCCGGCGTACGGACCCTCGGCAATCTGGCAATCGCCGTTGGGGTGCGCCGAGATGGCCCAGCACTCACCGATGGGTCCCTCGGGAATGTCGTAACCAAACACGGTCTCCAGCTGGCGGCCGCCCCAAATCTTCTCGTGGAAGATCGGCGTGAGTTTAATCAAATCGGACATGTGCATACCCCCATCAGGTTGTGCGGGCGCCGCGCAAAACGGCTCAAAGCGAGCGCCCGCCGGATTACAAACTTAAGCCAACGTTACGTTGTGCAGCTCAAAACGGTCGCCGACGTTGCGCGAAATCGAGTACTCAAACGCGGCGCCGCTGTCCAAAAAGCCAATCTGGTTGAGCTCGAGGAGGGGAGAGCCGGGCTTGGTGTTCAGGCGCTCGGCCTCTTCCTCGGTTGCGGCAACGGCACGGATGGTGCGGTGGAAGCTCGAGATCTTAAGCCCGCACTGCTCGCGGATATAGCTGTAAATAGACGCGTACAGGTCCTTTTTCTTAAGGCCCGGGATGAGTTCCAACGGCATATAGGTGTACTCGATAACGATGGGCAGACCATCGACCTCGCGTACGCGCACGATGTGATAGGCAAAGTCGTCTTCGGCCATTCCCAGCCGGGAGGCAACCTCTGCCGGCGGATTGACGATCGAGAAATCGTAGACCACCGAGGCCACCTTCTCGCCGCGATGCTCGTAGGTAAAGCCCTGAGCGCGGTCGTTTCTGCCTTGGAAAAACGCTTTGCCGGGAAGCCCCGCGGTGTCTTTGACGTAGGTGCCCGATCCACGACGACTGGTGACCAAGCCTTCCTCGGTAATCTGCTCAATCGCGCGCTTGACGGTGATCTTGGAAACGCCATACAGCTCACAGAACTCAACGACGGTAGGCAGTTTGTCGCCCGGTTTAAGGGCGCCATCCTCGATGTTTCGGCGTATATCTGCAGCTATTGACTCATATTTGGGAATCATGTAACCCCCTTTCCAGCTTGATTGAGTATAAAAGAAAGTATATTCAACATCTAAGTATCTCTATTACATTTTTGAAAAGTTTCGAGAAGGATATTATTAAAAGTCGCTTTATCTATAAAACTAGAGCGCCCTAAATAGGCATCTTCAATGATTGTTGCATCGAGCAAAATGCATCGCCTGGAGACGAAACCGAGTTGCCCTAACGTTCAACGGATGGGATTTCAGAGGGTTGTGTTTCCCCAGATAAAGCCTGCCAAAACAAACCTGTCCCTTTTTGGCAGGTTTTTGCTTTGGGAGCGGTACCATACAGGCAATGTTTAAACGAGAAAGGTGGGCTCCCATGGAACCTAAGCAGTACTACATCGGCATTGACGTCGGCGGCACTTCGGTTAAGGAGGGCCTGTTCGACGAGGACGGCAACCTGCTTGCCAAGGCCAGTGTGCCCACGCCTCCCATCGTTGACGCCGCGGGCTTTGCCGCGGTGACCGAGGCTATCGACCAGGTGGTCGCCAAGGCGCAGATTCCGCGCGCCTTTGTGGCGGGCATCGGCCTGGCCGTTCCGTGCCCCATCCCTGCCGCGGGCGATGCCAAGGTCAAGGCGAACATCTCCATCAACTTGCCCGAGCTTAAGATTGCCATTCAGGAGCACTGCCCCGACGCGGTCGTAAAGTACGAGAACGACGCCAACGCCGCCGCCATGGGCGAGGCCTGGCTCGGCTCTGCCAAGGGCGTGCAGAACGTGGTGATGGTCACCATCGGCACCGGCGTAGGCGGCGGCGTTATCGTTAACGGCGACGTGGTGTCGGGCGTTGTGGGCGCCGGCGGCGAGATCGGCCATATGTGCCTGAATCCCGACGAGGAGCGTACCTGCGGCTGCGGCGGCCACGGCCACCTGGAGCAGTATTCCAGCGCGACCGGCGTGGTGAGCAATTACCTGGCCGAGTGCAAGGCTGCGGGCGTCGAGCCCATCGAGCTCACCGGTCCATCTGACTCCAAGGACGTATTCCAAGCCTGCCGCGAGGGCGATAAGCTCGCGCTTGCCGCGGCCGATACCATGGCCGACTACCTCGGCCGTGCCCTGGCGCTTATCGCCAACGTGGTCGACCCTGAGATGTTCCTCATCGGCGGCGGCGCCTCCGCCTCGGCCGATGTCTACCTCGACGCCGTGCGCGAGCACTTTAAGCAGTACGCGTTTTCCGTCTCGCGCGAGACGCCCATCGAGGTCGCCTCGCTCGGCAACGACGCCGGTATCATCGGCGCCGCCTACGTAGCCCTGCGCGCCGCCGGCAAATAACTGGTGCAAGGGGGTCAGGTTTCTTTGCATCAACATGGTGCAAGGGGGACAGACTTGGCCCCCATGCCTGCCCCAAATTGTGCCGCGCCCCTTCCGTCTGCGAAGGCTCGACGCTAGCGTGCTACCATAGCTACGTCCAAGTACACATATCAAGTGGAGGATATCCATGGCAAACGTTCTTGTCTTTGGCCACCAGAACCCCGATAACGACGCCATCATGAGCGCCGTCGTCCTGTCTCAGCTGCTCAACCAGGTTGAGTATGCTGG
>CAKUHP010000024.1 GCA_934658705.1 uncultured Collinsella sp. | reverse complement strand
GGGCACGCAATTTTTTTAGGTAGGCCACCTCGGTCTCGAGCCTTCGGCAGCGCTCCTCGAGCTCCTGCTCGCGGGTGCGCTCGCGCGACTTGGGGCCGGACCCCCTCGGCCTGCCCCTGGGCTTGGGCCTGAGCGCCCCGGCGCCGCCCTCGCGGTAGAGCGCGCACCATCTTTTGAGCGGCGCCACGGACATGACCCCGAACGCCTCCATGGCGTCCCGCTTGCTCATGCCGCCGTCGACCACGGCCGAGGCGGCGGCGACCTTCTGCTCGTATGTGTACCTGGCCTGCTTGCCGTCCATGGATAGCAGCACCTCGCTTCCGAACGACCGGTATACGTAGAGCCATTGTCTCACGGTGTTGCGCGGGACCGACAGCGCCTTCGCCGCCGACTTGGAGCCGTGGCCTCGCTCGAAGAGCCCGATCGCCGCCTTCCTGGCCTCGATGTCGTGCTTCACCCTCAAGTCGACACGCATAAAAAGCCTCCCATTTCTCATGTCCAAGAAATGGGAGGCAGTTCATGCTCGCGGGGCGTTTGGGTGTCAGGGTCCTATTTGATGCCGCGACCCAGATCCTCGGCAATCTTATCCACTCCCTTAAGCGCAGCGCAGGTCTTTTTGTTGGAGCAATGCCCTGTGCAAACGCCACCCTGGGCGCAGTCGGCGCAGGTGCCTTTTCGGTAAATGCGCACGCACACGGCGACAAACGCAATGCCGATCACAGCCAGAACAACAATATCGATAGGTGCCATAGCAAGCCTCCTCTAGTTAACCATCACTTACTTTACACCATCCCCCACCTGCCAAAAAGGGACAGGTTTATTTTGGTCGGTTTTATCTGCGGAAACGCCACATCTCCCCCATCAACTAAGTTGCGGTGGAATAGTTCCTGGATTCGCCGTCCAGGCCGCCAAACAGGAACTATTTCACCGCAACTTAGCTGGTGCACCAAAAAGCCCGAGTATCGCGAGGATACCCGGGCTTCGTGGAAAGGGGCTCGTCCTTATCTGGACTTAGGCGGAAACAGCGGCGGAGGCGGTGTTGGTCTCGTCCTCGTCGGTCCAGGCATGCTTAGGCATGGGACGGAAGATCTGGAAGAGCATCGCAACCAGCAGCACGATGGCGACAACCGTCCAGACACCAAACTGACCCAGAACAAGCAGGTTGTAGAACTGGTTGATGAACAGGCCGATCACCCAAGCGAAGGCGCACTCGTAACCGATGGCGATCGCGGTCCACTTGCCGGAGTCCATCTGGTTGCGGATGGTGCCCATAGCGGCAAAGCACGGAGCGCACAGCAGGTTGAAGGCACCAAAGGCCACACAGGCACCCATGGTCGGGAACATGCCGGCGAACGCGGTCCACAGGCTCGGGTCGGTCTCGGCAGCGTCGGCAACGGACAGCAGCGAGCCGGCGGTAGCGACGACGTTCTCCTTGGCAACGAGGCCCGAGACGGTCAGTGCGGTGGCCTGCCAGGTGCTAAAGCCGAGCGGCGCGAAGATCCAGGCGACCAGGTTGCCGAGCATGGCGAGCACGGAGTAGTCCATGAACTCCTCGGGGATGCCATCCATAGCAGGCAGGAAGCCAAAGGCACCGTTGTAGCTGCCGAAGTTGGACAGGAACCACACCACGACGGTGGAGGCGAAGATGACCGTGCCGGCCTTCTTGATGAAGGCGAAGCAGCGCTCCCACACGTGCAGGGCCCAAGAACGGACCGCCGGGAAGTGGTAGGCAGGCAGCTCCATGACAAACGGCGTCGGGCGGCCGGCGAAGAGCTTGGTCTTCTTGAGCATCAGACCCGAGCCGATGACGGCAAAGACGCCCAGGAAGTAGAAGAGCGGACTGATCCACGCGGCGGTGGTGGAAGAGTCGCCGATGATGGAACCCATGAGCAGGGCGATGATCGGCAGCTTAGCGCCGCAGGGGATGAACGTGGTGGTCATGACCGTCATGCGGCGGTCCTTCTCGTTCTCGATGGTCTTAGTAGCCATGACGCCGGGGACGCCGCAGCCCGAGGACACGAGCATGGGGATGAAGGACTTACCGGACAGGCCGAAGCGGCGGAATACGCGGTCCATGATGAAGGCAACACGGGCCATGTAGCCGCAGTCCTCCAGGAAGGACAGCATCACAAAGAGCAGGAACATCTGCGGCACGAAGCCAAAGATGGCACCCAGGCCACCGACGATACCGTCACAGACGAGCGAGTCGACCAGACCGCCGTCCTCGGTGCCGCCCGCCACGAGGGCATCATGCACCATGGTGGTAATGCCGGGGACATAGGGACCATACTGCGCCGGATCGACCGAATCGGCTTCGTCGCCCGCAGCCTCGACGGCCTCGTCATAGGCGTCGCGACCCTGACCGAGCACGTACCAGCCATCGGTACCGAAGAGCTGGTCGTTGGTGAAGTCGGTCACCGTGCCGCCCAGGGTAGAGACGGCAATGTAGTACACGCAGAACATGATGACCACAAAGATCGGCAGGCCCAGGATACGGTTGGTAACCACGCGGTCGATCTTCTCGGAGGTGCTCATCTTGGCAGGAGCCTTGGTCATGCATTCGTCGATGATGTGGGCGATGACACCGTAGCGCTCACCGGTGATGATGGACTCGGCATCGTCGTCGCAGTCCTGCTCGCACTGGGCGACCAGCTGCTCCACGCGAGCGGCCTTCTCCTTGGTGAGGTTGATGAGCTTGCAGGCGTCCGCATCGCGCTCGAACAGCTTGACGGCGTAGTAGCGGCGCTTGTTGGCGGGGACGCTATCCGGCAGGTTGTTCTCGATGTGGGTCAGAACGTCCTCGATGGAAGAGTCGAACTTATGCTCCGGCACCTGGCCCTTGGTAGCAGCAGACTTCTTGACCTGATCGAACAGCTCCGTGATGCCCTTGTTCTTAAGAGCCGAAACCATCATGACCGGGCAGCCGAGCTTCTTGGAGAGCTTGTCGGTGTCGATCTTATCGCCGTTCTTCTCGACCAGGTCGGCCATGTTGAGGGCGACGACCACGGGCAGACCGGTCTCGATAACCTGAAGCGCCAGGTACAGGTTGCGCTCGAGGTTGGTGGCGTCGACCACCTGGACGACGACATCGGGCTCGCCGCTCATGAGGTAATCGCGCGAGCACTGCTCCTCGGGGCTGTAGGGGGAAAGCGAGTAGATGCCGGGAAGGTCCGTAATCGTGACGCTCTTGTCACTCAGGAGCTTGGCCTCCTTTTTCTCAACCGTGACACCGGGCCAGTTGCCAACGTAGCCGTTGGCGCCGGTGATCAGGTTGAAAAGCGTGGTCTTGCCGCAGTTGGGGTTACCCGCCAGTGCGACATGGATCTGAGAATCCGCCATTCAATCCTTCTTCCTTGTGTGCCCGCGCTGCTTTCTCCGCACGGGCTGGATAATGTGCTTCAAAGATGCTGCATTAAGTTAGAAAAACCTAACTTTACCTGCAGAAATATTCGCCGCAAGCCCTTACTGGACCTCGACGACGGCCGCCTCCTCCTTGCGGATGGAAAGCTCGTAGCCGCGCACGTTGATCTCGACCGGATCTCCGAGCGGTGCGACCTTCACGACCTTAAACGACGTGCCCTTGATGAGCCCCAGGTCCATAAGGTGGCGGCGAAGTGCGCCCTCACCGTGAAGCTTGACGATGGTAGAGCTCTCGCCCACCTTAACGTCACCCAACGTCTTCATTTACTTGTCCCCCTTTCAGTACTTGCAAAAATACCGTCGACTAACCGACGGTCATGATGTGCATGGCCACTTTGGAATCGATGCCAAAGCGGGCGCCCAGCACGGTAACGATGATGTTGGCGCCACTCGAGCTCACCACGTGAATCTCGCTACCCTCGACAAAGCCGAGGTCCTTGAGGTGGTGCTTCATGTCCTCGTTGCCCTTTACACGAGACACGCGCACGGTTTCGCCCGCCTTCACCATCGAAAGCGGCATGGCCGGCATCTGCGGTCCGCTAGACATGACTGGGCTCCTAACATCGAATCGTCCTTAACATCGGCGCAGTAAAAGTTAACCACGTCTATGTTCGCCTTAGTAAACTAGCACGTGGTTAACTTTTTGAAAAGGGTCCCTATTCAGTTTTCGAAAAAGTTTCCTATGTGAAACAAAGAAGGCGCCGCAAAGGTTATCCCTTTGCGGCGCCTTTTGATACCAATGAATGTGACAAAGGGACTGTCCCTTTGTCACACGCCAGGCTTAGAGCGAGAGATTTCTGATCGACGTGACGCAGGAAGCCTCGTCCACGCCCGATACACGGAAGATGATGTCCTCGCCGCACTCACCGTAGAGGGCCATGAGTCCCATAACGTCGCGACCGTCGGTATGGCGGTCGCCGATGCTGACCGACACGTCGCTGCGGTGCCTGGCAATGATGTCGTAGAGCAGCGCAACCGGGCGGGCATGCAGTCCCAACGGATCTTTAATCGTCTTTGTAAACTCGACCATGTCCCCTCCCGCGGCGTCGTACATTCGGCCGGCAAACCCAGCCACGTGGTAGTTATTGTACCGTTAGATGCCTGCCGAGAGACATTTCGGATACCCCGTGGGCAAAAAGTGGCAAATATGAGTACTGTCACCAATTTAGTAGCAGCAAAATCGAGAGCAAATTGACCGCTTTGGCCGATTTTAGGGGCTTGGAAGCCACCAAATCGCATCTATAGGGGGTTAGCTAAATTGATTATGAGCCCATTTTCGCTCAAAACAGGCCAAAAATATGTCACCGCTTTTACAACAGTACTCATATTTGGCATTTTTTGCCCA
Organism: uncultured Collinsella sp.; assembly: GCA_934658705.1. GTDB lineage: Bacteria > Actinomycetota > Coriobacteriia > Coriobacteriales > Coriobacteriaceae > Collinsella. Next base: position 15,005 of record CAKUHP010000024.1, on the reverse strand, counting down.
CCAGGTTCAAAAATCATGCCCCAAAGCGCAAAAGGAGGGGCCCGAAGGGCCCCTCCTTAGGAAAGGGAATCGATTTATTCCACAGCCGTAGATTAATCCTGGCCGCTACTCCATCATGTCAAGGACGGAGGGGCGCAGCTCGTTCTTGGCGGCCTCGGGATCGGTCTCGCGCAGACGGTTGATGTAGCGGTTGTACCAGATCACGGCAAGACCCAGGAAGACAACCACGCCACCGACGTTGTAGACCAGCGTCAGCCACAGCGGCTGGTCCAGCGGAACGGTACCGCAGACAAGCACGAAGCAGAAGACCACGAGCAGGAAGGCAGCGACAACCAGGCCGAAGGTGCGCGAACCCATGCGGAAGTCGCGGGGCGCGGCGTCGAAGTTCTTGCGCAGCATAAAGTAGGCAAGCAGGATCAGCAGCGGCGGGAGCAGGGCCGTGGCAGCCGTCATGTTGGTGACGATCATAAGCAGGTCGTCGAGGTTGCCGGAGCCCAGGGCCGGGATGATCAGGATGGGGACGACGATGGCGAACTGCAGCCAGGCAGCGCGGGCAGGAATGCCGTGCTCGTTGAGCTCGACGATCTTGCTACCAAAGACGCCCTCGGGGATCTCGGTGAAGAACACCTTGATGGGAGCAGAGGTCCACATCATGAGGGAGCCCAGCGTAGCGGCGAGAAGGATCAGGCCGATGACGCGCGTGGACACTTCCATGGGAATGCCAAAGTGGGCAAAGACAGCACCGAACACGTCGAAGATGCCAGTGGAGATGGCAACGCTGCCCTCGGGAATGAACAGGTTGACCAGCAGCGAAGCGCCTGCATACAGAAGGCCGATGGTCAGGCCGGCGATAACGACGGTGCGTACGAAGGCCTTGACGCCGCCCTTGAGGTCGTTGAGGAACACGCCGACGGACTCAGCGCCGCCAACGCCCTGGATGATCCAGGCGAGCGTGCCGAAGAAGCCCCAGGTTGCAGCGAAGTTGCTCATGTCGGGAGCCATGTTGGCGGGCGTGGGAGCCGTAGCGAACTCAACGCCGCCAAAGGCAGCAGCCAGGGACAGTAGGATGAACACGGCAGTCAGGCCGAGAGCCGCGGTCGAGCCGAAGGAGGAAATGGAGCCAATCCACTTAGCGCCCTTGGTCGAAACCCACGTGGCGATAGCAAAGACCACGATCTCGATGATGGTAATCCACAGCTGCGAAAGTTCGGCATTGGCACCAAAGAACACGTAGCTCGCGTAGATGATGACGTTGGGCAGGACGGACGCGAAATAGAACAGGTTGACGAACCAGTAGCTAAACGCCGTTAGGAACGCCCAACGACCGCCCATCGAGGTCTTAACCCAAGCGTACACGCCCGACTCGGAATCCTTGTTGAGGCCGACGAACTCGGCGGTAACCAGGGTATAGGGGACAAAGTACAGAAGCGTGGCGAAGAAGAACGACGGCGCAGCTGCCAAGCCGATGGCCGCGTTGTTGTTGATGATGTTCTTGATACCGAACACGGCGGCGACCGTCATGCCCAGCAGAGCGAACGAACCGATCGTTCCTCGTTTTTCAGAGCTCATAAGCCCTCCAAATCATCCGTTATATCTCATCTAAAACCGTCCGGGCTGCAAGCGCAATCGCGGACGGCGTACCTGCTAAGGGGAATGGGAAAAGGGAGTCAACAAAGCCATCCCCCTTAACGGCGCAAAGCAAACGTCCAGGTGGACGAATACTACTTGTTGGGGAAGGAATAACCTTCGACCGTCACGTGAAGCACGGTGACACGGGGATCCGTGGTGTCGGCGAGGACGCGATACGCCTCGTCAATCTCGACGACGGCAACGCCGCCGGCCGGAATCGTCACCTTCTCCCCTGCCCCCTCAAAGCGCTCGCGATCATCGATATCGCTGTAAGCGCGAGCGCAGGTGAGGTCGGCCTTGGGGGCAACCTCGACGGTCAGGTCGCCATCGAGCGGGGCAAGCACGGCATGATAGCGACGGTGACCGACCAGATCGGCGGTTGCGGCCTCGCGGGCATAGACCCACCAGTACACCAACGAGTCGCCGATGGAGTAAGCCACGTCGTGCTGCAGGTCGGCAACGCCGTCGAGCGCCTGGCCGGTACGCATCCACTTCTTGACGGACTTCATCTGAGCGTCGAAATCGGCGCGCGAGTTAAAGAGATGCATGACTTATGCCTCCTTAATGGGTGCCAGCGCCTGAGCCAGATCGGCAGACGTCAGCGGTCGCAGGGACACCTCGAAGCTGAAGCTCTCAAAACGGGTGCGATAGGAATCGAGCACCTCGGAACCCCAAGAGTTCGAACCAAGGCCGAGCAGCTGGTCGTTGATGTTGACCGTGACCGAATCGCTCTTGACGAGGTCGTAGACATGTCCGGCCTTGTCGATGTTCTCGCAGGTGTAGGGCCAGGCCGAGAACGAGAACGGGTTGGAAGCGGCGTCGTTCGGACGCGTCACGACCAGGCCGTCACCGTGGCTGGAGCGCAGGGCGACCCAACGGGTGCCCTCACGGTTAGCGCAATCCTGGGGCATGACATACGGCGTGAACATGTCGTCGACCGTAGTGCGGTAATGGCCGACCGGGTTGGCGCGCAGCGAGTCCGGGTAGTTCTCGCCCGGGCCGTGGCCGTACCACTCGACGGCACGGTCGCAACCGGGAACCTCGAAGGAAATGCCGATGCGCGGAATGATGTCCGAGTAATCGCCATAGGGCTCGCCGGAGACCTTAAGGTCGACGCGACCGCTCGGCAGCACGGTGTAGACAAGCTCGACGCGCATGCCAAACGCGCGGACAGGAGGAGCGATACGCTGGTTCACGGTAACGACGACCGTGTTGCCGTCCTGCTTCCAAGAGACCTTGCGGGTGGACGTCTGCATCACATCGATGAAGTTGTCCTTCCACAGGGAGTCATACTCCTGGGCGTGGTTGTCGACGAGCGGGTGCCAGAAACCAACCTGGGGACCAGAGGTCATAACGTCGCGGCCGGATGCCTTCCACTCGCTCACGGTGCCGTTGACCTTGCTGAAGGTCAGCTTGCCGTTGAGGGAGTGAATGCAGATTTCCTGCTCGGTCTCCTCGACCGCAAGCTCGGGACGAACAGGGGCCACGATGGCAGGTGCCGGGTGATTGGCGATAGCAAACTGGCTTGCACCCAGCTGGAACATCGGCTCGCACCAGACGTGAGCGGCCATAGTATAGGCGCGCACGGTGAGCAGGGTCTCGCCTGCGGCAGCCTCGCGAACGACCAGGGGCAGCTGAACGGACTCGCCGGGAGCGACCGCTCCGGGCATGAGCGTCTTGCGGCATACCACGTCACCGTCCACCAGGGTCTCCGCCACCAGGCAGACATCCTCGAGGGTGGTAAACCAACGCTTGTTGGTGACGGTCAGCTCGCCCGCCTCGGCGTCATAGGCCATGCGAACCGGGCAGATGACCTGGCCGTACTCGGTCAGACCCGGGCTCGGCTGCTGCCAAGGGAACACCATGCCGTCGATGCAGAAGTTGCTGTTGTTGGGATAGTCGCCGTTGTCGCCGCCATACATGTCGTAGGCCACGCCATCCTCGGTCACAGCAGCCAGACCGTGGTCGCACCACTCCCAGATAAACTGGCCCTGGATGCAATCCCAGCGATCGAAGACCTCCTGGTACTCGGACAGGCCTCCCGGGCCATTGCCCATGGAGTGGCCGTACTCGCAGTTAATGCGCGGCTTGGGGAACGGATGCTCGCCAAAGTCGTTCATCTGCGACACGCGGGAGTACATGGTGGAGATGACGTCGACGGTATCGGCGTTGCGGTCCTCCTCGTAGTGGACCGGGCGGTCATCGAGCTCGTGAGCTTTGGCGTACATCGCGCGGATGTTGCAGCCGTAGCCGCTCTCGTTGCCCATCGACCACATGATGATGCACGCATGGTTGCGCTCCTGCATCACCAGGCGCTCGACGCGGTCGACATAGGCCGGCTCCCACGCCGGGTCATCGGTGACCAGGGCGATGTTGCCGATATTCTCGAAGCCGTGGCTCTCCATATCGGTCTCGGCCACCAGCATGATGCCGTACTCGTCGCACAGCTCGTAGAAGCGCGGGTCGTTGGCATAGTGAGACGTGCGCACCGCGTTGATGTTGTGCTGCTTCATGAGCTCAAGGTCGCGGCGTATACGATCGAGACCCACGGCACGGCCCTTGTGATCGTCGTGATCGTGGCGGTTGACGCCGTGCATCTTAAAGTAGGTGCCGTTGAGGTAGATATGGTTGCCCTCGACGGTGACCTCGGCGAGACCCTGACGATGCGGCACGTATTCGCTGACCTCGTCGCCGTCGTAGACCTCAAACGTCAGGTCATAAAGGAAGGGGTCCTCGGGGTTCCAGAAGTGAGCGTCGGCAACGGTGCACCCGGCGTGGCCGTCGACGCACTCGCCCGTAGCAACTACGTTCTCGCCGTCGCCGAGCGTAAACACGACGCGGCTTGCGCCCTCGGCAACCGTATCGAGCGTAATCAGAGCGGCATCGCCCTCGCGGTGCGTGCGGAACCTAAAGTCGACCAAGTGCGTGGCGGGGCGCTGCATAAGGTAGACATCGCGGAAGATGCCCGAGGCCCACCACATGTCCTGGTCCTCGATATAGCTGCCGTCGCTGTACTGCAGGACCTTAACGGCAAACAGGTTATCGCCCTCGACGAGCGCGTCGGTCACGTCGAACTCGGCGGACAGGCGCGAACCCTTGGTCATGCCGATAAACTGGCCGTTGACGTACAGCTCGCCGTAGCTCTCGATGCCGTCGAAGCGGATGATCTCGCGAGCGCCGGCGGGAACGGCGGGAAGGTTGACGATGCGCTGGTAAACGCCCGTGGGGTCATCGGAGGGAACGAACGGCTGGTCGACCGGGAACGGGAAGCCCTCGTCGGTATAGGCGAGCTTACCGTAGCCGTCTACCTGCCACAGGTGCGGAACCTCGACGTGATCCCACTCGGGCTCGTAGGTAGAAAGTGCCTCGTTGGAGACGGCGGCAGGGCCCTCAAAGAGGCGGAACTGCCACGAGCCGGACAGCTGGACAAATCCGCGCGAAAGTTCGCGGCTGTACGTAGCAGCGAGATCGGCGGTCTCGTAACCCATAAAGTACGCATGGGGTGCCAGGCGGTTCCTGTTGGTGAGCGCTTGGTTTTCCCAATCGTTAATGGCGTCCATGGTGATGCTCCTTCGTCATCGTAGTGATTCTTGTGCAACCGGTTGTCCTTATCTTACGGGCGATGCAAAAAACTGTGCAACCGGTTGTCCGCTGAACGGTCGATTTCGCCGGTTTAACGGTGCAACCGGTTGTACAACCGTAGGACTTATGTCACCCTGAGTACCGGCACGCAGCGCAATACAGCGTTCCAGGGCCCGCAGACAACCGCCGCGCCCATCCATGCCCCACCCTTGCAAGCCATGTTCAACAGCAGCTTGGACGTGAAATGTCACCAGTGGCCGGATATCATGAACGCTGTTCAGGCGCACTATAGTAAGCTGTATCCGCACCAACCCGCATCAGCGACAACACCGACCGCATTTTCCAGGAGACGCCATGACCCAACCAGTTCGCACCGCACCTACGCTTGCCGAGGTTGCCGCAGCTGCCGGCGTGTCGCGCTCCACGGCATCGCGCGCACTCAACGACTCGCCCCGCATTAGCGAGGAAACCAAAAAACGCGTCCGCGCTGCAGCCAAGGAAGTCAATTTTGTCCCCAACGCACGCGGCCGAGCACTCGCCGTCGGACGTACGGAAATCATCGCCGTACTCGTGACCGAACCCTTGAGCGAACTGTTCAGCGACCCCACATACAGCGAGTTTTTGAGCGGTATTACCGAGGAACTCTCGGAATCGTCCTATCTGCCCGTTATCTTGCAGGCATCTTCCACGCACGAGCGCAACCGTGCGCGCGAGCACTTTGAGCGCCGCTCGTTCGACGCAGTCATCGACGTCTCTCCCTACAAGGGCAGCGAGCTGCTCGAGGTGCTGCGCGAGCTGAGCGTACCCACCGTGCTGTGCGGCCAGCTCGAAGGCCACCCCTATCGCGATGTGTTCTCGACGGTCTACTCAGACGACGAAGAAGGCGGGCGCTTTGCCGCGCTCGCCATGAAAGAACGCGGACGCAAGGAGATTGTCGCTGTGCTGGGACCGCAGGACAACCCCGCCGTCATCGACCGCTTGCGCGGCTACCGCGCCGTCTTGGGCAAAGACCTCCCGGACGAGAGTGTTATCTACACCGGATGGAACAGCGGAGATGGCTATCAGGCAATGCACCAGCTCCTCGCGCGCGAGATCACCTTCGATGGCGTGCTCTGCGGATCGGACCGTATCGCGGCTGGCGTCATCACCGCACTCAACGAGGCGGGCCTTTCTGTTCCGGCGGATGTTTCCGTCGTCGGTTTCGACGATCACGAGATTGCTGCGCGCTGCACCCCCGCCCTCACGACTATCCGGCAGCCGCTGCGCGAGGAAGGCCACATGGCCGCCAACATTGCGCTCGACATGATCAAGGGCGCCGAACCCACCACCACCGTGATGCACATGCAGCTCGTCAAAAGAGACTCGCTGTAAGAAATTGGGGCGGGCTTTCCGCCAAACAACTGTTGCGGAAAGCCCGCCCCGTTTTGAGCGCTCATTCTGCCCCCCCCCGTTTCCGCGCCGCCCGTTCCGCCCATGCTCTCGCAATACCCGCGCACAAAAAACGAGGGAAGGCGCATGTCCTTCCCTCGTTACAGGCAATATGTAGCCGATCGCCTACATCAGGCGCAGGCTGACGTCCTTGAGCTGGGCGCCGGAAACGGCACTCGGAGCGCCCGACATGAGGTCGGAGCCGCTGGCCGTCTTGGGGAACGCCATGACGTCGCGGATGGAGTCGGAGCCGGTGAGCAGCATGCACACGCGGTCCAGGCCCAAAGCGAAGCCGCCCATCGGAGGCGCACCAAACTTGAGGGCCTCCATGAGGAAGCCAAACTGCGACTCGGCGCGCTCCTCGGTAAAGCCCAGGAGCTTGAGCATGGACATCTGCATCTCGGCGTTGTGGATACGCATACCGCCGCCACCGGCCTCAAAGCCGTCCATGACAAAGTCGTAGGTGCAAGAACCGGCTGCCAACGGATCGGCCTCGATCTTGGCGATGTCGGTCTCGGTCGGCAGGGTAAAGGGCTGGTGCTCGGCAGCATAGGCCTTGCGATCCTCGTCCCAATGGAACAGCGGGAAGTTGACGACCCACAGGAAGTCGTGACCCTCGCGCTTGACCTCGAGCGCGTTGGCCATGTGCGAACGCATGCCGCCCAGGATCTCGTCGGAGAGCAGGCGCGGGCCGGCAGCGAACATCACAAGGTCGCCGGGCTCGACGTCCATGCGCTCGCGCAGAGCGGCCATCTCCTCGTCCGAGAAGAACTTGACGATGGGGCTGTTGATGGAGCCGTCCTCGCGGAAGGCGATCCAGGCCAGGCCCTTGGCGCCAAACGTGGAGGCCACGCCGGCGAGCTTATCGATCTTGGCACGTGCCCAGGCGCCGGCGCCCTTAGCGTTGATGGCCTTGACGACGGAGCCCTCCTCGTTCGCGGCGGTCGCAAAGACCTTGAACTTGGAGTTGGCAAAGATGTCGGTCAGGTCGACCAGGTGCATGCCATAGCGGGTATCGGGCTTGTCGGAGCCATAGGCGTCCATGGCCTCCCAGTAGTCCATGCGACGCAGCGGCGTGGGCATCTCGACGCCCATGCGACCGAAGGCATCGGCAAGAACCTCTTCGAGCGCGCTCATGACATCGTTCTGGTCCACGAAGGACATCTCGATATCGACCTGGGTGAACTCGGGCTGACGGTCGGCACGCAGGTCCTCGTCGCGGAAGCACTTGGCAACCTGGTAGTAGCGCTCGACGCCACCGACCATGAGCAGCTGCTTCAGGAGCTGCGGGGACTGCGGCAGAGCGTAGAAGTTGCCCGGCTGGATGCGGCTGGGAACGATGAAGTCACGGGCGCCCTCGGGCGTGGACTTAAACAGGGAGGGCGTCTCGACCTCCATGAACTCACGGTTGTGCAGCGCTTCGCGGATGGCGAAGGTAAAGTCGGAGCGCAGCTTGAGGTTGGCCATCATCTCGGGACGACGGAGGTCCAGATAGCGATAGCGCAGACGGGTGTCCTCGCTGGTCTCGATGCCATCCTCGATCTGGAACGGCGGGGTGACGGAAGTGTTGAGCACCTCGGCGTGGTCGGTCAGGACCTCAATCTCGCCGGTCGCGAGCTTGGCGTTGGTGGTCTCCTCGCCACGGGCGCGCACGACGCCGTGAATCTTGATGGGCCACTCGGGGCGCATGGTCTCGGCGATCTTAAAGGCATCGCCGTCGGAGTGCTCGGGGTCGAAGGTGAGCTGCGTGATGCCCTCGCGGTCGCGAAGGTCGCAGAAAATGAGGCCGCCGTGATCGCGGCGACGGCTCACCCAACCGGTGAGGGTAACCTCTTCGCCCACGTTCTCGCGGCGAAGCTCGCCGCAGGTACGGGTGTGCATGGAATGCTCGTCGATGGGACGGGTCTGGCTCATACCAGTGATCCTCCTTTATGGATCTGTGCCGCCCCGTGTCGTTCCGGGCGGCGTCGTACAGATTTGCCCAGCCTGCGTAAACCGCGCAGCCAGACATGGCGTTCTATCTTATCGCACCTGTGCCGATGTACCGCGAAAAAGTGGTTCCTGCCCAAAGACTTGACGGAGACGAAACAATTGGCGCGCTGCGGCACCCGCCCGTACGCGTCACGTGCGACAATATGCCCCAATAAAACAGCACTTGGAAAGGCCCGTCATGACTGCACGCCTCATTGTTATGGATATCGACTCCACCCTCATCAACCAGGAGGTTATCGACCTGTTGGGCGAGGAAGCCGGCGTGGGCGAGCAGGTGGCGCAGATCACCGAGCGCGCCATGCGCGGCGAGCTGGACTTTAAGCAGGCGCTCGAGGAGCGCGTGGGGCTGCTTGCCGGCCTGGACGAGAGCGTGTTCGAGCGCACCTTTGAGCGCGTGACGTTTACCCCCGGCGCGTTGGAGCTTGTGCGCTCGGCGCACAGCAAGGGCTGGAAGGTCGGCGTGGTGAGCGGCGGTTTCCACGAGGTCGCCGACAAAATCGTAGCCGCCGCGGGCATTGACTTTTGTCTGGCCAACCGCTTGGAGATCGTGGACGGCAAGCTCACCGGCAAGCTGGCGGCCGACATTGTGACCAAGGAGTCCAAGCTCATCCAGCTGCTGGATTGGGCAGTTGGGTGCGGTGTCGATATGGCTCACACCGTCGCGATCGGCGACGGGGCAAACGACATCCCCATGATCCAGGCCGCGGGCACCGGCATCGCGTTTTGTGCCAAGCCCAAGACGCGCGAGGCCGCCCCATTTGCCATCGATGAGCGCAACCTGATGCTCGCGATGGATATCATCCTGCGCGACTAGCGAGTTAGCCTCACAACTCCATCAAATCTGACATATTAGATTTCCGAACAATTTTGCTCTAATGTTCGGAAAGAACCTTTCGCATGCTAAACTTTTAAGCGTCGAAGGGAACTTATATGGACAAACGCGATCTTGAGCAATTGCTAAGTAACGTGGCAGACGGAAGCGTTGCACCGGCCGATGCCCTCACGCGCATCCAAACGGCGCCGACCGCCGATCTGGGCTTTGCACAGCTCGATCTTTCGCGCGGGGTGCGTCAGGGAGCTGGCGAGGTTGTCTACGGCGCCGGTAAAACCGCCGAGCAGATTGCCGCCATTATCGAAGCGCTGCGCGACGCAGGCCAGGCGCACGTCCTGGTCACGCGACTCGATGCCGATAAGGCAGCACGCACCGCGGAGCTTCTTGCCGATAACATCGACCTGGGATATGTCCCGGACGCCCAGCTCGCCCTCGTGGGTGGCATGCCCTCCCCCACCGGCAACGGACGCATCGTCGTCGCTTGCGCCGGCACGAGCGACCTGCCCGTCGCCGAAGAGGCCGCACTGACGGCCGAATTCTATGGCAACGAGGTCGATCGCCTTTACGACGTGGGCGTCGCCGGCCTGCACCGCCTGCTCGCTCATGCCGAGGAACTTGCCCAGGCACAGGTGGTCATCGCCATCGCCGGCATGGAGGGTGCCCTGGCAAGCGTCATCGGCGGCCTGGTGAGCTGCCCGGTCATCGCCGTCCCCACGAGCGTGGGCTACGGCGCGAGCTTTGGCGGCGTGGCCGCACTGCTCGCCATGCTCAATTCCTGCGCGAGCGGTGTCTCGGTCGTCAACATCGACAACGGCTTTGGCGCCGCCTACCAGGCAAGTCTTATCAATCATCTGAGCGCCGGCACGCCCCGCGCCCGCTAAGGAGCATTCCATGTCCAACCATCAGCACACGCTTGTCATCGACGGCACCTCGGGCATCAGCGGCGACATGACCGTCGCGGCGCTACTCGATCTGGGTGCCAGCGAGGAGCACCTGCGTAAGCAGCTCGCCACGCTTCCGGTCGACGGCTTTGAGGTTGCCGTGACGCGCGTAAACAAGCACGGCATCGACGCCTGTGACTTCGATGTTCAGCTCGCCAGCGAACTTGAGAATCACGACCACGACATGACTTGGCTCTATGGCAATGAAGCTACTGCCGAACACATGCACGAGCACGCTCATCACCACCATCACGACCATGGCGAGCACGAGCATCATCACGAGCATGAGCATGCTCACTGCCACGAGCACATGCATGAGCACGGCCACGACCACGACGGCCACCACCACGTCCATCATCACCGCTCCCTGGCCGACGTCACCGAGATCATCGACGGCTCGCAGCTGAGCGATGGCGCCAAGCGTCGCGCGCTCGCTATCTTTACTGCGCTCGCCGCCGCCGAGGCCAAGGCGCACGGCAAAACGCCAGAGACCGTCATGTTCCACGAGGTGGGCGCCGTCGATTCCATCGTCGACGTCTGCTCGGTCGCCATCTGCCTCGATGACCTTGGCATTGAGAATATTGTGGTCGAGTCGCTCTCCGAGGGCCACGGCACCATCCGCTGCGCCCATGGTCTTATGCCTATTCCGGTTCCCGCCGTCGTCAACCTGTGCCAGGCGGGCAACATCGCTCTCACGCCCGCACCGGTCGCCGGCGAGCTCGTGACGCCCACAGGCGCCGCCGTCGTCGCCGCACTGCGCACGTCCGAGCATCTTCCGGCCCGTTATCGCATCGAAGCCGTTGGCTACGGCGCAGGCAAGCGCCCCTATGAGGGCTGCTCTGGCACGCTCCGTTGTCTGCTCGTCCACGCGGACGCGTAAGAATGGATGCCCGCAAAACCAAAAGCCGCGCAGCTATTGTCACGGCGTTTTCCGAGCTCCTTCGCGAGGAGGACTACGGAAAGATCACCGTCGGCGACATCATCGCGCGTGCCAACGTAGGCCGCGCGACGTTCTACGGCCTCTTTAAGAGCAAAGACGACCTACTCGCCGAGCTCGTAAGCGATATCTGCACCCACGCCCTCGACGACGATGGCACGCCACTCGACGACCCGCTCGTACAGGTCGAGCATATCCTCAACAACCTCTGGGAGCGTCGCCAAGGCGTACGAGCCCTGGTAGCCGGCGCCGGCTCACGCGTCTTCGCCGACAGCCTCCGTAAGACCATCATGGCCCGAGCAGCCGAAACCGTCCCCGCCAACCCCACAGGCCCCGCCGCCACCATGGATCGAAGTTTCCTACTACACCACATAGCCTCAAGCTTCGTAGGAACAGTCCAATGGTGGGCATGGCACAACTTCGAAGCCCCAAAAGAAGACGTAGCCAAAGACTACCTATCAGCCATCAAGCCCCTCTTCAACTAAGTAACCTCCTCATCCCAAAGCACGGCCCATCCCAAGGCGCCATGCATCCCAAAGTGAGACACACACCCCAAAGCCCCAACCAGCAAAGCGCCCACCACATCCAAATTCAGATATATATGTTGGGTTGCCTACTCGAGAGCAACAAAGACCCCGCAGCTGGCCGCATGGGGTAACTTCCCAGCGCATTCCGCAGGACGAAAGAACCCCCGCCGCACGAAGTGCGCAGCGGGGGTTCTTTCATGTCCGAGGACGCGCTGGGAAGTTACCCCATGCGGCCAGCGGACAACTATGTAGCCTCAGACTAGAACATGCCCAAGAAACCATGCACAAACAGCGCAGCCACGATGGCACCGACAAACGGAGCAATGCCAGGAACAAGCAGGCCGTACTTCCAGTTGTTATCGGCCTTGTTCTTAATCGGCAGCACCTGATAGGCAAGGCGCGGACCAAGGTCACGAGCCTGGTTCATGGCGAAGCCGGTAATGCCGCCCATGCCCATACCAACGGCCCAGACGATCAGGCCAACGCAGATGGCGAGCATCAGGACGTCCTCGCCAGCGCGGCTAGCGGCAGCAAGGATGGCGCTGATAAACACAAAGGTGCAGATAGCCTCGCAGAAGAAGTTGCGGGCATAGTTGGTGCCCTCGGTGGTGGGGTTGGTCGAGAAGATATTGCGCTGAGCAATGGGGTCGACAACGCCCTCGGAAGCCTTGAACTCATCGGCATACATCAACCAAGCGATGCAAGCGCCCACAAAGCCGCCAAGCATATCGGCGAGCATGAAGGGGATGCAGTTGCCCCACGGCACCAGACCGACGATGCACTGGGCAAGCACCATGGCCGGGTTCATGCACACGGCGCCGCCAAAGACAAACAGGCAGACCGAAATGCCAAAAGACCAGGTGGTGATGGCAAACATGTGGCCAGAGCCCTGATACTTGGTGCCCTTGAGCACGGTATCGCAGTGCACGCCCACGCCAAAGACGATCATGAGGGCCGTTGCGCCGAATTCGCACAGAAGTTTGGTAAGCATAAAACCTTATCTTTCTTGTCGGTTATAAACGAATCGTTTGAGCCGCGCACTAGTGCTGCGCGACGACAACACCCAGGCCGTCGGGGATGACGGCGACCTTAGCGTCGGCACCCTTCATCTCAAAGGCGAGCTTGAGCGCCTCCTCAATAGTGTTGACCGGCGTCATGTGCATATCCTTGAGCATCTGATGGTCGCACAGATCGGTAACCATGATCACCGGGTGATGTGCCAGGATGCGGGCGAAGATCTGGCTCGTCCACTGGTCGGGCAGGGTCTCGTCCTTAGGACGGTCGATGCAGGCACGCTCAAACTCCGCCGGATCGTTGTCGGCGATGTTGTGGTAGAAGCCCTCGCCGCCGTGGCCGTCGGCGCAACCGGCGACGTCGATGATCACGCCACCCTCGGGAAGCGTGGCCTCGGCTGCACACATGCCCTTCACGGCCTGATAGATGTTCTGATCGAGCGGGTAGCCGCCGTTGGTGGTGATGGCGATCTCGCACTCGACGGGTTCAACGCCGGCAAGGCTCTTTACGAACTCGCAGCCAGCCTCATGTGCCTTGTGAATGTCGCCGGCAAAGGAGCCGATGACCTCGTGCTTGCCGTTAAGCACCACATTGAGCACAAAGGCAAGGTGAGCCATCTCGGCGGCGGCAAACATGTCCTCGCTCACGTGGTTGTGGCACAGGTTGCCGGCACGCGAATGGGAATCGTTCACAAACTGACCGTTGTGGTTGTACATGATGGTCTTATAGCTGGCGATACCGGGCAGCACGGATTTACGGCTGCCAGAGAAGCCGGCAAAGAAGTGCGGCTCGATAAAGCCCTCGGCAAGCAACAGGTCGCAATCGGCAGCGATCTTGTTGATGATGCACTCGCCGCCAGAAGGCAGAGTGCCGATCTTCTTCATCATGCTGTCATCGGTCGCGACATGCATGACGATCTCCTCGTTGGCAACAATCTCCTCGCCATACTTGTTGACGAGCTCCTCGTGCGTCGAGGGACGATGCATGCCGGTCGCAACCAGAATACGAACGCGAGCCTCGGGTGCAGCGGCATGAATGTGATGCAGCAGAATAGGCATCGTTACACGCGAAGGAACCGGACGCGTATGGTCGGAACTGATGATGACGATATCCTTCTTGCCAGCGCAGAGCTCCTCGAGCGAAGGCGAGCCATAAGGATTCGCAAGCGACTCTTCTACCAGCTCTTGCTGCGTTTTCGTAGTCTCAAACTCGTTTTGATGACCCTCCATCACACCTGCGAAGTTCTTGTCCTCGAGCTCCAGATGCAGCGTCTTGTGGTCAAACGGCAATTCACATTCAAACAACGACGAGCGCCCTCTTCCTTTCATCTAACACACTAGATAAACCGTAGGAAGGATACGCCGCTCACCGATAACAACCAACCACCCACCGACCCCTTAACAGAACGTTCACATTTAAGCGGTACAAAAACGGCCGCGTCCCAAAAAGGCCGCGGCCGTCTGCCAAGGGCACTATGAAAAGGACGGCTCACGCAGTGCCGAGGCAGCCGTCAACCCTAATGGCATGCGCACGCAAGCTATCTTGCATAAATGCGCCTATAAATTGCATAGAATGACACATAGGTTCCGAGTCGTAACAGGGTGGTGCCCTCCGGAGCGTGCATTTTTGAGAGAATTCAGCATCGCGGGGCAAGATTATGGGGACAGAAGTCCATCGACAGGCAGAAAGTCCTCATGGCTTGTCCCATTTAGACAACATGCGGCAAGAAACCATCCATATTCGAACATCGCCAGCCCTCAATTGGCACGCAGAGGCACCAACAAAAGCTGCAAAGGTCACTTATGGCCCTATACATCGATCTTTAGCTGCTGAAAACTCCGTTTTTTGCACGTCGCCCCAAGCACCACCCTCACCCAGTGGCAATCCGCAGAAGACCGAGGGCGAAGGGCCCCGATGGGTTTCCCTCTGAGCGCATTCCGCAGCACGAAGCCCATCCAAAACGCGCGAAGCGCGCCATTCTTCTCTCAGCCCGTAATCCCCAGAAGACCGGACATCGCAGGGCCCGCCATAGGCTTACTTTTAGGCACACTCCGCACTGATATCTTCTTAATTGAAGACGCCGATGGCGCATCCGTATACCATTGGCGTCGACACCATCAGAT
>CAKUHP010000023.1 GCA_934658705.1 uncultured Collinsella sp. | reverse complement strand
TCGCGACGATCCTTGGGGAAGGCAAGCGCCAGAACCATGCCGATGAGGATGGCAAATACCGGCCCGCCGACCACCTCGACCTGCTTGCCGAGCAATGTTGCGGGGATGGCGACAATCAGACAGAACAGGACGCCTTTCCAGCGCTCGCGTGCGGCATCAGCCAATTGCATAGGGGATTCCTTCTTTCGGTTTCGTGTTCGCGACGGCTTATGATACGGCAACGAGCGGGGCACAGCGCTGCAAAAGTTCCCATCGGGTAATTGAATTACCCCCACGGAGGGCTGATTCGCGGCATAATAAACAACTGACATATGAGTGTGAAAGAACGGTTGCGAGGCGCTATGGAAGATTCGATGCACGTCGGCGAGCAGGAAACAAGCCTACAGGACCAGTCCTATCACACCATTCGACGCAAAATCGTCTACCTGGATTACAAGCCGGGCGAAAAGCTGGGCGTCAAGCAACTTTGCGACGACTTGGACATGGGGCGCACGCCCGTGCGCGAGGCCTTGGTGCGCTTGGCACAGGAGGGCTTGGTGCGTACCGTGCCCCAGAGCGGCACCTACGTCTCGCCCATCAACCTCACCCTTGCCGAGAGTGCTTGCTACATTCGCGAGCACTTGGAAAAGCAGGTGATTGTGGAGTGCTGCGCCCGCGCTACGTCAGCCGGCATCGAACAGCTCGACCGCGCCATCGCGCTGCAGGAAAAGGCCATGGCCGAAGAGGATCGCATCGGCTTCTTTTTGAGCGACAACCTCATGCATCACATGATTTTTAGCATTGCATGCCGCAGCACCGTGTGGTCGTGGCTCGAGGCGACCAACGCCGACCTGGAGCGTTTCCGCTGGCTGCGCGCCGCCACTCAGGTTCTGGACAATCAGGATATCGTGAATGAGCACAAGCAGATCCGCCGCGCCATCGCCGGTCGCGATCCCATCGAGGCGAGCTTTTTGGTGAGCAAGCACCTGCATATGATGTTCCGCAACCAAACCGAGGTCCTTGACCAGTTCCCCGAGTACTTCGAGACCAGCAAGCTCCGCTAACCTACCAAAAAGGGACAGGTTCTTTTTGGCAGGTTTTATCTGGGCAAACGCAAAAAGGCCCGGCTCCGCATCGCGCGAAGCCGGGCCTTGGTCGTTAGGACAACGGGCCTCGGTTATTCAACCGTAACGCTTTTCGCCAGGTTGCGGGGCTGGTCGACATCGCAGCCGCGCAGGATGGCGACCTCGCGGGCGAGCAGCTGCAGCGGGACGCTCGCCGTGATGGGGCTAAAGACGTCGCGGACGGCCGGCACGCGGATGATGCAGTCGGCAATCTTGTTGATCTCCTCGTCGCCCTCGGTGGCAACAACGATGACCTTGGCGCCACGTGCCTTGCACTCCATAAGGTTCGACACGGTCTTGTCGTAGGTGGCGCTCTTGGTGGCCACGGCGATAACGGGGAAGCCCGGGTCGATCAGCGCGATGGGGCCATGCTTCATCTCGCCGGCGGCATATGCCTCAGCGTGCAGATAGCTGACCTCCTTGAGCTTAAGCGCGCCCTCGTAGGAGATGGCTGCACCCATGCCGCGGCCCACGAACAGCGCCGATTGCGCGTCCCTGCACAGCAGGGCGGCCTCGTGCACGGCCTCGGTCTGCGTATCCAGAATCCACTGGATCTGCTCGGCGGTATCGGAAAGCTCGCGGAACAGCATACGAGCCTGCTTGGTGGTCAGGCGATACTTGACCTGTGCCAGCAGCAGAGCCAGCAGCGTCAGGCTCACAACCTGGCCGATGAAGCTCTTGGTCGAGGCGACCGCGATCTCCTTGTTGGCCTTGGTGTAGATGACGCCGTCGCTCTCGCGCGCCACGGGGCTGCCCACCACGTTGGTGATGCCGAAGACCTTGGCGCCCTTGATGCGCGCGTCGCGGATGGCGGCGAGGGTGTCTGCGGTCTCGCCCGACTGGGACACGGCAACGACGAGCGTCGTCGGCGTGATGATGGGGTTACGATAGCGGAACTCGCTGGCCGCCTCAACCTCGGTCGGGATGCGAGCCCAACCCTCAATAAGGTTCTTAGCAATGAGGCCGGCATGGTAGCTGGTGCCGCAGGCGATCACATAAACGCGATCGATGTCGTTGAGTTCCTCGAGCGAAAGGCCCAGCTCGTCGATGTCGAGCTCGCCGGCAGGCGTCATGCGACCGACCAGCGTATCGCGCACGACGCGAGGCTGCTCGTGGATCTCCTTGAGCATAAAGTCGGGGTAGCCGCCCTTTTCGGCCATGTCGAGATCCCAGTCGATGTGAGTGACCTTGGGCTCGATGACGTTGCCGGCCTCGTCGGTGTACTCGACACCCGCGGGCGTAAGCTTGGCAAACTGACCGTCCTCGAGCACCACGACGTCGCGGGTGGCGTCGATGAGCGCGATGACATCGGAAGCGACGTAGGCGCCGGTCTCGCCCACGCCGACCACAATCGGGGAATCCTTACGGGCAACGGCGATTACACCGGGCTCGTCAGCGCACACGGCGGCCAGACCATAGGCGCCCACCACGTGGGTGCAGGCCTCGCGCACGGAGGCCATCAGGTCGTGCGTCTCGGCATAAGCCTCTTCGATCAGATGCGCGAAGACCTCGGTATCGGTCTCGCTCTTAAAGTGATGGCCGCGGCCCTCCAGCTCTTCGCGCAGCTCGGCGAAGTTCTCGATGATGCCGTTGTGGACGATGGCGATGCGACCGTCGCAGCTGGTGTGAGGATGGGCGTTGGCGACGGAGGGCTTGCCGTGGGTAGCCCAGCGAGTGTGGCCGATGCCGCAGGTGGCGTCGCTATCGACGTTGGAAAGCTCGCTCTCCAGACCCGCAACTTTACCCACGCGGCGAATGACGTCGAGGTGCGCCGCAGCGCCCTCGCCCACCTCGAGCGCAACGCCCGAGGAGTCATAGCCGCGATACTCCATACGCTTAAGACCCGTGACCAGGATGTTCTTTGCAATATCAGAGCCGGTGTAGCCGACGATTCCGCACATAGGATAAATCCCTTCGTTCGCGAGACTGCAAAACGTCCACGCACAAGGGGCGCTGAGACGCATAACGTTCGAGTATTGTACTCACGCGAGCGCAAGCTGATATACCAGAAGTGGTATCTCAACTTGGATACCACTCGATACACACACGCCCAGTCGGTCCAAACCACCACAATGGAGACAGGCACCTTTGTGGTGGTTTGGACCGGGCCGGTGCTCTGTCCCGGCAAAAGATCTCAATCTGTAGCATCTAGGGCTCCGAAAACGGGCTTACTGTTACAGATCGAGACGTTACGGTTCCGCCTCGGCGTTTCGTCTCAATCTGTAACAGGTAGAGCCGGTTTTACCGTCCAGATGTTACAGATCGAGACAATTGAAAGCCGGGGCAGCAAAACTACCATGAAGGGGATTGTGGACTGCCCCCCTTCGTGGTGGCCTGCGCCGGAGTCGGCGTTTCCCCAAATAAAACCTGCCAAAATAAACCTGTCCCTCATTGGCAGGTTTTGACACCCCGGGGGCGGGCGATGCTACAATCTGGCTTGTACTTGAAACGCATCAAAGGGGCCGCTATGGCAAAGGTAAAAATCAGCGATGTCGCGCGCGAAGCCGGGGTTTCGTTGGGCACGGTTTCCAACGCGCTCAACCATCCCGAAAAGCTGCGCCCCGAGACCCTCAAACTCATCAACGAAACCATCAATCGCCTAGGCTACCTGCCCAACCAAAGCGCTCGGCAATTGGCAGGCGGCACCACCAAGTCCTTTGGCCTGGTCCTCCCCCGCCTCGATCACGGCTTCTCGCTCCAGATCGCCAGCGGCGCCCACAACGAGGCCCGCAAGCACGGCTACGATCTACTTATCGCCAACGCCGATAACGACGATATTCTCGAGGATCATTACCTGCGCTACTTTATGGGCACGCAGATGTCGGGTGTCATGGTTCAGCCCATGGCATCCCCCGACTGGCACCCGGCCATGACCAAGATGCCCGTACCCATCGTCCATCTGGACATCCACTGCTCCGAGCCTGGTTACTATGTCGCCGCCGACAACGAGGCCCAAGGCCGCATCATCGCCGAGCTCGCCATCGCCCGTGGCGCTCACCATATCGTCGTTGTGGGCAGAGCGGCATTTATGCAGCTCACCTTACGCGTGCTTGGCATTCACAAGGCCCTTGCTCTGCATCCCGATATTAAGATTGAAGTCATTGACGCCGGCGAATGGAATACCGCTGCCGACGGCTACGGCATCGGCGCCCAAATTGCCGAGCGCCCTGCCGACGAGCGCCCCGATTTTGTCGTCGGCCTGACCGATGTGTTGGCCTCGGGCGTCATCTCGGCGCTGGTCGACAAGGGTATATCCGTCCCCGGTCAGGTCCGCGTGGCTGGCTGCGACGGCAATCCGCTCGCCTGGAGTGGATCGGTCCCGCTCACTACGGTAGCGCCGCCGGGCTACGAGATTGGCCGCAAGGGTGTCCAGCTGCTCATGGAGCAAATCGAAAACAAGGCCCCGGCAAAGACCAAACACGTCCGCATCGGTTCCGCCGCACGCACCGTCACCGCGGTCACGGCCGTCGAGGACATCAACCGCCAGGAACTCGTACGCCCGTTCTTGCTGGAGCGCGCCAGCACCCAGGCAAGCAACCACGCCGAAGCCACCGCCATCAACCTCGGTGCGTACCTGTAACCGCTTACCCCGCTGAGTCTTTAGGCGCAGCGGGGTAATCTATCTATGCCCACGCGAGCGTAACTTCCCATTTCGTGTAAACTAGCGCGCATTTAACTTCCCATTTCGTGTAAGTTCGCCTCCATATAACTTCCCATTTCGTGTAATGCGACGTTATCAGGCCAATGCTCAAAACAAAAAGGGCCCGACAAGCAAGCACTTGTCGGGCCCTTTTCTCTACCGTTCGTTAGAACGGCGGAACAAACAGAAAAGCGGCCGTTCGCACAACGCAAACGACCGCCTTTTAAAATCTAATTGAAATAGATGGTATGCCAGTGCTAGCGCACGGCCTTGACCGCCGCCGTCAGATCGAACAGCGTGTCGAGCACGACGTCGCAGCCATCCACCACGTCCTGCGGCAGCGGGACGATATCGGGCACGGCAAAGACGTGGCAGCCGGCAGTAATGCCCGAAACACAGCCATTGCGCGAGTCCTCGACCACAGCGCACTCCTCGGGAGCAAAGCCCGCGCGCTCGCAGGCGAGCAGATACATCTCGGGGTCGGGCTTACCGTGCACGACATCCTCACCACAGGTCACGGTCTCAAACTTGTCAAAAAGATCGACCATCTTAAGATTGCGCTCGGCGGTAACGTGGCGCGACGAAGTTGCAAGGCCCACGTGATAGCCCGCATCCAGCAGCTCGTCTAGGCACTCGGCAGCGCCGGCCTTAAGCTCCAGCTCGGTCTTGACCATCTCGTCGCGAATCTCCTTATGGCGGACATAGATCGCCTCAGCGGTCTCGCGGCTGCCGTAATGCTTCTCCAAGATGCCCATGACATCGGGAAGTGTGCGGCCGATGAACTGATGGATCAGCGCCTCATCGATCGCGAGCCCCAGCTCAGCAGCACCCGCCTTCCACGCCTTAATGCCCAAACGCTCGGTATCTACGAGCGTTCCGTCCATATCAAAAATGACAGCCTTAATCATTTCGCTCCCCCTCATCGGCTTGCACTGCCGCTACTCTACCGCACTTTACAAACTTGTATATAACGTATATACATATTGCACTTTCGTTACATAGATAGAAGTCTTATGGCAAGCGGCCCGGTAGGATTATAGTTTCCTCCGAGCTTTTAACTGTAAGGAACGTTTCATGCTTTCAGACACCACCGCACCCGCAGAGGAGCTTCAGAACAAACTCGCAGCACTCGAAGAGCTGCTTTTGGCATATGGACGCGTCGCCATCGGCTTTTCCGGCGGCGTCGACAGCAGCTTTTTGGCTGCCGTTTGCTCCCGCATCATGCCCGCTAACACCCTTCTCGTCCATCTCACCACACCGCTCATCGGCACGCCCGAGCAGGCTTCGTTTGAGCGATCCGTTGACGGACAGTCCAATGAGGGCCCGCATTTTAAGCTTCCGGTGCTCAATCTTTCGGTTGACCAACTCCAGCTTCCGCAGGTTGCCTGTAATGACGCCGACCGCTGCTATCACTGCAAGCGTGCCGGCTTCACCGCCATCGTCAACCATGCCAAATCGCTAGGCTTCCCCACCGTTATCGACGGCAGCAACGCGAGCGACCGCGGCGACTACCGCCCCGGCATGCGCGCTGCCGAAGAGCTCGGCGTGCGTTCGCCCCTTATGGAGGTCGGCTTTACTAAGAATGAGGAGCGCGAGCTGCTGCGCGCATGGGGCTATCCCGTTTGGAATCTGCCCGCCGGCGCTTGCCTCGCCACGCGCGTCCCCACGGGCGAGGAGCTTACGCGCGAGAAGGTCGACCTGATTCGCGCCTGCGAGGATTACCTGCACGATCTTGACCTGTCGCAGGTCCGCGCGCGCCTGGTTGGCGGCTGTATGCATATCGAGGCAGCGCCGTCCGATGTCGCCAAAATGGCCGTCCTCGGTGGCACCGCAGTCGATGCCGAAGGCAAGACCCCGCTGCCTGCCGCCATCGAATCCGCCCTGCGCAGTCTAGGCTGCAACGATATCTCCCCTGAGGTCACCCCTTACATCCACGGCAACATGAACCTTTAGGTTACGCCGTTTTACAAACGGCGTAACTGCTTGGCGCTGCGCAGGTTCCGGGCACGGCAATCTGACGCTCAACTTCACGGGCGCGACCAAAAGGTCAGCGCCCGCTTGTTTCACGTCACCTTGCCGCACCCGGAACCTGCTCGCTCACTTATGCTCAACCTGAACTACGCCAATTGTCGCTGACCTAACTTGCGGTGAAATAGTTCCTGTTTGCCGGCTTTTGAGGCCAAAACAGGAACTATTCCACCGCAAGTTTGTATGAGACAAAGCAATCAGGAGTGCTGTCCCAATTCTTAAGTATTTGTTCGATAGAACGACCCGCACCGGCTCCTGCTAGACTGGTACATTCCAACCGCAATCCAGGAGCCGTCATGTCCCGCAAGTCCGCCTACAAGCAAGTACTTTCCATCGGCACTGCCGTGGTGCTGGGGTTTGCGCTGTTCACGGGCTCGATTGACGGGGCGCCCAAATTGCTCTCGCCACAGAGCGATGAGCAGGCGGCAGCACTGGCCGAGAAGCAAAGCGAGAACCCCAGTCGCACCGACGACGAGGCGGACCTGGTCGCCCGACTCGAATCGGGAACGGCAAGCTCCGCGGACTCCGAAGGCAGCCCGAACGCCGGCGATGGCTCCGAGGCCACCACAACCGACACCGGCAGCGACACCGACTCGGATAGCTCCGCCACCCCCATCGACGAGGTCGAAAACCCCGACCTCAACCGTGCCCGAGGCGTATACCTCAGCAGCATCCCCGACTACGCGGGCAATCCCTACGTTGCCCTTCGCGCCGATAGCACCCACCCGCTGGGTATGCCGTCGTTCACGCTCGACGAATACGAGCGCGCCGCCGAAGAAGGTTGCTTTAAGAAATTCTCCAAGCTCGATAGCCTGGGTCGCACCCGCAAGGCGCTCGCCTGCGTAGGCCCCGAGTCGCTCGGACAGGGAAAGCGCGGCGATATCTCACGTATCCATCCTGCCGGCTGGCACCAGCAGCGATATGACTTCATCCCTGGCCAGAGCCTCTACAACCGCTGCCACCTCATCGCATGGTCGCTCTGTGGCGAAAACGCCAACCGCAAGAATCTCCTCACCGGCACACGCTATCTCAACGAGACGGGCATGTTGCCTTTTGAGGAGCAGATCCTCGACTACATTCGCGACACGGGCAACCACGTGCTCTACCGCGTCACCCCCATGTACAACGAAGAGGAACTCGTCTGTCGCGGCGTTCGTCTGGAGGCCCAATCGGTCGAGGACCATGGCAAGACCCTGTGCTTCCACGTGTACTGCTACAACCTGCAGCCGCACGTGCAGATCGACTATGCCACCGGCCGCAACCAGGCATCGGGAGACTAGGGCCGACCGCGCCGCCGCATCATCCCAAAGCCAAAAATGATCCGCAATCCTTCCGTCGCATGCGGATCAAAAGACCGTCTCAGCACATAGCCGGGGCGGTCTTTCTACCAGCGGACATGTTATACGCAGGACCACTTGCTACTTAGCGCGGCCCTCCTCATAGCGCTCGACCAGCTTGGCCTGAACGTCATAGGGAACCTGCTCGTAGCCGGCGGGCTTCATGGTAAAGTCGCCCGTGCCGCGCGTGATGGAGCGCAGGCGCGTCGAGTAATCCGTCAGCTCGGCAAGCGGCGCCTGGGCGATGACCACGGTGTCGCCGCGCTCATCGGTCTCCATGCCCGTCACGCGACCGCGCGAGGCCGAGATGTCGCCCATCACGGCGCCGGCGTAGCTCTCGGGAATGGTCACGGTGATCTCCTCGATGGGCTCCAGCACCACCGGGTCGGCATCGGCGCACGCCTTGCGCAGGCCAATGCGAGCCGCCGCGCGGAACGCCATCTCGTTGGAGTCGACGCTGTGATACGAACCGTCGTACACCGCAACGCGAATGCCCGTGAGCGGATAACCGGCGATAATGCCGTCCTTCATGGTCTCCTGGACGCCCTTGTCCACAGCGGGGATGAGCGAGCGCGGAATGCGTCCGCCCACGACCTCGTCAACAAACTCATAGCCGTCGCTCGTGCCGTCGGGCCCAATAAGCGGCTCCACGCGCAGCCAGCAGTCGCCGTACTGACCGGCACCACCGGTCTGCTTCTTGTGACGGCCCTGGGCGCTCGCCGTGCGGCGAATGGTCTCACGATACGGAATGCGGATCGGCACGCTCTTGGCCGCGACCTTGGTGCGGTCCTCCAGGCGGTTGAGCAGCACTGAAACCTGCGCCTCGCCTACTGCCGAGATAATGGTCTGGCCCGTCTCCTCGTCGCGGTCGATGCTCATGGTCGGATCGGCCTTGCAGGCCTTCTCGATAAACGTGTAGAGCTTCTCCTCGTCACCGCGGTTCTCGGCCTCGATAGCAATGCGGTACTGCGAGTTGGGGAACTTGAATGCAGCCGCCTCGACCTTACCGGTAATGGAAAGCGTATCGCCCGTCTCGGCTGCCAGCTTGGGCGCGACGATAATATCGCCGGCATAGGCGTGGCCGACCTCGGTCATATCGCGACCGCACATCACGTACAGGTGAGCCAGGCGATCGCTCTTGCGGGTACGCGCGTTGACCAGCTCAAGACCCGGCTCAAGCGTACCCGTCAGTACCTTGATAAAGCTGATGCGGCCTTGCTGGGGATCGGCCAGCGTCTTAAACACAAACGCCACCGGGCGGTCGTCGTCGCTCGAGATCTTGAGCGAATCGCCGTCGATGAGCGGCATCTCGCCGTAATCGGTCGGCGCCGGGAAGTACGTGGCGATGTCGTCCATCAGCGAGTTGACGCCCTGCTCCTTAATGCAATCGCCCGCAAAGACCGGCACAAAGATGCGCTCGGCGATCGCCTTGGACAACAGGCCCTCAAGCTCCTCCTGCGTCAGCGTCTCCTCGCCTTCCAGGTACTTCATCATCAGCTCGTCGTCGGCCTCGGCCACCAGCTCGCACAGATGATCGTGGGCCTCCTCGGCCTGGGCACGATACTCCTCGGGAATCTCCGACTCAACGGCCTCGGCGCCGTTGCAGTGGCGCGCCTTCATGCGTACCAGGTCGATAATGCCGTCAAAGTCCTCGCCCTCGCCCCAGGGAAGGGTCACGGCGCCCAAGCGCGTGCCAAAGCGCTCTTGCAGCAGCTCCATAGTGGTCGCAAAGCTGGCCTCGGGACGCGACAGGCGGTTCACAAATACCGCGCGCGCCAGGCGCAGGTCCTCGGCGGCATACCAAAGCTTGACAGTCGTCGGCTGCGGGCCGGCCTCAGCGTCGACCACGAACAGCGCCGTCTCACAAACGCTCATCGCCGCAAAGGCGTCGCCGATAAAATCAGGGTAGCACGGGGCATCGAGCACGTTGATGCGGGCGCCCTTCCAGTCAATCGGCGCAATGGTCGTCGAGATGGAAAATGAGCGCTTGACCTCTTCGGGGTCGTAGTCGAGCGTGGGCTTGGTGCCATCGTGGCCGCCCAGGCGGGCGGTCTTGCCGGAAAGGTGGAGCATGGCCTCGGCGAGTGAAGTCTTGCCCACCCCGCCTTGGCCTACGAGCACCACGTTCCTTACGTTGCCGGTCTTGGGAGCACCCATGATGACCTCCTTGCAGGGTCGCGCGCGATGCGCGACGCCAACGGGGAGAGTTCGCGGTCGGTGCCGTCCCGGGAGCAGCATGGTCGGCAACCGAGCCGACTCACCCTCCAAATGTCCTATGCCACCACCCTACCCTTGCAGTCGCACATCCATGCACACCTTTCGGCACGCGTATGGATACAGACGGCGAGAGGAAGGGACGGGTATGCAAGGCAATTATTGAGCCCCGCCGAAGCAAATAAATAACCGCCACAGACCATAAGGCCCGCGGCGGCTTCACCTCAATAAACAGTTGAGTAAATAGCTGAGTCTATCCCTCGATACGGCTCAAGAACTCGCGTGTGCGCTGCTCGCGCGGATGGTCGATAACCTGCTCGGCAGAGCCCTCCTCGACAATGCGCCCGCCGTCCATAAAGACCACGCGATCGGCAACATCGCGCGCAAACTGCATTGCGTGCGTCACGATCACCATCGTCATATTCTGCGCGGCGAGGTCCTTAATGACGCGCAGCACCTCGGCCGTCAGCTCGGGATCGAGCGCCGAGGTCGGCTCGTCAAAAAACAGGATTTCCGGATCGAGTGCCAGGGCGCGGGCAATACTCACACGCTGCTGCTGACCGCCCGAAAGCTCGCAGGGCACCTTGTTCTCATTGCCCGTAAGCCCCATCTGCGCAATCAGCTCGCGTGCACGGGCTTCCGCCTGCTCGCGCGGGCGCTTGAGCACGCGAATCGGCGCGTCGGTTATATTTTTCATCACGGTGTAGTGCGGGAACAAATTGTAGTTCTGAAACACCAGGCCAAACCGCGAGCGCGCCTGCTTGGGCACATCGCCCTTCGCATAGACCGCGCCCGGCCCCGCATCCGTCGCGACGGCAAGGTCGCCAAACGAAAGCGAGCCGCCATCGAGTGTCTCGAGCAGCGTGGCGCAGCGCAGCAGCGTCGACTTACCGCCGCCCGAAGGTCCGATAATCGCCACGACCTCGCCGCGCTTCACCTCGAGCGAGATATCCTTAAGCACCTCATTGCCGCCAAACGCCTTACGCGCGCTTTCGATTTTCATCACTGAATTAGTCATGGTAGTAATCCAATTTTTTCTCGGCGGCGCCCAGCAACATCTCGACGACGAAGTTAAAGACCCAGTAAATCAGCGCCGCGATTGCAAACGGCACCATGCTCACCTGTGAAGCAACCAGCGCCTTGGCCGTCGAGAACATCTCGCCCACGCCGATGGCGAACGCCAGCGACGTGTCCTTGACCAGCGTGATGATCTCGTTGCCCATCGCCGGCAAAATGCGCTTGGCGACCTGCGGCATCACGATATACAGAAACGTCTGCATGCGCGAATAGCCCAGCACCTCGGCGGCCTCGTATTGACCGCGCGGAATGGACTGCAGGCCCGAGCGATAGATCTCGGCGAAGTAACCGGCATAGTTAATGATGAACGCCACGACGCACGCCGTCCATTTGGAATCGGGCGTGAGCGAGATCCCAAACACGTAATACGGGGCAAAGTAGATGGCAAACATCTGCAGCATGAGCGGCGTGCCGCGCATGACCGAGATATAGATGCGCGCAATCCAGCGAAGCGGCGCAATTTTGCTCATGCGCATAAACGCCACGGGGATTCCCAGCGGAATCGACCCCAGCAACGTCAGCACAAACAGTTGCAAGCTGACCAAGAACCCCTGGCCAAGCATCTGCATCATGACTTGGATAGACATTACTTGAGCACCCAATTATCGAAGGACAAACCGTAATCCGCGTACTTATCGCACAGGTCCTTGACCGTGCCGTCCTCGTAGAGTGCCTTGAGCGACTCAGTCACGGCATCGGCCGACTTGGTGTCGCCCTTCTTAAAGCCGACGGCGTAGTGCTCGCTGGACAGCGACTTATCAAGCTGCGTATAGGCATCGGGCTTGGCGGCAAGCTGATACTGAGCAATCGAAAGGTCGCAAGCCACGGCGTCGACCGCGCCGCTCTCGAGCTGCATAAAGGCCGTGTTGTACTCGCCGATGGTATCGAGCGTGGCAAACGTCGCGGCCAGATCCTTCTGATCGCCCTCGAGCACGTCCTGTGCGGCGGAGTCAGTCTGGGTAATCACGGTCTTGCCGGCAAGATCGTCCCAGCTCTTGATGCCCGCGTCCTTCTTGACCACCAGCACCTGCTCGTTGAGCATATACGGCTCGGAGAACGTGTAGTCGTCCTCGCGACCCTCCATGGTAAAGCCGTTCCAGATGCAGTTGATGGCGCCCGAGTTGAGCAGTGTGTCCTTGGCATCCCAGTCGATGGCCTCGTAGTCGACATCCCAGCCCTGCTTGTCGGCAACGGCCTTGGCAAGATCAAGGTCAAAACCGGTGTACTCACCGTCGTCGCCCACAAAACCGTACGGAGGATAGGACTTGTCAAAGCCGACGACGAGCTTCTTGGACTCGGCGGCGCCCTTTACGTCCTTAGCTGCGGCAGAGCCAGCCGCGGAGCCCTTGTCGGCACCGCCACCACAGCCGACCAGGCCAAGGCCGAGCACCGCGGCGAGCGATCCGGCTAGACCAACAAACTGACGACGAGACATATCGGTTTTCATGGTATCCCCCTTGATAGCACTTTAGTTAGGTAAAGTGAGTCATGTAACGTTCAGAATCATACACTTTAGCGTGATGCAGCACAAGGGAGGGGTTGCCCGGCGCGGGCGGGGAGCGGCGCGTAATTAAGTTTCCTGCTCTACAGTCCTGCGCAAGACGGAAAGCACATTAAGTGCTTTCCTTTGCGTGCGGAACTCGCGATAAACTTAATTACGCGCCGCTCCCCGCCCGCGCCGGGCAAACATCGTTGTGCTTATCGCTGACATCAATAAACCGCTTGCATATCGTCTGTTGTGTTGGCACGGTACAATGCTTGTAGCTTTCAATTTATAAATTAGTGGAGTTAATTCATGGCAGAATCTCGTGCTGAGCGTAAGGCTCGGCGTGCTTTGATCCAGGCGGCTGAAGGGTCGGAGGAGACGAAATCTTCTAAGAAATCTAAGTCGTCTAAGGATGCGAAGGGTAAGTCGACTAAGAACAAGGCTAGGGCTAAGCGTTCTGGCACTCGTCAGGGTGAAAACAAAAAAGCTAGGGCTCGCCTTGAGCACTCTCCCAAAGACTCGGCCAAGCCTGCTCGTAAGGTTGTGGATCCTAAGTCGCCTTGTTCCATCATGAGGGCTTGTGGTGGGTGTACGGCGCTTAATCGTCCTTATAAGAAGCAGCTTGCTGCCAAGCAGGCTGCTATGGAGGAGCTTTTTGCTTCGTTTTGTGAGCGCGAGGGCATTGTTGTCGATCCTATTCGCGGTATGGGCGTCACCCTGGGCGACCCGGGCAAGTATCCTGCACCGCGTGGTTTTCGTCATAAGGCCGCCACTCCGTTTGCACCCGGTAAAGAGAGTGCCGTTCGCTGCGGTTTCTTTGAACGCGGCACGCATAGGATCGTTGCCGTACCCGAGTGTCCTGTCGAGGCTCTCGGGGCTCGTCAGATTCTCAACGGCATCGCACGCGAGGCCGAACGCCTGCATATTCCCGCCTTTAATGAAGACAAGCATCTGGGACTGCTTCGCTATGCCGTCGTGCGCTGCGGTTGGCGCACCGACCAGGTCATGGTCACGCTCGTGACCGCTCAGCGCGACCTGCCGCATGCGCAAGAGTTCTTTGAGGCTGTCGCCGCACTCGATCCGCATATCGTCACCGTCGCGCAAAACATTAACGGACGTCCCGGCAATGCCATCTTGGGCGAGGAAACCCGTATCGTCTATGGCGCTGAATGCATGCGCGATCAGCTGCTCGGCTGCGAGTTCGACATCTCCCCCACCGCGTTCTATCAGACCAACCCGCAGCAGACCGAACTGCTCTATCAGCTCGCAATTGACGGGATGGATTTGCAGCAGGGCGACGTACTCATGGACGCTTACTGTGGCAGTGGCACCATCGGACTTTGCGCCGCGAAGGACGCCCAGGACAAGGGCGCCGGCATTATGCTGCTCGGCGTGGAGCGCAATCCCGCCGGCATCGCCGATGCACGTCGCAATGCCGAGCTCAACGGCCTCACCCGCAATGCCTGGTTTATGGCCGACGACGCGACCGACTACATCCTGGACGCCGCCGACAACAACGAGCGCGTCGACGTCCTCTCCATTGACCCGCCGCGAGCCGGCTCTACACCCGAGTTCCTCGATGCCGCCTGTGCGCTCAAGCCGCGCCGCATCACCTACATCAGCTGCAACCCCGTCACCCAAGAGCGCGATTTACACCAGCTCCTCGACGGCGGCTACCGGCTGCTCAAGATTACGCCGGTCGACATGTTCCCCCATACCGACCATACCGAGACCGTCGCGGTCCTCGAGCGCCGCTAACTACCGGCATAAAAAGGGGCGGCCCGTCTGGACCGCCCCTTTTTCGTTATACGTTGAGTCTCTCGTTACATGCGCTTGCGCAGGTCGCACACGCCGGCCGCCGCCATCTCGCGCAGCAGCGTCTCGCGGTCGCGCGTCACAATCAAATCCAACGGGAAGTGAATCTCGTCGAGCATCTTGCGCGCATGGTCGAGCTTGCCAATGGCCATGCCGATGTGCGCATCGGTCGAAACGCCAATGCCCACGCCCAGCTCGGCGCAACGCTCGGCAATCTTACGGCATGCGCCCCAATGCTCAGTGTCGGCACCATGCTCAAGACTATGGTTGTTAATCTCGATAATCTTGTGCTTGGCCTTAGCCGCCAACAGCACCTCGTCGATATCAAAGGGCACGCCCGACCGGCCCGTATGGCCCAGCATGAACACCTTGGGGTGCTCTAGAGCATTGATATACATCTCGGTCGTCTGGGCAAGCGTCGCGCCTTCGGCAAACTGCGGATTATGCACGCTTGCCACCAAATAATCCAAATTGCGCGTCACCAAATCGAACAGCGAATGCTCACGACTATACGAATCGCCGGCGATATCGAGCGAAACGGGAATGTCTTCGCCAAACAAGCTGCCGTCCAGCGAAACGATATCGGCCTCGGCGCCGCGGAGCAACAGCACGCCGCTCCAAATGCGCGGCCAGATATCCTGGTTGATAAAGAACTGGAAACTGCGCAGGTCATCGGGGCAAGGTGTAACCATCGCACTCAGATGGTCGGCGGAACCGAGCACCTGAAGGCCACGCTCAGCCGCCCAATATATGTTCTGCTCAATGGTCGAATACGCATGCGCAGAGAACATCGTATGAGTATGGATATCACAAGAAAGCAGGTAGGGCATCAGGTCTCCTTATCCAGTATGGCCGTCGCGTATATTCATTGTACGCATAGCCTTCGACAGTCGTAAAACCACTCCATCCCAATGACACAACGTCCATGACAACGGGGTCCGGCTTAACACCAAACCCCGTTTCACGTAAAACATTGTAAGCAGAGCGCTTTACTTTGGACGATACTCGTCGGCCAGCTGCTTCCAGGCGGGCAGTGAGTTGACGATGGTCTCGTAGCTCACGCAGTAGCCCAGGCGGAACCAGCCCGGCATACCAAAGCTATCCGAGGGCACCGCAAGCAGCTCGTACTTCTTCGCGCGCTCGCAGAACGCATTCGCATCGGACTCCAACGCCTTCACCCACAGGTAGAACGCACCATCCGGCTCAACATACTTGTAGCCGTACTCCGCTAACGCACCGGTAAGCGCCGTGCGGTTGCGCGTATAGGCCTCGACATCGCTCGGCTCATCGATGCAATCGATAATCACGCGCTGGAAGAGAGCTGGCGTACACACGAAACCCAGCGTGCGGGCGGCACCGGCAACAGCGGGCATCAGGCGAGCAGCCTGCGGATTGGTATTGGGGACCAAAATCCAGCCCACACGCTCGCCCGGCAGCGAAAGCGACTTGGAATACGAGTAGCACACGATGGTGTGCTCATAGATCGAGGGTACCCAGGGCACCTCGGCACCATAGACGATCTCGCGATACGGCTCGTCCGAGACCAGCATGATCGGATTCTCTGGATCGCGCTTGGCGTTGGCCTCGCGTAAAACAGTAGCCAGGCGCGTCAAGGTATCGCGCGTATACACAGCGCCGGTCGGATTATTCGGCGAGTCGATGATCACCGCCGCCGTCTTGTCGGTGATCGCCTTGAGCACGTTGCCCACGCTCAGCTGGAACGTATCCTCGTTGGCGAGCGCCTCGACACACGTGCAGCCGGCCTTCTCGATCCATACGCGGTACTCCGGAAAATACGGCGCAATGACGATAACCTCGTCACCCGGATTGGTAATGGCGTTGAGCGTGCAGGTGAGCGATGCGGCCGCACCTACGGTCATAAAGACATCTTTACCCTCATAGCTCGTACCAAAGCGACGGTTGAGCGAGTCGGCAACAGCCGCGCGGCACTGAGGCAGGCCCGGTGCGGGCGTATAGCCGTGCAGCTGATCGCTCGGCAGCTCAAGCGCCTTCTTAATGGACTCGGCGACGGCGGCGGGAGCAGGAACGCTCGGGTTGCCCAGCGAGAAATCGAACACGTTCTCCGCGCCGATCTGCGCCTTGCGCTCAAGGCCATAGCTAAAAATCTCGCGGATGATAGAGCTCTCGGCACCGCGAGCAAACATGGTTTCGTTGATCATCTGTTCCCCTTTCGCATAGGCGCTATTGTACGCTTTAGTTGAGCAAAGTGCCGTTGCAATGCCGACGGAAATAAATCAATCCGATATCGCGGACACACGGCACGCCTTGCCCAAACGCAAAAAAGCCCCCGCAGGTTTCCCCGCGGAGGCTTTCATGACAAAGATTACTCGTCGTCGCCGCCGGTGGCCTTCGTCTCATCAGCGCTTTCGGTCTCATCAGCAGCCTCGGATGCGGATTCGGTATCCTCCTGCATCGCCGCCTGCGCAAAGGCAGCGGCATCGGCCGCAAGCTCCTCCTCGCTCATGCGAGGCGCACGCTTCTTGGTCGGCATGCCGGCCGCCTTGGCGTTGCGCTCCTCCTTGGCCGCCAGGATATCGCCCTCGCGCTCAAGGTAGGCATCCCACTCGTTGTCGAGCAGGGCGTTCACGGCATCGCCCTCGACGGTCTCACGCTCAAGCAGCACCCTAGCCATCAGATCGAGCTGATCGCGACGGGCATCCAGAATCTCGACCGCACGACGATGGGCCTCGCGCATGATGCGCTGGACCTCGATATCGATGCGACGCGCCGTCTCCTCGGAGTAA
Organism: uncultured Collinsella sp.; assembly: GCA_934658705.1. Lineage (GTDB taxonomy): Bacteria > Actinomycetota > Coriobacteriia > Coriobacteriales > Coriobacteriaceae > Collinsella. Next base: position 3,300 of record CAKUHP010000023.1, on the reverse strand, counting down.
TCCTGATGATCGGCATAGTCGCGACCGAGGAACACCTGATGCTGCGCCTCGCCAAAGACCTGGGTGCCCAGCTCCTCGCTCATGCCCAGGCGCGTAACCATCTCGCGCGCCATCTTGGTCGCGCGCTCCAGGTCGTTGCTCGCGCCCGACGTGATGTCGTCGCACATAAGCTCCTCGGCAACGCGACCGCCCAAGAACACGGCGAGCTCATCGAGCATCTCGTTCTTAGTCTTGAGGAAGTGATCCTCCTGCGGTAGCTGCAGCGTATAGCCCAGTGCCTGGCCGCGACTGACGATCGAGATCTTGTGGACCGGATCGGAGTGCTCCAGGATGTGACCAACCAGGGCGTGACCGCTCTCGTGGTAGGCAATCGTGGTGCGCTCGGCCTCGGTCATCACGCGACCCTTGCGCTGCGGTCCGGCAATGACGCGCTCCATCGATTCCTCGACCTCGTCCATCGAGATCACGGAACGATGACGGCGGGCAGCCAACAGCGCAGATTCGTTGAGCAGGTTTGCCAGATCGGCGCCGGTAAAGCCAACGGTCATCTGGGCGAGCTTCTCAAACTTAACGTCCTCGTCCATCGGCTTGTTCTCGGCATGCACGCGCAAAATCTGCTCGCGGCCCTTCACATCCGGACGGTCGACCGTCACCTGGCGGTCAAAACGGCCGGGACGCAGCAGTGCCGGGTCCAGAATGTCAGGACGGTTGGTAGCGGCGATCAGGATGACCGACTCGCTCTCCTCAAAACCGTCCATCTCGACCAGCAGCTGGTTGAGCGTCTGCTCGCGCTCGTCGTGGCCGCCGCCCAAGCCGGCTCCGCGCTGACGTCCCACGGCATCGATCTCATCGATAAAGATGATCGACGGGGCCTGGGACTTGGCCTCCTTAAAGAGGTCGCGCACGCGGCTGGCGCCGACGCCCACAAACATCTCGACAAAGTCGGAACCCGAAATGCTAAAGAACGGCACGCCCGCCTCGCCGGCAACGGCCTTGGCCAGCAGCGTCTTACCGGTGCCCGGAGGGCCAACCAGCAACACGCCGCGCGGAATCTTGGCGCCCAGCTTGCGGTAGCGATCCGGGTCGCTCAAGAAGTCACGGATCTCCTCGAGTTCCTCGACTGCCTCGTCCACGCCGGCAACGTCCTCAAACTTGACCTTGGGGCGCGTGGCTTCGTTGGTCTTGGCGTTGGTCTTGCCAAACTGCATGTTCCTGTTGTTGGCGCCCATCATCTGGCGCATAAAATAGAACATGATGGCGATCAGGGCGATCGTCGGAAGCACGCTCATCGCCAGGTCGCCCCAAAAATCGGGGTCATTGGTGTTGACGATGTACTTGGTATCGGGGTGCTCCGCCATAAGCTCGGCAAGCGAATCGGAGCCGACATAGGTCGAGGAGAAGCTCTTGAGCTCGCTCGTATCGCCCTTGTCCTTGCTCGCCTTCCAGTAATGGCCGGTCACACTGCCGTCCACCACCGTATACGTCAAATCGTCGACGCGATCCTGCTTAATAGCGTTGACCATCTCGCTCGTCGCGAGCTTTACGGTATTGCTGGAATTGGCAAAGCCGGAGCCCATGTTAAAGAAGGCGTAGCCCAGAAGCGCGCAAGCCAAAATAAAATACAGCCAGCCCGTACGCGTGGGCTTCTTGCCTCCGGGCATCCCCGGGATCTTAGGCTCCCGGGGAGTCTGGGAATTGTTATCGTTACGGTCGTCGGGCATCTTACGAATAAACCTCCGGTTTCAAAATGCCCAGATACGGAAGGTTACGATAGCGCTCGGCATAGTCGAGGCCGTAGCCCACCACAAAGGCATCGGGGCAATGGGTTCCAACATACTTGGGCGTGACGGCCGAGGTACGGTCCTCAACGTCCTTCCACAGGAAGGCGGCAACCTCCAGCGAAGCGGGCTTGCGGCTCTCGAGGTTCTTCATCAGATACTTGAGCGTCAGGCCCGAGTCCAGAATGTCCTCGACGATCAACACGTCGCGACCGCGGATGTCGATATCCAGGTCCTTAATGATACGCACGATTCCGGAGGACTTCACGCCGTCGCCGTAGCTCGAAACAGCCATGAAATCGATGTTGGTCGGCAGCTCAATCTTGCGCATCAGGTCGCCCATAAAGACCACGGCACCGCGCAGGACCGCAATCAGCACCAGATCCTTGCCCGCGTAATCGCGAGTAATCTGCTCGCCCAGACGAGAGACGATACCGTCGATATCTTCCTGCGTAAACAGAACCTTCTCGATATCCGGATGTTGAGAAGCCATGACAACCCTTTCTTGTGTTAATCGCCCACACACCGCCGTATGGACGCGAACTACACATTCTAGCAGCGCACGGGGTATATTTGCCAGCCCGTGCGCCATCAGCGCGGGAATACCGTCAACGTCGCACAGAATAGCTTTCGCAAGACGCTATTCCGCATCGACCACGCGAAGCAGATACGCCACGCGCGTTGCGGCCGTACATTTAAAACGCTCGTCAGCGCGAACGCCCGCAACCCATACCACAGCACCTCCCGGAGCCGTTCTTACCACGGGCACGCCAGAGCGCTCGGAAACAGGGATGCGCGCCTCATTCAGCAGGTCGGACACCTTTTTGCTTCGGCCGTTCATCCCCAACGGACACATTACATCCCCCGGCACAGGGCTATCCACCCACAGACGCGCCGATCGAGCCTCGGCGGGAATCTCCCCGCGTGAGCCTGCCAGCATCCGCTCACTATCGCGGTCGGCAAAACCCAAGGCCGCCGCGTCCACCATAGCCGTCACCTCTCCGGCGGCCGCAAGCTCGCGAGCGCAGCGCACGATATCGCTTCCCGGCTCCACGGCAATCGGTTCTGCCACCAGCACATGGCCCCCACCAAGCGGCAAACGGCCGGGCACGGTGACCCAGTCTGCAACCAAGCCCTCGCGTGCCGCAGGCGCCTTAAACGCCAGCATGCCAAACTCCACGCGTGCATCAATTCCCGCCGGCAGCGTTACCGAGCCCGAACCCGCGGCGACGCAGGCAAGCACACGTTCGACGTGTCTCATCTCCGGCCGCGCGTCCGGGTCGATGCGCTTCATCGCCAGTCGCACGATACGCCGCGCAATCACGACCTCGGCAGCAGCAAGACGGCGCGCGTCGAGCACCAACGCACCTGCCGCCTCCTTGCGCAGACAGCTTCGAAATGCCTGCGCCGAAAGCTGAGACAGAAATGCGTCCTCGTCGGCCAGAATTTCGCAGGCGGCACCAATCGTCTTGCAGACGTTTGCGTTGCGCTGCGCCACCACCGGCATCACCCGATGGCGCAC
>CAKUHP010000022.1 GCA_934658705.1 uncultured Collinsella sp. | reverse complement strand
GCTCAGCGGAAAGTGTGTCCCGGAATATGCGTCCAGAACGGGATACAGTTTCCCAATGGGGCTGTAAACGGAAAGCGCATCCCGGAATGGAGATCCAAACTGGGATGCGCTTTCCGCTCTTGAAGATATGAGACTGCAGGGCAACCGCCCGGCTTGCGTTTATGCCTGCTGCCAGGTGTTGACGAGCTCCTTCGCCGCAGCGTAGGGGTCGCTGGCGCTGCAGACGGCGCTCACCACAAAGAAACCGTCGACGCCGGTTGCCTTGAGTTGCGGCAGATCGGCCGTCTTGACGCCGCCGCCAACCACGATGGGCACGGGGCTTGCGGCATGGAGCGCCGCCAGGTCCTCAAAGCTCTTGGTGATGATGGAACCGTCAGCCGCGCGTCCGCAATCGCGCTTGGTCTCGGTCTCGTGGAGCGGCCCCACTCCCAGGTAATCGACCAGGCTCATGTCGGCAGTTTTGACGTACTCGAGCATCTCCTCGCAACGGGCCGAGAGGCCCACGATGGCGTCGGGGCCCAGCAGCTTGCGGCAGACCTCGACGGGGATGTCGCTCTGGCCCACGTGCACGCCGTCGACGGCAATGCCCTGTTCGCGCGCGGCAAGCACGCAATCCAGGCGGTCGTCGATGAGCAGCGCGACCTGACCGGTCTTGCCCGCACGGGCGATAGCCTGCGCGGCATCGTCCGTCAGCGCGATGATCTCGCGCGCACTTGCCACCTTGGAGCGCACCTGGATGCAGGTAAAGCCGGCGTCGAGCGCCTGGGCCACCACATCGCCCACGGGGCGGCCGAGCGTGTTTTCGGGGCCGAGCACCAGATAGGCCGAGATATCAAGGTTGTCGCGAATACTCATCGTGCTTCCTCCTGCTTTTTGATCTGCGCTTCCATGCGCTCGAGTTTGCCGTTCATGGTGTCGGTAAACCCGGGGCGAATATCTGCCTTGAGCACAACTTCGGTGCGGATGCCCTTGTTTGCCAGGACAAAGGTGGCGTCGCGCACGACCTGCATGACCTCGTCCCAATCGCCTTCGATCTCGGTGAACATCGAGCTGGTGCGGTTGGGAAGGCCGCTCTCGCGAATGACGCGCACGACCTCGGCGACCTCGGCGGAGAGCTCGTCACCCGTGCCGCACGGGGCGATGGCCACGGCGACCAGCGTGTTCATGCCGGTATTGGCTGCGGACTCGGACATGACTTACGCCTCCTCGAGCTCGAGCTGGTTGTCGGCGATGTCTTGGGCAGTTGCACGGTAGAGTTCGTCGATAAAGGCGACCTTAAAGCTTGCCGGGGCATCGGCGACGGCAGCGGCACGCGTGCCGGCAACGTTGTAGACGGCGGTACCGCAGACGGCTGCCGTAAACGGATCGGCGGCACAGGCGTATACGGCCAGAACGCCGCCCTGCGAGCAGCCGCAGCCGGTGATCTTGGACATAAGCGGGCTGCCGCCGTGGGACTTTGCCACGGTCGAGCCGTCGGTAATCAGGTCGATCTCGCCCGAGACCACCACGGCACCACCGGTGTGGCGGGCTAGCGCCACGGCAGCATCGCGGGCGGCGTCAACCGTGTCGGTGGTGTCGACACCGCGTACACGGCTCAGATCGGCCGCCTCGCCCTCGAGGCCCCACAGGCCGGCGAGCGCGATAATCTCGGAGGCGTTGCCGCGTACGATGGCGGGCTTGTACTGCTTGAGCTCGTTTACCAGCTGAGTGCGCAGGCTGCCGATGCCCAGGCCCACCGGGTCGAGCACCCAGGGCTTGTCGGCGTCATGCGCCGCCTTGGCCGCGCGGGGAATCGTCTGCTCGTAGATGGGGAAGAGCGTGCCCATGTTGAGATAGATGGCGCCGCCGCCGGCAACAAGCGCCTCGCCCTCGTCGGGCAGGTAGACCATGGCGGCCGAACCGCCCACGGCGAGCTGCGCGTTGGCGACAAAGTCGATCGTCACCGTGTTGGTGATGGAGCCTGCCATCGGGTTGGTGGCGCGAATCTTCTCCACGGCCTTGACCACGTTTTGCTTAAGCTGTTCCGAATCAATCACTGCACATGCCTCCTTGGCATAGAAAAGGGGCGCTGTGCATAGACAGCGCCCCTGTAAAGGCGGCATGCTCCCTACGCCAGCATTAACTGACAGGTTCAAAGGATTGGGCTCATTGCCCTCTCAGCCTTGTGGTTTGCACCGCCGGCACTCCCGCATCGAATCTGTTGCTCCCTATACTAGCGCACTCGCCAAAAAGGGACAGGTTTATTTTGGCAGGTGTCAACTGGGACGATGCGTTTTCCCAGATAAAACCTGCCAAAATAAACCTGTCCCTATTTGTCAGGTCGGTACAATAGACGGGATAAAGAATAACTAAGGGGACCCTATGATCAAACTTGTGCTGACCGATATGGACGATACGCTGATTCCCGCTGGACAAGACGGCGTCAGCGACTATGCCATCGATGGCATTCATGCTATGCAGGCAGCGGGCCTGCATTTTGGCCCGGTTTCGGGCCGTCAGCCGTCCGCGATGGGCTGGATGTTCCGCAATCGCTCCGAGTGCTTCTCGACCGGTGCGTTTTGCAACGGGCAGGTGATGTTTGTCGACGGCGAGGTAGTCGCTTCGCGTGCAACCGACAACGACGCCCTGATGCGCCTGGCCGACTACCTCGAGCAAGAGACCGACGATACGTATCTAAAGGTCTACAGCCTGGGCGATGACTTTTGGGACAACGACGCCTATTGCGTGACGAGCGACCCCGAGCGCGTGCGCCGCGCCATGGAGTCGGGCGGCAACGCGTGGCTCAAGGGCGAAGAGGCCCCGTGCCGCCCCGTTGTCGACGATGCCCCGGTATACAAGGCCAATATCTGGAGCGCCCGCTCGCGTGAGGAGCTCGCCGAGCTGCGTGAGCGCGTTGCCGCCGAGGTGCCGGAGCTCTCGCTCGTGTTCCCCAACAACCGTGTGCGCCTGTTCGACATTCTCCCGGCCGGCTGGGACAAGGGCTGCGCCGCGCTCGAGCTGGCACGCGCTTTGGGCCTGACGCCCGACGAGGCGGCCGTGTTCGGCGATTCCGATAACGACCTGCCCATGATCGATGCCGTTTTCAACTCCGTGGCGGTCGCCAATGCCAACGAGGCCGTCACGGCTGCCGCGCGCTGGCATATCGGTGCCGCGGCAGACGACGCGGTCGCCGAGGCTCTGCATCAGATTGCCGCCTGTGCTGCGACGGGGGAGATGCCGCCGTTTATGCGCCTGCCGGGTGCGGCCGGCGTGGATCTCGCGAACAGCTAAGGAGGCCACTATGAAGCTCCAGCAGCTCAGATATGTCGTCAAGGTTGCCGAGTGCGGCAGCATCACCGAGGCCTCGCGCCGACTCTTTGTGTCGCAGCCTTCGATCACCGCATCGATCCGTGAACTCGAAAACGAGATGGGCGTTCATATCTTTGAGCGCACCAACAAGGGCGTTATCGTGTCCGAGGAAGGCGAGACCTTTTTGGGCTACGCGCGCCAGGTGCTCGATCAGGCCGATCTGCTCGAGGACAAGTACAAAGGCGCGTCCGAGCAGGTGCCGCATTTTAGCGTGAGCTGCCAGCACTACTCCTTTGCCGTCAATGCGTTTGTCGACGTGATTCGCGAGTTCGATGCCGCGCGTTACGACTTTACCCTGCGCGAGGAGCAGACCCACGAGATTATCGAAGACGTTGCGCACATGAAAAGCGAGCTGGGCATCCTGTACCTGTCCGAGCACAATCGCGAGGTTATCGAGCGCATGCTGGCGGCCAACGAGCTCGTATTCGAAGGGCTCTTCTGCGCCGCGCCGCACGTTTTCGTGTGTGCCGACCATCCGCTGGCGGGCCGCTCCAGCGTGACGCTCGAGGACTTGGAGGACTACCCGTTTCTGTCCTACGAGCAGGGCAGCTACAACTCGTTCTATTATTCCGAGGAGCTGACCTCGACGTTTGAACGCCGCAAGAATATCCGCGTGCGCGATCGTGCGACGCTGTTCAACCTGGCCATGGGCCTCAACGGCTACACGGTATGCTCGGGCGTGATCAGCCACGAGCTCAACGGCCCCGGCATCATCTCGATCCCGCTCGATGTGGACGAGTACATGGAGATTGGCATTATCACGCGCAAGAACACGACACTCACGCGCTACGGTCAGGCCTATATCGACGCGATTCGTCAGCATATCTAACCTGTGCGGACCGCGCGTGCGAGCCGCATCCCTATTGTTTGTTATATAGATAATACCTATGGCAAACAAATATAAATGCATATTTTACGATAGCCGCGATGACGCCCATACTCTCTCTCGTTAAAGCAACCAATTGCAAAGGGAGAAACCTATGAGCACTTCGACCCAGCTGAACGCGCCGTTTCGCGCCGATATTGTCGGCAGTTTTCTTCGTCCGCAGGCCGTGAAGGACGCCCGTGCAGCCTATGCCGCGGGCACGCTCGACGATGCCGGCCTTAAGGCTGTCGAGGACGAGGCCATTCGCGACTTGGTGGCCAAGCAAAAGGCAGCCGGTCTGCAGGTGATTACCGATGGCGAGTTCCGCCGCAGTTACTGGCACCTCGACTTTATGTGGGGGCTTAACGGCATTGAGCGCCGTGCCTCGCGTACGGGCTATATGTTCCACGACGAGGAGACCACGGCCGATACCGCCGTGGTGACCGGCCCCATCAGCGGCGAGAACCACCCATTCGTTGCGCACTTTAAGTTTGTCAAGGCGCTCGAGGGCGAGGGTCAGGTCGCGCGCCAGACCATTCCGGCACCGATCCAGACGTTTTCCGAGGTTACGCTTGATCGCTGCGATGGTCAGCAAGAGAGCCTGCGCGCCGTCTATAAGACTGACGAGGAGCTTGCCGACGCCATCGCGGCCGCCTATCGCACGGTGATTGCCGACCTGTACGCTGCGGGCTGTCGCAACATCCAGTTCGATGACTGCACGTGGGGCATCTACTGCGATACCGATTTTGTCGCCAAAACCGGCATGAGCCCGGTCGACCTGCACAAGGTAAGCGAGTTGGGCGTGGCGCTCAACAACGCCGCCATCGAGGGCAAGCCCGACGACCTGGTCATCAATACGCATGTATGCCGCGGCAACTACCACTCCACCTACGCTTTTGAGGGCGGCTACGACCCCATCGCGCCGTACCTGTTTGCGCATGAGGACGTCGATGCGTTCTATCTGGAGTTCGATACGCCGCGCGCCGGTGGCTTTGAGCCGCTCAAGTACGTTGCCCCCGGCAAGAAGGTCGTGTTGGGCCTGGTGACCACCAAGGCGGCAGAGCTCGAGAACGAGGATGTTATCGTCGAGCGTATCCGCGAGGCGGCAAAGTATGTGCCGCTCGAGAATCTGTACCTGTCGCCCCAGTGCGGCTTTGCGAGCTGCGAGATTGGCAACAAGCTGACCGAAGACGAACAATGGGCAAAGATTGCGCTGGTCAAGCGCATTGCCGAGCGCGTTTGGAAGTAGCGCTACCGTTCGCGGGTGACGGCATGTGCGGGATGACTCGTATCACGTACAATGGTTCGGATCGTATCGTTCGGGCAGGTAATCAGCTATGTCCGAACGCCCTTCCATTTTGAAAGGACTCTCATGTCCCAGTCTTCGACGCCCGCCGTCGCCAATGCCATCTACGATGCGTCATCGCTCGGCCGCCCGCGCATGTTCCTGCTCGGCCTGCAGCACCTATTTGCCATGTTCGGCGCCACCGTGTTGGTGCCCGTGCTCACCGGTCTCTCGGTCTCGGCGACGCTGCTTTTTGCCGGCCTGGGCACGCTGCTCTTCCATTTCCTGTCGCGCGGCAAGGTACCCGCATTTCTGGGATCGTCGTTTGCGTTTATCGCGGGCTATGCCGCCATCGCGCCCAATGGCGAGGCCGAGCTTTTGCCTTACGCCTGCCTGGGCGTTGCCTGCGCCGGCCTGCTCTATCCGGTGTTGGCGGCCCTGTTCCGCGCGTTTGGTGCCAAGCGCGTCATGCGTTTCTTCCCGCCGGTGGTGACTGGCCCCATCGTTATTTCCATCGGCCTGATTCTGGCGAGCTCGGCCATTGCCAACTGCCAGACCAACTGGCTTGTCGCCGTTATCGCCGTGGCCGTCATCGTCATCTGCAATATCTGGGGCCGCGGTATGGTCAAGATCGTGCCGATTCTGCTGGGCGTCGTGGTGAGCTATGCTGTCGCCGCCGTGCTGGGCGAGGTCGACTTCTCCGGCGTTGCGGCCGCGCCGTGGGTCGGTCTGCCCGTCGTGTGGGACAACACCGTGTTTTCACTCTTTGGCCCGCAGTTCGATAGCGGCCTTGCAACGACGGCCATTATCACCATCATGCCGCTTGCCTTTGCGACCATGATCGAGCACATCGGCGACATCTCTGCTATTGGCTCGACTTGCGAGCGCAACTACATTGCCGATCCCGGCCTGCATCGCACCCTGCTTGGCGATGGTCTGGCCACGATTTTGGCCTCGCTTTTTGGCGCTCCGGCCAACACCACCTATGGCGAGAACACCGGTGTGCTCGCCCTGACGCGCGTGTTCGACCCGCGCGTGATCCGCATCGCCGCGTGCTGTGCCATCGTGCTTTCGTTCTGCCCCAAGTTCGCCGCGGTCATCGCTGCTATGCCGGCGTGCGTCATCGGCGGCGTGTCGCTCGTGCTCTACGGCATGATCAGCGCCGTGGGCGTCCGCAACCTCATCGAGAACCAGGTCGATTTCCAGAATAACCGTAACGTGCTGGTGGCCGCTCTGGTGCTCGTACTTTCGCTCGGCATTGCCTACAGCACCGCCGGTGCCATCGTGCTGGAGCTGGGCGGCGTGACGATTTCGCTTTCGGGCCTTGCCGTAGGTTCGCTGGTGGGTATTGTGCTCAACGCCATCCTGCCCGGTAACGACTTTGAGTTCGATACTTCCGAGCTCGAGGAGGCTGCCGAGTAGCAGCTGTATTCAGCTAAACAAGAAAATGGCGCCCATGCGTACGCGTGGGCGCCATTTTTAATGCGTCAGTATCCAGTAGATGCCACGCGCCATGCGCAAGCCGGTTTGGGCAAAGTGATTGCCGGGGTTGAGCTCCAGCGTTGTTGGAATGCCGCGCTCGACGAGTAACTCTTCCATTGCACGCGTGTCGTCGAGCACGTGACGCATCATGCGGTTGGGCGTCTTGGTTTCCTTTTTACCGAGCGACAGATAGACGGCTTGCGGGCTGCCGGCAAATGGTGCCGCGCTGGCTCGGTCGATAAAGCCGGGAAACCACAGCGACCCCGATGCGCTCGCGGCGCGGTCAAAGGCGTCGGTTTGCCAAAGGGCCCACAGTGCAAAGAGGCCCGCCAGCGAGTAGCCGGCAATGCCGCGCCAGGTGGACGGCTGGGGAAGCGACGATTCGACCTGGGGGATTATCTGATTCAGCAGCTCATCAAGAAAACCGGCAGCTTGGCCGCCGAAAGGCTCGGCATCGCGCACGATTCCGTCGCATTCCCAAGGGCTCAGCTCGCGATTCCAATCGAGCCCGCCAATGGCGGCAAGGGTGAACGGCGGGCAGCCGAGCTCTCGGCAGCGGTCATAAACATCACGACCATCGCCCATGACCACGGGGAGGTAGATGACGGGCGCGTCTTCCGCATGACTCGAATAGACGGTTATCTGCTTTTGATGCGCTTCCAAGGTAGGCTTCTCTCAGTGTTGCGATATCGACAGCCCCAATTGTCTCACGCCAGCGTATACCGGTTAGGCAACATCAAGAACATTCGCGCGCGTCGTGCGGGCGCAAACAGAAAAACGCCACCGCCGGATGGGAGTTTGGCGGTGGCGTTGCTAAACGGTGCGCAGACTAGGCGGCTTTAAAAGTGTCGGTCCGTGTTGAAGGGCGTCTATGAACGCTTGCGGCTCACTGCGGCGCCAGCGGCGATGGCGGCTGTTCCCGCAAGGGCGGTCGCTACGATGACGGCGCCCGAGGCGTCGCCGGTTGCCGCGAGCTTGCCGGTGGTCTTGGCTCCCGTAGTTGCGGCCGCGACGGTCTTGGTCGTTTTCGTGCCCTCGGACTTGGAACCCGGCTTGGGGCCCTCGGGCTTGGTCTCGCCGGGCTTCTCCTCGGGTTTGGTCTCCTCGGGGGGTGCGATGACCGTGCTCTTAGCGACAGCTGCGTCGTAGGGGGAGTCGATCGTGGCGTCGCCCGTGCCGATGGTCTGGCCCGCCTCATAGAAAACGCCGCCGTCGTCGAACTCTCCTTTGCTGCGATAGTCAATGACCTTGCCGCCTGCGGGCGTCTGGATGGTGGCGTCCTTGATCTCGATGGTGCCGATCGCCTTGCCGTCCTCGCTTGTGACGAGGGCGAAGATCGCCGCCGTGTCTCCCTCGGCCGTGACCTTGCTGCGGACGATCGAGATGGTCGCGGGCGTGATGCCCTCGTAGGTCGAGGCGTAGATGCCGAGGTTCACGCCTTTGTGCTCGGGGATGGCCTCGCCACCTTGGTCGTTGCTGTAGTGGTCGGGGCCGCCATCGGTCTCAACATAACGGGCTATAGCCTTGACAACAGAGTCGCTGATGTAGATGTGGCCACCCGCGCCGTTGGACGGGGTGTTTCTAGTGGAGATTGCAACCGAGAACCTGCCTTCTGCGAGTGCGTCCACGGTCGAGGCGTTCTTGATGACGATGTCATCCTCGTCGGTGTAGAGGGCGAGGACGTCGCCGCCGTCTGAGCTTGCTCGGACTGTCACGTTCGCGCCATCGAGCGTGATGCCCTCGTAGACATAGATACCATATCCGATGCCAGTTGCGTTGAGGGATGCGTTCGAGACCGTGAGGCTGCCCTTGGCCTTAACGGCATAGTCTTCCTTGGAGCTTGCCTTGACCTGGCTACCACCAGAAATCTCGATGTTGCCTTCGGCCAAAATCGCCTCGTCCTCGATAGAGCTTGCCTCTACCTTGCCGCCGCCCTTGATGGTGAGGTTCTCGTTGGCCTGGATACCTTTCTCTTCGAAGGCCTTTGCGGTGACGGTTCCGCTATTGTCGATCGTGATGTTGCCGCCAGCCCTGATGCCATCAGAATCACCCGTGGCGTTGACGTTGCCCGAACCCTTGATGGTAAGATCTCCCTTAGCATCGATAGCGTCGAACCCGGTGCTCGTGGCGTTGACGGTTCCCGCTCCGTCGATGTTGATGTCGCCGATAGAGATGATGGCGTCGCTGGACGATGTCACGTTGAGCGTGTCGGATGCGCCACCCTGGATATTGAGCTCGGCGTTTTCATTCGCGCCCTCCTCGACCAGGATGCCACGGCCGTTGTTATTGGTGACAGTGTTGTCGCCCCCATAACTCAAGTTGAGCTTGCCGGCAGCCTTGATCGTACCGCCGTCATAGCCGTTGAGCTTCATGTCGTCGGCGCCGTCCCAACTCCAGGTGCCGGCCTCGTCGCCTGCCGCGGCGTAGTACTGGGTTCCTCCGACATCCACCCACTCGGCCGCGAGCGAGACGCTCGGCATGAGCAGCGAGCTCACCGTGAGCGCGCATACGGCGCCCACGACGATGCGGCGGGTCACGCGGCGCCAGCTGCCGTGTGCGACCGCTATGCGACGACGCACGTCGGGCTCGGCAAAACGGGCTCCTGAGGTTTTGTCATTGCGCTTGGGGGTCGTGAACAAGGCTGCCATGGTTGCTCCCATCCTCATAGGGCCTATGCGACTGCATCCAGCGTATCTGCAGGATGCGGCGGGCGGTAGTGCCGTTTGGAGGGCAAAATGTCCAAAAATCTCGGGAAACAATAAACCGCGTGCCTACGCGTTGCCTTGCTTTAAAAGAAAGGCGCGGAGCCGCTCGATGCGACTCCGCGCCTTGTTGTTTTACTTTAGCGTCCTTGCCGTTACGCCACAAAGAAGTAGACGAGGAAGGCGAGGGCGGCAATCCACATGAGCGGCTTGATCTTGGAGGCCTCGCCCTTGAAGAGCGCGACGACCACGTAGGCGATAAAGCCCAGACCGATGCCGGCGGAGATGGAGTAGGTGAAGGGCACGCCGGCGACGATCATAAACGCCGGGAAGCCCTGCGAGACATCGGACCAGTCGATCTCGGAGGCCTCGCTCATCATGAGGTAGCCGACGTAGACCAGGGCACCGCAGGTGGCAGCGCTGGAAACGATGGAGACGACGGGGGAGAAGAAGGCGGCGAGGATGAACAGCACGCCGGTGGTGACGGAGGTGAGGCCCGTGCGGCCACCGTCGGCGGCGCCGGAGGTGGACTCGACGAAGGTGGTGATGGAGGAGACGCCCATGAAACCGCCCACAGCAGCGGCGGCGGAGTCGACGATCAGGATCTCCTTGATATTCTCGACGTTGCCGTCGTCGGTGAGGAACTCGCCCTGCTTGGCCACGGCCATCGCGGTGCCCATGGTGTCGAAGAAGTCACTCATGAGCAGCGAGAACGAGATGACGAGGAGCGCGGGGTCGGTAAGGACCTTGACGATGGCGGGCACGCCGCCGGCGTCGGCGATGGGGCCACCGATGCTCGAGAAGTCGAGCGGGGCGATGATACCGGTCGGAGCCTGGGTCACACCTAGGGGGATACCGGCGATGACGGCGACGACGATGCCGATGAGCAGCGAGCCGGGGACGTTGCGGCAGGCGAGGGCGACTGTCACCAGGATGGAGATGATGCCGACGATGAAGGTGGGGGAGGTGATGTCGCCCAGACCGACGAGTGTACCGGCGCCAGCGGTGATAATGCCGGCATCGCACAGGCCAATCATGGCGATGAACAGGCCCAGACCCACCGAGATGGCGTGACGCAGGACAACCGGGATGGCGTCCATGATGGCCTCGCGCAGGCCACAAAGCACGAGCAGCAAGATGACGACGCCCTCAAGGAAGATGACGCTCATGGCCACGTGCCAGTCACCGCCGCAGACGGTGGTGGTGATTCCAGCGATCATCGCGTTGACGCCTAAGCCCGACGCGCAGGCGAGCGGGCGGTTGGCGAAGATGCCCATGCAGATGGTCATGATGCCAGCGCCCAGGCAGGTGGCGCAAGCGAGCGCTCCTGCATCGATGCCGGCGCCCGAGAGTACCGCGGGGTTGACGGCGATGATGTAGGCCATCGCCAGGAACGTTGTCAGTCCAGCGCGGAGTTCGGTCCCGATTGTGGGCTTGCGCTCGCTGACGTGAAATAGTTCGTCCATGCATACCCTTTCCTTGTTCGGCCCCGAGTTTAGGCCGATTGACACGAACTCACCTACTATAGCCCCTTTACGACGCTGTTGTTCCTCGCATGTTGATGTTCGGCGCTTTGTAGCAGACGGACGGTATTTTTCGCATGAAAATGTGTGGGTACCGTATACTTAAGCGGTTACAACGACCCCTATGGAGGAACGTATGATTAAAGAGCTTTGCCACGACGAGGCTATCCTGTCCCAGCGTTGCGAGGTTGCGACCGTCGAGGACGAGTCGGTCGCACAGGACCTGATCGATACCATCAAGTCGCTCGACGATGCCGGCTGCCTTGCCGCTAACCAGATTGGCGTTACCAAGAAGGTTTGCGTCTACCTGGACGATGCCGGCGAGCCCCACGTGCTCTACAACCCCCGTCTGGTGTTTGGCCTGGGCGCCAGCAAGATGGAGGAGAGCTGCCTGACGCACGAGGAGATCACCAAGTCCACGCGCTATATCAAGTGCAAGGTTGCTTATGACGTGATCGTCGACGGCAAGATGCGCGAGCGCAAGCAGGACTTTGTGGGCTTCGAGGCACAGATGGTCCAACATATGATCGACCACTGTCTAGGAAAGTTGGTCTAAGGGGACCAAAGCACCGCACCTTGCCGCTCAATCGTCGCTCGCGTACCTTAAGTACGCTTCGCTCCTCTTTCGTGGCAATCTGCGGCACTTTGACCCCTTAGACGACCTGCGGGGTTGACTTGGTTGAGTTTATCTTGCTTGTATAAGCCCGGACATGACATTGTTGTCATGTCCGGGCTTTTGTGTTTAGCGCCTTTTTGTTTGGTGACAATGACCTTAGCAAGAACGTAAAGCTAGGAGGCGCTATGTGCACGAGCATTCGATTTACCGATAATTCTGGCCACATGTATCTGGGCCGCAACCTTGACTGGAGTTTTGACTACGGCCAACAGGTTCGCGTGATGCCACGCGGGTTTCACATTCCGTATTCGTTTATCGACGACACGACAGCGGCACACGCGGTGATCGGTATGTGCATCGATTGCAAGAACTACCCTATGTTCTTCGACTGCGGCAACGATGCGGGTCTCGCCGTGGCGGGTCTCAATTTCCCGGGTTATGCCGAGTATGCCGAGGACCCTGTCGACGGCAAGACCAATATCGCGGCCTATGAGTTTCCCCTGTGGGTGGCAGCGACGTTCTCGACGGTCGACGAGGTCGAGGCTGCGCTGCGCGATACGGTGATTGTCGCCAAATCTGCAGGAGAGGGGCTGGGCGTGTCGCTGCTCCATTGGATTATCGGCGACAGCCAGCGTAGCATCGTGGTCGAGATGATGGCTGACGGCCTTCATGTATACGACGATCCGGTCGACACCCTTGCCAACCAGCCGACCTTCCCGTGGCACATGGAAAACCTGCGCACCTATATCACAGCCACAAGCGATTTTCCGCAGACGGCGACATGGCGTGGCGCCGAACTCAAGCCCTATGGCGCGGGCGCCGGCATGCGCGGTATTCCGGGTGATTGCTATTCGCCGAGCCGTTTTGTAAAGGCGGCGTATCTCAATGCCAACTATCCGCAAAAAGAGAGCGAGGCCGAAAACGTCGTCCGTATGTTCCGCTCGCTCGAGGGCGTGGTGATGATCGAGGGGGCGTCCAGGATGGGCGATGGCAAGTTCGAGAAGACTATCTATACCGGATGCTTTAGCGCGCGCACGGGCAATTATTACTACGCGATGTATGAGGATCCGTCGATTCGCTACGTGAGCCTGATGGATGCCGAGGGCGCGAGCCCCGATAAGCTCGTGGTTCCCGAGCCGCGTCGTTCGTAGCCGACGGCTTTACTGAAATGCAAGGCGCCCCTGCATCTCCTGTGAGGTGCAGGGGCGCTGTCGTTGATGCGCGACGTCGCTAGAAGTTGGCGTCGTTGAGCTGGGCGCTCTCGAGGCCGTCGAGCTGTTGCTGTTCGGGCGTATCGGCGACGCTCTCGAGCAACTCGGTGGGGTCGACGTCCATGTTCCTGCCGGCTTCGTTGCCGTTGACCAGGTCGTCCGAGAAGATATCGACTTCCATTTCCTCGGCTTCCTCGATCTGGACCTCGAGCGGCACATGGGTGCGTATGAGTTTGACCGCCGGACGCATGCGGGCAAAGAGAGGCACGTACTCGATGATGATGGCCGAGTTCTCAAGACCGTACCAGCGTGCCGGGCTTCCGCAGGCGCGGCGGACGGCGTACTTGATGGCCATCACGCGGTGGTCGTTGCGGTTGATGTCCGTCTCGGGGGCGAGCATCTTGCGCAGCATGCAAAAACGGAAGTCGCCCACGTTGCCGCGGGTCTCGTAGATGGAGTAGGTGTGATGCTGCGGCGGCAGCTCACCCGATGTCATCAAGTCGCCGACGATCTGACGCAGATAGGCGTTGATGCGCTGGTTGACCTTAAAGCCCAAGTCTAGGCGCACGCGGAACAAAAAGTCCGTGCCAAAGGTTTCGACGGAATACTCGTGCGTATAGGGCTCGTCGGTAACGTGCACGTTGATGAACCAATATGCCTTGGCGCGCTTGGGGTGCTTGTCCAAGATGGAATAGAGCACGTCGCGGTCGAGCGTGAGCGGGTCGGGGCTGTTGGTGAGGAACACCAGGTTGTCGGCGAGCACGGGATAGGTCTCGTCGTTGCGCAGACGGTTGAGCTGGTCGATGTATTTGGAGACGGGCAGCAGGATCGTCTGCGTGCGCTCGATAGCGGTACCGCGACGCCACACATACATAAGGCCAAACAGCAGCGAGGCCAGGAAGATCATGACGTAGCCGCCGTCAAAGAACATGGTGAGGCACGAAGCGAAGAAGCACAGCTCAATGGCGCCAAAGAGCAGAGCGAAGACGCAGGCGCCCAGCTTGTGCTTCATGATGCCGGCGATGTAGCTCGTCAAAAGCGTCGTGGTCATGAGCATGGTCACGGTAATGGCGAGGCCGTAGGCGCTCTCCATGCGCTCGGAGTTTTGGAACAGCAGCACGATGAAGATGCAGCCGATCCACATGATGTTGTTGACGAGCGGAATATAGAGCTGGCCCTTAGTGTCGCTGGGGTAGTGGATGCGCAGGTGCGGCATGAGGTTGAGGCGGGTGGCCTCGGATACCAGCGAGAACGATCCGGTGATGAGCGCCTGCGAGGCGATGATGGCAGCCACGGCCGAAAGCACGATGGCGAAGGGGCGCAGGGGCTCGGGGAGCATCATGTAGAACGGGTTGACGATGTCCATCGCGAGCATCTGGGGATTGGAGTTGTTGGCGAGCAGCCAAGCGCCCTGGCCCAGATAGTTGAGGATGAGCGCCGCCTTTACGAACGGCCAAGATGCATAGATATTTGCCTTGCCCACGTGGCCCATGTCTGAGTAGAGCGCCTCGGCACCGGTCGTCGACAGAAAGACGAAGCCGAGCACCATGATGCCCGAGTGGTTGATGGGCGAGAACAGGAACATGATGCCGCGGATGGGGTTGAGCGCGCGCAGGATGGACAGGTTGCCGAGCATATTGAACAGGCCGGCGCCCGCAAGGAACAGGAACCATAGCGTCATGAGCGGGCCAAACAGCTTGCCGATCGACGAAGTACCGGCGCGCTGCATGGCAAACAGGCCGCAGATAATGATGATGGTGATGATGATCACGTTGGTCTGGCCATCGCCCAGTAGCGCATGGCCCCACTCGATGGTGCGCAGGCCCTCGATGGCCGTGGTGACCGTGACGGCGGGGGTGAGGATGCCGTCGGCGAGCAGCGCCGCGCCGCCGATCATGGCGGGCAGAATCAGCCACGGCGCCACCTTGCGCACGAGGCTGAACAGGGCGAAGATACCGCCTTCGTTGTGGTTGTCGGCCTTCATGGCGATCAGCACGTACTTGACCGTGGTCACGAGCGTCATGGTCCAGATGACGAGCGAAAGCGCGCCCAGGATCATGTCCTCGCTGACGGTGCCGATGCCGCCGTTATTGGCGACGATTGATTTCATGGTGTACATGGGGCTCGTGCCGATGTCGCCGTAGACGACGCCGAGCGTAACGAGCAACATACCGGCGGAGAGGGGGATGGCTCCGTGCCCGCCCTGACTCTGCTGGTCTTGGAGACTTGTCTCCAGTTTGTTGTGTGCCACGTGGACTCCCTTAGACATCTAATTTCTGTCGGGACAGAAATCTTTTATGCCGTCTTTATATATAAGAGCAGTTTGGCACATCGGGGTGCTTTAGACAATAATCCCCAGCTGGGGAGTATTCGTTTGCGCTGACGACATTTCAAAACAGGGGCGAATCCGCTGTGTGGTTTGCTGCAGTGTGTTAACCGCGGACGCACCCCTGCTTTGAACTGAAGAGGGGCGTTTAGGCGCGTACTGCCTGGGCGATACCGGCCTTGGCGCTTGCGCGTTTGCCGGCGATTTCGCAGAAGATCGCTCCGCCGATGATCAGCGCGGCTCCCATCAGACGGATGGGCGTCATGGCCTCGCCCAAAAGGGCGACGGAGAAGACGACAGCCGAAAGCGGCTCGAGGTAGCCGACGACGGCGACGGTCTGTACAGGCAGTTTAGCGACGGCGCTAAAGTAGAGCAGGCAGCCGAGTCCGGTGTTGACGACGCCGAGCATGGCGACGGCGCACCAATCGATGCCGGTGGCGATGCTGGGGGAGAAAAACGAGGGGACGCCCTGCGTGATGAGCGTGAGAACCAGCGCGGTCGCAAAGGCGGCGCTCACCTGGAGGGTGGAGTTCTCGAGGCCCTCGATGTGCGGCGCCCCCTTGCTGGCGATGACCATCAGCGCATAGCAGAAGGCTGAGGCGATGCCGCAGAGGATGCCCGAGATGGGCATGTTGCCGCCCAGGCCTTGTGCTGCGATAAGGAAAGCACCGCAGGCAACGGCGATAAAGCCGGCGATTTTACCGCCAGTCAGTTTTTCTCCAAAGATGAACGGGGAGAGGGCCATAACGATGATGGGGCCGCAGTAATACAGCAGCGAGGAGATGCCAACGCCAATGGTCTGGTAGGCGCGAAACAGGAATATCCAGCTGGCACCCAGCGCAGCGCCCGAGAGAATAAGGGCAGCGGCTTCGCGGGGACGAGACGGTGCCTGCAACTTATGGCGTTGCGTAGTGACGAGGATGATGATGAGCGAGAGCGCACCCAAAAACGTGCGCAGGAGCACGATATCGGAGCTTGGCAGTGCGATGGCCGCGGCGATGATGCCGTTAGAGCCAAACAGCAGCAATGCTGCTAGGTATGTAAGCAATCCGTTGTTCATGCACTGCCGTCCCCTCTATATCCGTGCAAGTTCACTATGGAGTAGCGGGCAATAGAAGAAAAGCGAATATAATGCATGGGAGACATGACAAATACTCATGCAAAGGCGGGGCGTGTCGTGGAGACCAATATCCAAAAGATGCAAGTGCTGCTCGAAACGGTGCGCGCCGGCAGCTTTACGCGTGCCGCTGAGCGCCTGAGCTATTCGCAGTCGGGCGTGAGTCGCATGGTGGGCGATCTTGAGGCCGACTGGGGTTTTAAGGTGCTCGATCGCAGCCGCGAGGGCGTGGTACTTTCTGCCGATGGTCGGCAGATCATGCCGGCGGTCGAGGCGTTATGCGAGGAGTTTGGCCGCCTGCAGCGACGCGTGGACGAGATGCGTGGGCTTATGCGCGGCAAAATCTGCATCGGAACGTTTTCGAGTGTGGCGACTCATGTGCTGCCACCGGTCATTGCGCGCTTTCGCGCCGATCACCCGGATGTCGATTACGAACTGCTGATGGGCGACTACTCCGAAATTGAGCAATGGGTGGCGGAAGGCCGCTGCGACCTGGGCTTTATTCCGCGCGAGCCACGCGGTGTCGGCATGACGTCACGGCCGTTGGCGCAAGATGAGCTGATGGCCGTAGTGCCAGCGAGCTCTTCGCTTGCCGATGCGGATGTCGTTTCTCTTGCCGATTTGACCAACGAGCAATTTATCCTGCTGGAGCGCGGTAGCGACGACGAGATTACGCCGCTGTTCCGCCGTGCGGGCCTAACGGTGCGCTCCAAGCTGTCGACTTGGGACGACTATGCGATCATGGCCATGGTCGAGGACGGATTGGGCGTGAGTGTTCTTCCGGCACTCATCTTGCGCCGCTGTCAGTTTGATGTCGCTATCCGGCCGCTGGAGGGGCATCCTCATCGGCAAATCAATGCCATATACCGCACGGCCGACGTTTCGCTTGCGGCGACTCGATTTCTCGAATATCTCTAATGGTGCACACTGTTATCTGCTCTGGAGCAAATCTTGGAACTTGGTGCATTTCTTTATGAAATTGAACTTTCGTACTATGTGCCGCGCTATACTGCTGCCTAAATTGAACTCAGGTTCAATTCGTGTTCTATAAATTGAACTTTGCCAGCAAGGAGGTTCCTGTGGCCAAAGAGACGTTTAGCGATCGCCTGCGACAGGCTATGTCCGATCGCGACGTTCGCCAGTCGGACGTGATTCGTGCATCGGAGATGCTCGGCAAAAAACTCGGCAAGAGTCAGATGAGCCAATATGTGAGCGGCAAGACGATCCCGCGGCGCGATGTGGCAGAGCTGCTCGCCCGTATTTTGGAGGTCGATGTTACCTGGCTGCTCGCCAGTGACGCCGACCAAGGCGAGACGCCCTCGTCCCATAACGTTGCCAAATCCGAACCTAGTCCCACGGCTCAAATTGCAAGGAGCACTACCATGCGCACTTTCTCTAAATCCACCAAGCTCGATAACGTCCTGTATGACGTGCGCGGCCCCGTCGTCGACGAGGCCGCCCGCATGGAGGACGAGGGCGAGCGCATCCTCAAGCTCAATATCGGCAACCCGGCGCCCTTCGGTTTCCGCACGCCCGATGAGGTCATCAAGGACATGCGTCAGCAGCTGCCCGACTGCGAGGGCTATTCCAACTCGCGCGGCTTGTTCTCCGCTCGCAAGGCGATCATGCAGTACTCGCAGATCAAGGGCCTGCCCAACGTTCAGATGGAGCATATCTATACGGGCAACGGCGTGTCCGAGCTCATTCAGCTTTCGATGAACGCGCTGCTCGACAATGGCGACGAGATCCTGATCCCCAGCCCCGACTATCCGCTGTGGACGGCGTGCGCAACCCTTGCCGGCGGTCATCCCGTGCACTATCTGTGCGACGAACAGGCCGATTGGTATCCCGACCTGGAGGATATGGAGTCCAAGATCACGAGCGCGACCAAGGCCCTCGTCATCATCAACCCCAACAACCCCACGGGCTCGGTCTATCCGCGCGAGGTACTCGAGGGTATCGTCGAGATCGCGCGCAGGCATCAGCTGATGATCTTTGCCGACGAGATCTACGACCGCCTGTGCATGGACGGCTACGAGCACGTCTCGATTGCTTCGCTCGCGCCCGACCTGCCCTGCGTCACCTTTAGCGGCCTTTCCAAGTCACACATGATCGCGGGCTACCGTATTGGCTGGATGGTGCTTTCGGGCAACCAGCGTTGCATGAGCGACTTTATTATGGGCATCAACATGCTTTCGAACATGCGCCTGTGCTCTAACGTGCCGGCTCAGTCCATCGTTCAGACGGCGCTCGGTGGCCATCAGTCTGTCAACGACTACATTCGCCCCGGCGGTCGTGTCTACGAGCAGCGCAATTATGTGTATGAGGCGCTTAGCAAGATCGACGGCATCTCGGTGGTCAAGCCGCGTGCGGCGTTCTACATCTTCCCCAAGATGGACGTGAAGAAGTTCAACATCACCGACGACGAGCAGTTCGCCCTCGACCTGCTGCACGAGAAGAAGATTCTGATCACGCGCGGCGGCGGCTTTAACTGGGCCGAGCCCGACCACTTCCGCATCGTGTACCTGCCGCGCATGGAAGTGCTCAAAGAGTCCCTCGAAGACCTCGCCGATTTCTTCGATCATTATCGCCAGAGCTAATGGGATAGAAGCTCCGCACTATGAAAAGCTCCCTGCAGTTGCTTGGCTGCGGGGAGCTATTTTGTGGACCTGCGGGGCGTGGGAAATGCTTGACCGGCGGAACTTATATAACGGTGCCCTGGCAGTGGTCGATTTCGTGTTGGATGATTTCGGCGGTGTAGCCCGAGAAGTTCTTGATGCGGTGGACGAAGTTCTCGTCCAGATACTCCACCTTAATGCGGCGATAACGTGTGCAGGGGCGCTCGCCGACCAGCGAAAGGCATCCTTCGCTTGTCTGGTAGGCGTTGACCTGCTCAAGAATCTGTGGGTTGTACATGAGCAACGACTTACTGCCGTCCTTTGCGCAGATGATGCGCTTGCGTACGCCGATCATGTTGGCGGCAAGCCCCACACACTCGTGTTCATGCTCGTGCAGCGTGTCCAGAAGATCCTGCCCGGTCGCGGCGTCTTCGGGGCCGGCGTCCTCGGAGGGCAGGCGTAAAAAGAACTCGGACTTCATGATGGGTTTGATCATGGCGGGCTCCTTAAGGTGGGCGCATTTGATTCAAGTCATGATACCGCGACATGTCGCATTAATGTGTGCACATAGATTCTGCAGCTAGATTAGCGGACGACACCATAAACTAATGGACGTTTTGCCGAGAGGCATGATTTATAAGCGCAAAGAGTGCGCGACGGGCCCCGCGAATGGGGCGATGATGCCCGAGAGGGCCAAGAAGGAGTCTCATGTCTGAGAACGAAGAGATCATGAACGAGACCGAGAACGAGACCATGGCTGCCGAGGTTGAGGCAGTCGAGACCGTGGAGACCGAAGCTGCCGAGGTTGAGGCTGCTGACGAGGTTTCCGCCGAGGAGGAGGCCGAGGTTGTCGAGGCCGCCGCAGATTACGATGACGAAGAGCTGATGGACAAGATGCAGAAGGCCGCCCGCCTGCTGCGCAGCCGTCGCTTTGCTATTTCCAAGGAGGAGGAGGCCAAGGCCGAGCGCATGGCGAACATCGAGCGCGCCATTAAGCTCCTTGACCTCAAGCCCAAGATGGAGCAGAAGGAGATGTCCGATCTGCTGGGCATGCGCCTTCGTGAGCTCGATGGCCTGATGGCCGAGGCCGAGGCTGCCGACCTGGTCGGTCGTATCGACGATGCCGAGGGCGATATGCGCAAGATCGTCGTCTTCGCTGCCGAGGATGCTGCCGAGGGCCTGACCGAGCTTGCCAACAAGAAGGAGAAGCTCCTGCCCGAGCTTTCTTACGAGGAGGCCACCGAGCTGATGGCTGCCCTCGATAAGGTTATCGCCCCGCTCGTCGCCATGGGCCTGGACGAGGACCGCGGTCCTCGCGGCGGTCGTGACGATCGCGGTGGCCGTGGCGGCGACCGTGGCGGTCGTGGCGGCTTTGGCGATCGCGGTGGCCGTGGTGGCGACCGTGGTGGTCGCGGTGGCGATCGTGGCGGCCGTGGCGGCTTTGGTGACCGTGGCGGCGACCGTGGCGGTCGTGGCGGCTTCGGCGGCAACCGTGGTGGCTATGGCGACCGCGGTGGCAACCGTGGTGGCTTTGGCGGCAACCGCGGTAACGACCGCGGCGGTCGCGGTGGCGATCGTGGCGGCCGCAACGGCGGCGGCTTCCGCGGCAACCGTTTCTAATTAGTTACGCGGTTTTACCAAACCGCGTAACCAGTTGACGCTGCGCGCCCACCAGAGCGACAACTTGTCATTCAAAGAGGACGGCATGACCAGAAGGTCTATGCCGTCCTCTTTTCATGCCAATTTGTTCGCTCTGGCGGGCGCTCGCTGTCCGTTCTCTACCTGCGGCGTTGTCACGGTCCAAGGTAGTCATTGGGGACGTTCTTTAATGACTAGTCGTTGGGGACGTTCTTGTTTGACTAGTCGTTTAAGAACGTCCCCAACGACTAGTCAGAATGAGAGTGGATAATCTCCCGGTTTTGGCCTGAATGTTGGCTCAAAGTGGGAGATTATCCACTCTCAATTTCTATGTGTCCGAAAATCCACGCTCGTATTATCTGTCTACATCTGCAGGAACAGCTCGTGGAGGCGAGTGTCTTCGTCGAGTTCGGGGTGGAAGGTTACGCCGAGCTGGTTGCCTTGGCGGGCGGCAACGATGCGGCCGTCGACTTCCGCTAAGGCCTTGGCGTCGCCGTGGACCTCGACGATGCGGGGTGCACGGATAAACGTCAGCGGTACCTCGCCATCGATTCCGGTCACTTGCCCCTTGGTTCGAAAGCTGCCGAGCTGTCTGCCATAGGCATTACGTTCAACGAGTACATCCATGGTTGCCAGACGCGGCGTCCCCTTATCGTCGTGGGCGGCAAGGTCGCGCGCCAACAGAATCAAGCCGGCGCAGGTGCCCAAGACGGGCATGCCCTCAACAATGCGGGTGCGAAGCTCATCGAGCATACCAAGCTCGGCAAGTAACTTGCCCTGAACGGTGGACTCGCCGCCGGGGAGGACCAGGCGGTCAAAGTTCTGCTGCAAATCGGCCGCCTGCCTCAGCTCGATACAACGTGCGCCCAGCTCGGACAGTCTTGCCTCGTGCTCGGCAAAAGCGCCTTGGACCGCCAGCACGGCGACCGTCTGGTCTGCGTAATCGCTCATGTGCGATCCTTTCTGCCGGACTAGCGTCCGCGCTCCTCCATGATGATCTCGATTTCGTCGGCGTTGATGCCGACCATGGCCTCACCCAGGTCTTCCGAAAGCTCGGCGATGAGCTTGGCGTCGGTGAAGTTGGCGACGGCCTTGACGATGGCGGCGGCGCGCTTGGCGGGGTCGCCGCTCTTAAAGATGCCCGAGCCCACAAAGACGCCCTCGGCACCCAGCTGCATCATCAGCGCTGCGTCGGCAGGGGTTGCCACGCCGCCAGCAGCAAAGTTTACGACGGGGAGCTTGCCCGTGGCATGGACCTCGCGCACCAGCTCGACCGGAACCTGCAGCTGCTTGGCTGCCTCAAAAAGCTCGTCGTCGCGCAGGGCAACAACGTCGCGGATCTGCTTTTGGATCTTGCGCATATGGCGCACGGCCTGAACGACGTCGCCCGTGCCCGGCTCGCCCTTGGTACGAATCATCGTGGCGCCCTCAGCAACACGGCGCAGCGCTTCGCCCAGGTCGCGAGCACCACAGACAAACGGCACGTCAAACTGAGTCTTGTCGATATGGTAGACATCGTCGGCAGGGGAGAGAACCTCGGATTCGTCGATGTAGTCAATCTCGATGGCCTGCAGGACCTGGGCCTCGACGATGTGGCCGATGCGGCACTTGGCCATAACGGGGATGGAGACGGCCTCCTGGATGCCCTTGATCATCTTGGGATCGCTCATGCGCGACACGCCGCCCGCGGCACGGATATCGGCCGGAATGCGCTCGAGTGCCATGACGGCGCAGGCGCCCGCCTCCTCGGCGATGCGTGCCTGCTCGGGCGTGGTGACGTCCATGATGACGCCGCCCTTGAGCATCTGCGCGAGCTCGCGGTTGAGTTTGACGCGATCGGCCTTGCTGGTCTGTTCTGCCATGGTTGCTCCCTTGGTTGGCATGTGCATTGCTTGACGGAACATCCTATAGGGGAGCTGGGTATGGCGGAATAATCAGTTTTCGAGATAATAACAAGGTCAGACTAATACCAGATTGAATGACACGATAAGGTCAGGTGGCAAACTCATGCTTGACTACAATTTGGAACAACGTGGCGGAGCATCGCTCTATGAGTATGTTTACCAGCAAATTCGAGATGATATCGTTGCTGGTCGCATTGCGGCGGGGGAGCATCTGCCCTCCAAGCGTGCCTTTGCCAGCCATCTGGGAATCAGTGTCATTACGATCGAAAATGCATATAGCCAGTTGCTCGCCGAGGGTTATATTTGCTCAAAGCCGCGTCGTGGCTACTACGCGTGCGAGCTTCCCGAAGCCCCGGTTCTGGCTTCGGCTGCGGAGGATGCCGATCGAGATTCCGCTCCTGCGGGCCTTAACGCACATGATGCTGGTGGACAGCCTGAGCAATTCGCTCCGCTCTCTCCATCTGCCTTGGAAGCCGCACGTCTCTGGCAAAGTGCTCTGCGGGCAACGCTGACGTCCGAAGATGAGCGCGAAATCTTCTCGCCCGCACCTGCGCAAGGCACCGCTCGGCTGCGACGCGCGATCGCTCATCATCTGCGCGGGACGAGGGGCATGAATGTCAATCCCGACAATATCGTCATCGGTGCGGGCGCCCAGCTGCTCGACACGATGCTGGTCCAGCTGCTTGGCGCGGACAAGGTGTACGCCGTCGAAGACCCGGGCTACCTGCGACTGACGCACATCTATCAGGCCATGGGCTGCGAAGTTCGGCATATCCCGCTGGATGGTGAGGGCGTGGACTTGGGCGCTCTGCAGAATGCCGGGGCGGACGTCCTTCACCTGATGCCGTCTCATCAATATCCGACTGGCCTGGTGACGAGCATCGCGCGTCGCTACGCACTGCTGAGCTGGGCTGCCGAGCAACCGGGTCGATACCTCATCGAAGATGACTTTGATTGCGAGTTTCGCCTTGCCGGCAAGCCGATCCCCGCGCTCGCATCGATTGATGCTGCCCAATCGGTCATCTACACCAATACCTTTTCTAAGAGCCTGTCATCGGCCCTGCGCCTAGCATATATGGTCCTGCCCGATGAGCTTATGGAACGATTTAGGCGTGAGCTTGGTTTTTATGCCTCATCGGTCAGCTCCGT
Organism: uncultured Collinsella sp.; assembly: GCA_934658705.1. Classification (GTDB taxonomy): domain Bacteria; phylum Actinomycetota; class Coriobacteriia; order Coriobacteriales; family Coriobacteriaceae; genus Collinsella. The sequence goes on along the minus strand of CAKUHP010000022.1, from coordinate 1,516 downwards.
AGATCAGGTCGCGTTGGCGCGCTTGCTCGAATCAGGCGATTACGAGCGCCATGTGAACCGGGTGCGCGTTCGCGCTCGTGAGGCGCGTGATAGTTTGGTGACACTCGTGCGCGAGGCATTTCCGGCGGGGGAGGCGTCGATTGAGCATGCAGACGCGGGCCTTTACTGCACCGTGGTTGCGGAGTGCGAAGCGGGCGGAAGCTCTTTCGCACGGGCCCTCATGCACTCGAGTATCCCTTTTATCGATATCAGTGACTGTTTTTGGTGTGCCGACGGCGCATCTGTCTCTGAAAACTCAACTCAAATGCTTGTTCAGTATGACGATCTGAGTCCAAAAGTGCTAACAACCTTGGAATTGCAGCTAATGGGGACACTCTGCAACCTAAGTGAGTAGGCTTTTGGAACTTTGGCGACCAGGCAGTTTTGTAACAAGCTATCTACCTGCGGTTTTGAAAAGCAGAATGACCGGTCTGCTCGGGGTGTTCCAAATAGCCTACTCACTTGCCGCGCAAAGCTTCCGCCTGAGAGATAAATGGGGTTTTCAACAGGGCTTCGTCCAGTTCTCGGCAAGCTTTTGGTCAGTTGGGGAGGGCTGTTGAAAACTTAGCAGTCCGTTCGACGCCATTTTTTGGTGCGTTCGTGCCAATGCGAGACCGATTGGGTTGAAATTCGTGTTTTCCTGTGCTTATGAAGGATCTACTTTGTGACATATCGGCTTTTAGGTACTGGCGTTTGCCCCCTCAGGTCCGCGCTTTGTGTCCGCCGCTTCCACGGCCGGAAGAAGACCGGCAGCGATATGATCTCGCCCGTAACCCGACGGCTGCGGTTGCGCTCGGCTTTCCGTTGTATACATTGGTTCGGACGAGAAACAAGCGGACTTGTCCTACCAGCATTAGGCAGCGGCTGTTCCTCGGTGAGCTCCCCAGGGAATCCGTGCTGGAAACGGAGCATGGATTTTTGATTACGTCTCCTCTACTGACGGCATTCATCATGTTGCGGCATCTGACGGATCTTCAGCTTCTTTTGGTATTGGCGGAGATGTGTGGCTTGTTTGCGGTGTGCGCTCTGCCGGCGGCGCTTGAGGCGGAGCTTACGCGCGCAATTGATTCGGGCGCGATTTCGACAACGTTCGGTTGGGTGCGCTGCCCGTCCGAGGACGGCACCGCTTCAAATTTATGGCGTCGAGACGCTTTGGTTTTGGGCAGAGACCTTGACCGTTTTTGTTCAGATGTTTGCGGGATGCGTTACGGCAATAGATTTATGGCGGTATCGCAATTCGTTCCATTGGGTGCCGCGTCGCCTTTTGAGGTCGAGGCGTATTTGTTGCTTGGACTGCCGCGAGCCCTGGGAGGCGAAGGGTTCTGCGGCATAGAGCTCAATGTCGAAGTGACGCTAAGCACAAGTGCTCGAGCGATTGTGGGAAAGTCCCGTGTATATATGGGACCTCGGACAAAATCTCGGACCCAATCTGGGTCCAGGAGGGAGTCCGATGTACACGAAAGAGGAGCGCGAGGGG
>CAKUHP010000021.1 GCA_934658705.1 uncultured Collinsella sp. | reverse complement strand
TCGACCTTCTCCCTGCTGTACATGCGAACCTCCAGTCCGGACCGCCTCACGGTCCAACTATCTGTCCGCACCCCCAACAGTCCCTATTTCACCGCAACTTCCTTGGGACCCCGAGCTTGACTTAGTGGCGGCGGGCGTTTAGTTCGCCGGCCAGCTCGTCGAGGGTGATGCCGTAGCGCTCGAGCGTCACGAGCAGGTGGTAGATCAGGTCGCCGGCCTCGTAGCGAATGTGATCGTGGTCGTTATCCTTGCAAGCCATGATCACCTCGCTTGCCTCCTCGGCAAGCTTCTTGAGCAGCTCGTCCTCCACGTCGGTCAGCAGACGCGCGGTGTAGCTCTCCTGCGGCGATGCATCACGACGACCGTGAATCACCTCGGCCAGACCCGTCAGCGTCTCGCCGATGTTTCCATCCTGAACATTTGCGGTGCGCACACCCATAGTTCAATCCTTTCTATTAATGCCGAGCACCCAACAGGACACTTGCCCTAGGCGAGTTTCTTAAAGAAGCAGGTACGGTTGCCGGTGTGGCAGGCCGGACCCGGCGAGTCCACCTTAACCAGCAGTGTGTCGCTGTCGCAGTCCGCCCAGAGCTCCTTGACCTCCTGCATGTTGCCACTCGTCGCGCCCTTGTTCCAGAGCTCCTGACGGCTACGGCTCCAAAACCACGTGGTGCCGGTCTTGAGCGTCAGTCCCACCGACTCCTCGTTCATCCAAGCAACCATAAGCACCTCGCCGGTGTCATATTGCTGAACCACACAAGGAATCAGCCCCTTGGCGTCGTACTTAAGATCCGCTGGAGTAGTAATTTCTCTCATTTCAATTCCCCAATTCAAACATCGCAGGTCGGCGAGGGTTGTCCAGGTGCCGCAGGTTGCCGCGAAAGAGGAGCGACGCGTACTTTGGTACGCGAGCGACGGTTTGAGCGGCAAGATGCGGTGCCTGGACAAGCCGCAGCGCACGCCCCTCAGCCCCGAAGTGCCTGGGCAAGCCGCAGCATTAAAAGTCCAGCCGGACAGGAATTCCTTGAGACGCCATGTACTCCTTCACCTGGCGAATGCTGAACGTTCCAAAGTGAAAGACGCTGGCCGCCAGCACGGCGTCGGCCTCGCCTTCGATCACGCCCTCGGCAAAATGCTCGAGCGTGCCCACGCCGCCGCTCGCGATGACCGGAATCGGCACCGCGCGCGCCACGGCGCGGGTGAGCGCCAGATCGAAGCCGGCCTTGGTGCCATCGCGGTCCATGCTGGTGAGCAAGATCTCGCCGGCGCCGCGGCGAGCCGCCTCCTCGGCCCACGCCACCGCATCGATGCCCGTGGCGTTGCGACCGCCCGCCGTGAAGACCTCCCACTTGTCGGCACCCGGCTCACCGGGCAGGCCCACGCGCTTGGCATCGATCGCCACGACCACGGCCTGGCTGCCAAACGCCGCGGCAGCCTGGCTGATCAGCGACGGGTCGCGCACGGCGGCCGAATTAAGCGACACCTTGTCAGCGCCAGCCGCCACCATGGTCCGCATGCCCGCCAGGTCGCGGAAGCCGCCGCCCACGGTATAGGGAATGGCGAGCTCCTCGGCCGCATGCGCCGCCATCTCGATGGTCGTCGCGCGGTTGTCACTTGTCGCGGTGATGTCCAAAAACACGACCTCGTCCGCACCCTCGCGATCGTAGGCGCGGGCCAGCTCCACCGGGTCGCCCGCATCGCGCAGGCTCACAAAGTTGACGCCCTTCACCACGCGGCCGTCCTTGACGTCCAGGCAGGGAATCACGCGTTTGGTAAGCATGGGCTACTCCTCCCCTCGGGCGGCAGCCAGCGCCTGGGCCAGCGTAAAGTTGCCCTCGTAGAGCGCACGACCGGTAATGGCGCCCTCGATGGCATCCTCGCCCACCGCGGCAAGCGCACGGATGTCATCGAGCGTCGAGATGCCGCCCGACGCCACGACAGGAAAGCTCGCGACCTCGGCCACATGACGATACGCCGCCACATCGATGCCCGTCTGCATGCCGTCGCGCGCGATATCGGTGTACACCAGGTGCTTAAAGCCCAGCTCGGTGAGCTGAGCCACGGCATCGTCGAGCGCCACGCCCGCGCCGTCACGCCAGCCGTTCACCTTGACCTGGCCATCGCGCGCAGCGATGTCTGCCACGAGCAGCTCGCCAAAGCCGCGGGCCGCCACCTCGGCAAAGCCCGGCTCGGTCACAAGCACCGTGCCCAGTGCGATGCGGCGCGCGCCATAACCGGCCAGCTCGTCGATACGGGCGAGCGAGCGAACGCCGCCGCCCACGTCCACGGACAGACCGTCGACGTCGCAGATGGCCTTGATCGCCGCCGAGTTGGCCGCGCACGCGTCCTCGTCCTCGCCAAAGGCGGCGGACAGGTCGACAACGTGCACCCAGCTCGCGCCCTGCTCGGCAAACGAACGGGCCACGGCGACGGGGTCGTCGGAATATACCTTGCAGCGGCTGCGGTCGCCGCGCTCCAGGCGCACGACCTTGCCACCGATCAGATCGATTGCGGGAAACAGGATCATCGGCCGGCCTCCTCGACGATGCTCACGAAGTTCTTAAGGATGCGCTGCCCCAGCGCCGAAGACTTCTCGGGATGGAACTGGCAGCCCCACACGTTGCCATGGTGCACGATGCACGGGAAGCTCCGCGTGTAGTGCGTGCGCGCCAAAACGTCGGCGGCATCGGCGTCGTCGGCCACCGCATAGCTGTGGGTGAAATACATGTTGGCACCCTCGGCAAAGCCGGCAAGCAGCGGATCGGCCGCGCCGGCGGGCGTCATGTGCACCTGGTCCCAGCCCACGTGCGGCACCTTCAGACGGCTCGACTCCAAGCGCGTGCACGAGCCGCGCATGATGCCCAGGCCATCGACCCAGGGACCGCCGTCCTGCTCGGAAGCGCCGGCGCCCGCGGCCACATCCTCGCTCGTAGGCACGCCCTCGTTGCCGCGCTCAAAAAACAGCTGAAGGCCCAGACAGATGCCGAGCAGCGGAGTTCCAGCGGCAACGGCGTCGAGCACCGCGTTCGCCTCGCCGCTCTCGCGCATAAAGGCAATCGCGTCGTAGAACGCGCCCACACCCGGGATAACCAGGCCGTCAGCGCGGCGAATCTGCTCCGGGTCGTCCGACGTGCAGGCCGCGGCACCGGCACGCGCAAGCCCGCGCACGACGCTCGACAAGTTGCCCTTGTGGTAGTCGACCACCACGATCTTCGGTTCGCCCACGCGACCCTCCTTTATCTCATCGTCCAAAACCTGCCAAAAGGGGACAGGTTTATTTTGGTCGGTTAAACGTTCACCCACCGCATGAGACAGCATTTCCGCAGATAAAACCCGCCAAAATAAACCTGTCCCTTTTTGGTAGGTTAGAGCGAGCCCTTGGTGCTGGGGATGCCTTGCACGCGGGGGTCCAGCTCGCAGGCGTGGCGCATCGTGCGACCCACGGCCTTAAAGGCGGCCTCGATAATGTGGTGCGAATTGCCGCCCGCCAGCTCGCGCACATGCAGCGTGAGCTTGGCATCGCGCGCAAAGGCGTAGAAGAACTCGACGGCCAGCTCGGTATCAAAGCTGCCCACGCGCTCGGTCGGCACGGGCAGCTCGCAGTAGGCCTGGCCGCGACCCGAAATATCAACGGCAGCCATCACGAGCGACTCGTCCATGGCAATCGCCGCGTCGGCAAAGCGCGTGATGCCCGCCTTGTCGCCCAGCGCCTGGCAAAACGCCTCGCCCAGCACAATGCCCGTGTCCTCGACGGTGTGATGCGCGTCGACCTCCACGTCGCCCACCGCGTGCACCGTCAGGTCAAACAAACCATGGCGGCCAAAGGCGTTGAGCATGTGATCGAAAAACGGCACGCCGGTCGAGATATCGCACACGCCGGATCCATCCAGGTCGAGCTTGACGACAATGTCGGTCTCGCCCGTCTTACGGGTCACCTCGGCATAACGGCCCATCTACATCTCCTCCTTCACCAGCGCGGCAAACGCGTCCAGCACTTCTTCGTTTTCCTGCGGCGTGCCCACGGTAATGCGCAGGCAGTCAGCGAGCCCCGGCGCGTAGCTAAAGTCGCGCACCAAAATGGAATACTCGTCGCGCAGGCGTTCGCGCACGCGCGTGGCGTGCGGAGTGCGCACGAGCACAAAGTTCGCCGCACTCGGCCATGCCTCCACCGGCAGGCCCGCGGCACCCATCGCGTGCAGGGAAGCCAGCTCGCGGTCGCGCTCGTTCGCAACCAGCGCCACCACGGGCGCATACGCATCGCGGGCACGTACGCAGGCAAGTGCCGCCGCCTGGCTCAGCACGTTGACCGAGTAGATCTGGCGAATCGCCGCGAACACCTCGATAACCTCGGGCGCTGCGATCACATAACCCAGACGCGTGCCGGCGGCGCCAAACGCCTTGGACAGCGTGTGCAGAATCACCAGGTTGGGATGCTCGGCGATAAGTCCCTGCGCCGTAGTTGCCGCGCCAAACGAATCGTCGGCAAACTCAACGTAGGCCTCGTCGACCATCACCATGCCGGGACAGGCGTCGCACAGCGCCGCGACAAAGTCGAGCGGAGCCACGTCGCCCGTGGGATTGTTGGGCGAGGTCACGATGGCCAGATTGCACTCGGGCGCCGCGGCGAGCACGGCTGCCTGGTCGAGCTCAAAGCTCGCCGGGTCGCGCCACACGTCGCGCACCTCGGTCTGGCACAGCGACGCAAAGAAGGCGTACTCGCTAAAGCACGGCGGGCAGTTGAGCAGGGTCCGCCCCGCGCCGCCAAACGCCAGCAGGTAGTTATAGAGCAGCTCATCGCCGCCGTTACCCACGCAGATGTTCTCACGCGTCACGCCATGCCAGGCGGCGAGCTCGTCGCGCAGGTCGTTGGACATGGGATCGGGATAGCGGTTGAGCGGTGTGGCAGCAAGGGCCGCATCGACCGCCTCGCGCACGCCAGCCGGCACGGGATAGGTGTTCTCGTTGGCCGAAAGGTTGATGCGCGTGGGCGTAAAGTTGGGATCGTAGGGCTCAATACCAGCCAGGTAAGGCTGGACGAGCTCCTTCATGCGGGGTGAAAGCTCGGCCATATTAGGCCTCCTCGCCGGTCGCAGCCGCCGCCAGGTCCACGCCCTCGGCAATCGTCGCGGTCGTATCGCCCGGCCAGGCAACCTTGGTCAGGTCGGCCGCGGCCAGCGACTCGGCGCTCACGGAGTCCTCGCCCTGCTCCAGCACGCGACGGCGCAACGCGGCCGAAAGCGCGTGTGCCCACAGGCCCTCGGCCTCGGCCAGGCGCTGCGTGGCGGGAGCGTCGGAAAGCAGGCCCTCGGGCGTATAGCAGATAACACTCGAACGCTTGACGAACTCCTCCACCGAAAGCGGGTTGGAGAACATGGCCGTGCCGCCGGTCGGCAGCGTGTGGTTGGGGCCGGCGACGTAATCGCCAAGTGGCTCGGAGCTCCAGGCGCCCACAAAGATGGCGCCGGCGTTGCGAATGCCGCCGAGTAGGCCCATCGCATCCCTGCAGTGCAGCTCCAAGTGCTCGGGCGCCACGGTGTTCACGGCCTCGACGGCGGCGGCCATGTCGGCAGCGACGACAATCGTGCCCTCGTTGTCGAGCGAGGCACGGGTGATCTCAGCACGCGGCGACTGCGCGACCAGGATGTCGATGCCGGCCTCGACCTCGCGCGCAAACTGCTCATCGCAGGTCACCAGATAGCAGGCGGCCAGCGGATCGTGCTCGGCCTGGGCCATCAGGTCGGCAACGACCACCATGGGCTTGGCGGTGGCGTCGGCCAGCACGCAGACCTCGGACGGGCCAGCGACCATGTCGATGCCCACGTCTCCCGACACGATCTGCTTGGCCGCGGCGACAAAGGCATTGCCCGGGCCGGTGATCTTGTCGACGCGCGGAATGGTCTCGGTGCCGTACGCCAGCGCGGCCACGGCCTGGGCGCCGCCCACCATATAGATCTCGTCCACGCCGCCGAGCTTGGCCGCCGCAAGCGTATAGGGGCTGATCAGACCGTCCTTTTGCGGCGGAGTCACCATGACCACGCGCTTGACGCCGGCCACCTTGGCGGGAATGGCGTTCATGAGCACGGTGGAGGGATACTGCGCGCGGCCGCCCGGCACGTAGATGCCGGCCGCGGCGAGCGGGGTCACCTTAACGCCGAGCATCGTGCCGTCCGGGCGCGTGGTAAACCAGCTCTGCTCGACCTCGCGCTGGTGGAACTCGCGAATCTGGCGCGCGGCCTTCTCGAGCGCGGCGACAAAGGCCGGGTCGAGGCCCTCGAGCGCGGCGTCGATCTGCTCCTGCGGCAGGCGGAAGCTCTGCAGCTCAACACCATCAAAACGCTGGCAGTAATCGCGCACCGCGGCATCGCCGTTGGCACGCACGTTGGCCACGATATCGCGGGCGGCGTCGACGATGTTTTGTGGCAGCACGCCCTTGCGGTTGAGCTGGTTGGTAACGAGGCGCTCACCGGGAGCAAGCTTGATGGTCTTCATATCGGTATCCCCTATCGGTTGAGGTTGCGTTCGAAAAACGAGGAGCCGGGCGGCGGTATCAATCGGCTCGCAGCCCGGACGTTGGGGCGCCCGTGCGCGCTCGCGCTATTGTGCCGAGCCCGCGACGGGCTCAAAATGCTTGTCCTTCACGGCAGCTGCCAGGCGATCGGCCAGGTTGCGCACGCGCGGATCCAGGCGCGCGGCACCCGGGTTGACGAAGAAGCGCGCCGTGCAATCCATAATGCGACCGGTAATGACCAAGTCGTTGTCGCGCAAGGTCGCGCCCGTGGCGGTAATGTCCACGATGCGGTCGGTCATGCCGACGATGGGGCCCAGCTCAATATTGCCGTGCAGAGAGACGATATCGGCATTCACGCCGCGCTCGGCATACCAGGCGCTCGCGATGCGTGGATACTTGGTAGCCACGCGAAGCGACCCGCGACGGGCATAGTTGCGCTCGGCCTGGCCGGCGCGCCACGCGGGCTCCGCCTCAATGAAAGTGCACAGGCCATAGCCCAGATCGACGAGCTGCAGCAGGTTGAGGTCGGCCTCGATGAGCGAGTCCCAACCGCAGATGCCGCAGTCAGCACCGCCGCAACCCACAAAGGCCGGCGCGTCGCTGGGACGCACGATGACAAACTCAATATCGCCGACCGCGCCCTCGCCCACACGCGTGTCGCGACCACGCACAATCAGGTGGCGACCGGGATCGCGCAGCTCAGAGACGTCCAGGCCCGCAGCCTCGAGCACGTCGAGCGTGTCGGCCTTAAGCGAGCCCTTGGGAACGGCGATGCGCAGCGGACCCTCGGCGCCACGGCCCACGGCGTGGTCACCATCGGAGGCAGCGTCCTCGGCCGAGGTGCGCGCGGCCTCCAAGCGCTCGAGCGAAAAGGCGAAGCCCGCCGCCGGCACCTCGATACCGTCACCAAATGCGCCGGTAAAGATGGAGTCGTAGCGACCGCCCGAACCCACCGGATCGGGCAGACCGCCGGCATAGGCCTTAAAGACCAGGCCCGTGTAGTAATCGAAAGAATTCATGATGGAGAAGTCGAAGGACAGCACCTGGGCATCCTCGGGGGCCAGACCCTCAACAAGAGCACGCAGTTCGCGCGTGAGCGGCGCGACGATACCGGCCGCCGCCAGCAACGCATCCACGCGGTCGAGCACCTCGGCCCCGCCATGTAGGCGCGGCAGCTCGCTAATGGCAGCCTTCACAGCCTCGGGCTCGTTGCTTTCCGCCACGCGGGCATCGAGGCCCACAAAGTCGTTGGCGTGCACGCAACGCAGCGCCTCGGCAGCCAGCTCGCGATCCTCGCATGCCGCGAGCAGCTCCTTAAACGGGCGCACGCTACCTGCGATAATGCGCGCATCGGGCAGTGCGAGCTTACGCACGGCCTCGGCGACCAGCGAGACAATCTCGACATCGCCCGCGGTATCGCCCGCGCCGATAAGCTCAAAGCCCAGCTGCGTAAACTGACGCGAGCCGCCGGCGTTGCGCTGGCACTCACGAACCACCGGAGCCTCGTAGCGCAGACGCAGGGGCAGGTCGGCTGCACGCATGCGGGTCGAGACCAGGCGCACGATCGGCAGCGTGTTATCGGGACGGACCACCAGCAGACGGCCGTCGTCATCGAAAAGCTTAAACGGCGTATCCGCGATGCGGCCACCCTCCTCGAGCGAACCCTTGTCCTCGAGCAGCGGCGTTTCGACCGGAAGGTAATGATGCTCCCTGAAACAGCCCTTCACCGTCAGCGCAATTTCCTCGCGCGCCTGAGCCTCCTCGGGCAATATGTCCCGGAATCCCCACGGTGTGGCCGTCATCTGGTGAGCCTCCTCATGCTGTGCTTCATATAGAACAGAAGACCGGCATAGCTCCGCCGGTCTTCTGGGTACTTTAGCATACTAGAGTGCTTGCGGGGAGAATCGTCTCCCACGGCTCACAGCGTATTCATTTGGAAACATAGGGGGAGCGCGTCCCATTTCGAGCGCCCAGCCGAAATCCGCCGAACAGCAGCTCGGCGCCCCGTCTCGCTTAGGCGCCAATCGCGCGGCGATACACCGCCATGACCTGAGCATCGGCTGCCGCGGGATCGGCGAAATAGCGCCAGTCATAGGTCTCTGCCGAAACCACGCCGCGATAACCGCGCGCGACCAGCCTATCCAGGTCGGCGCGCATGTCGCGGTCGCCATCGCCCCAGGCAAGGTGCGTCGTGCCATCCGACGCGACATCAACAAAGTGCACATGGGCAACGTCATCGCCGAGCGCATCGAAATAATCATCGATGGTATCCCCCGCCACCGCCATGGCGCCCATATCAAGACACGCCTTAAGCGCCGGATGCCCGACCATCTCGATCATGCGCTTGGTATCGGCAGCCGAGTTCACGATCATCGACTCAACCGGCTGCAGGGCTTCAAGCACCAAGCGCACACCGCGCTCGCCCGCATACTCGGCAATCGCACGCAGCATCGAGGCGCTGCGCCCCCATGCGTCTTCGATCGGCTCGTTCAAAAACGCCCAACCGCTCGACACCATGACCTGCTCGGCCCCAACCTCCGCCGCAATATCCACGACATTCTTAAAGTACGCAAGCGTCCGCGCACGCGACTCCTCCCCGCGTGCCGCGATATTCCACGGCTTGGGGTTATTCTGCTCGGGGCAAATGCCGACAATCCGGACCCCATACCGCTGCGAAAGCTCCCGCACCTGATCGAGCGAATCGTAGCCATGGCAATCGACATATAGGTGCATCGCGCCTGTCCAAAGCTCGCAGCACGTATAGCCCGAAGCCGCCGCCGAGGAAAAGAACTCCTCCAGGTCAAAGTAACGATGGCTGATATTCATAACGGCAAGCTGTGGATACTCCATCTTGTCCACCTTTCGGCAAAAGGGCGCCGCAGCACAGTGTGCGCGACGCCCCCTCTTACATTGTTTTGATTATGACGGATGCCCTACTGAACACCAAGCACTCCAAAGAATGCGCCGGCGATACTCACGAGCAAGATCACCAGCATGATGAGCAGCGGATTCATCTTCTTCTTGAGCATGAGATAGACGATTCCAAACAGCCCCATCGTGACAAAGCCCGGGAAGATGCCGTTGAGCAGCTCGGCCAGCGTCTGAGCACCATCGCCCGCGCCAACCATGAGTGGGATGTCCACCGTGACCATCTGCATGGTCATGGCGCCGATCACCATAGCGCCCATGATGGAGGCCATCTTGACGATCGTGTCCATGATGCCCGACTCCTGGACCTTGCTGATCATGTCCGAGCCAAAGCGATATCCCACAAACGTCAGCACATAGCGAATGATGTAGTGAGGAACGTTGAACACCAGCAGGAACAAAATCGGTCCAAGGATAGAACCCTGCAGTGCCAGCGAGGTGCCGACACCCGTAGCCAAAATGCGCAGCGTGCCCCAGTAGAAGGCATCGCCCACGCCGGAAAGCGGGCCCATCAACGCGAGCTTAACGTTGGAGATCGCGCTCGTGTCAAAGCTCTCGTCGGTAGCGTTGACCTCCTCCATTGCCGCGGCAATGGACATGGGGAGCGTCGAGATGTACGGCGTGACGTTATAGAGCTCCATGTGGCGCTTGAGCGCAGCCTTAAAGTCCGCATCCTGCGGATAGAGCTTGCGCAGGATCGGCATGAGAGCCCACATAAAGCCGATGTGTCCCATACGCTCGTAGTTCCAGGAATGCTCATAGGGAATCGAGCGCCAGAACAGTTTCTTAAGATCTGCGCGGGTAATCAGCCCGTCGTAGGAAGACTCAAACTTAAAACTCATCGAACCCACTCCCAATCGCAGGATCCTCGGTTGCCGCCACGGGCTGCTCCGCCTTTTTCTTCTCGCCCAAAACCGTCATCGCGACGACGATAATCGCGGCGAAGATCGCCACACCCGTCGTGCTAATGCCAAAGTAGGCAACGAGGAAGAAGCCTGCGAAGAAGAACGGTGCCACGGTCTTGTTCATAATCATCTGAGCCAGCATTGCAAAGCCGAGTGCAGGCAAGAAGGCAGCGGCGACATCCATACCGGTCTGAACGAAATCGGGAATGATGTTGAGCAGGCTGGCGACGGCGTCAGCGCCAAAGAAGAAGGCGATGGGGATGATCAGCAAGCCGCACCAGCTCTGCGCGTAACCGGCGATGAGCATGTTGCGCGTAATGGCCTTGGTGTCTCCGTCCTCGACGTTCTTGTCGATACGGTGTACCAGCAGCAGCATGACCGGCTGGCCCAAGGCCGTGTCGAGTGCCAGAACGATCGTGGCGATAGGAATACCCAGGGTCAGTGCCGCCGAAGCATCCGCGCCGGCCTGCATGGCAAGGGATACGCCCAGGATGGTTCCAGAAATCGTATCGGGCGGGTTATAGGCACCGACCGAGATAGCACCGACCATGGCAAGCTCCATCGTGGCGCCCATGATCGTGCCGGTCACCACATCGCCCATAACAAGGCCGACCAGAGGTCCGAGCACGATCGGGCGCTGGAGGTAGCTCGTGCCCGTCAGCCACTCGGAATAGCCCAAAAGGGCGATAAGGAAAATCAGGATTGTCTTGATAACCATGACAGCCCCTAACCGATGACCTTTGCGGCGTCAGTCTTCGCATCCGCCGGAATCATCTGAATGAACAGCTCATAGCCCTCGCCGAGCAGCTCCTTCACGTAGGCCTCGTTCTCGGGCGTAAGGAACACGCTCGTCGAGACCTGACGGGCATCCTCGCTAAAGGCAACGTTGCCGAGGTTGATCTTCTTGACACCCATCGCCTTCGCGACGGCGCCGGCCTGCTGAATCGTCTCGCAAACCACGAAGAGCTTGTACTTGTCGGTCACACCGCTCTGGAGCGCCTTGACGGCATCCTCGGTGTTTTTGACGACGACCTTGCAGCCCTCCGGCTTTGCAAGAGACAGGGCCTGCAGACGAAGCTTGTCATTGAGGACCGTGTCGCTCACCAGCAGGATGCAGTCGGCACCCAAAGCCGAGGTCCAGCTCACGGCAACCTGACCGTGAAGCAGTCGATAATCTACGCGAATCATCTGAATCATGATGTGCTCCCTAACGATTAAAACTCATCGAGTTCGGCCTGGCCTAGCAGGTCGTTGACGTACTTGACCTTGGTGTCGTCCGCCTCGACGATCTGACGAATGGCCTCGTCGATCGGGGTGGAATCGGACACGAACAGCAGCTGAATGAGAAGCGGCAGGTTCATATTGGTCACCAGATGCGTGTTGGGGCGCGTCTGGACAACCTTGGTGAACTCGTTGTTGACGCTGCCGCCAAAGAGGTCGGTGCAAACGACGACCTCATCGTCCGCGGCAAACCCGTCAAGAATCGCTGCGGTTTCCTTGACCAGGTCTTCTTTTCCATCGACATACATAGAGAGTGCGTGGACGTTTTCGCGCTCGCCGGAGAGCAGGCCGATACTCTCGACGATTCCAGACGCGAAATGAGCATGGGATGCGACGATAAATTGCCTCATTCGATTCCCCTTCCTAGCGTTTTTCGACATAAAAAAGCCCGGACGCATGCGCCCGGGCAGGGTGCTTCTTGCTTGGCAGTCGATTAGTAGTCGAACTGGTGATAGTAGCGACGGTAGTTGAGGTTGTGCTTGGTGACCGTCTCGTAGTAGGCGGCGAGTCGATCGGTGATCAGCGAGGACAGGATCCACGGAGACACGATGACGCGGAACTCCTCGTCAAGGCCCGGGATGGCGAACTCGGCGGTGTCGATGATGTTGATGTCGGTGTCGCCGGTCACGCCGCGGTTGAGGAATGCGCGGACACGCTCATCAAGCTTGCGGTTCTCGTCCTCGCCCATGAACAGGAACACGGGAACGCCCGGCTCCACGAGCTCCAGGGTGCCGTGGAAGAAGTCGGCGGAAGTGATATAGCGGGTGCGCTTCCACTGCATCTCCTCGAGGATGCACATCGAGAAGAGGATGGTCTCGCCCCACAGGGCGCCGGAGCCGATGAACATGGTGTAGGGGGCCAGTGCGTACTTCTTGGCGAGCTCCTCGGCGCGCGGCTCGAAGCTCTTGCGGATGTCGACCAGGTGGGTCCAAACATCCTTGGTCTGCTCAATGAACTTGTCGAACTTGGGGAAGCAGCCGCGGCGGTTGAGCAGGCGCAGGCCGAAGCAGTCGGCGAGGTAGTAGCCCATCTCGCAGCCGCCGTTACCGTGATCGGAAGCCATCTTGACGCAGTTCTCGGCGCCGACAGCCTGGCCGATGGGGCCCTCGGGCTTGGTCATGGCGTAGACGCGAATGCCCTTTTCCTTCATCTTATTGACGGCCTCGAGGACCTCGGGGGTGGTGCCGGACTCGGAGGCGGTCAGCACGACGGACTTCTCGGTCATGCGCTTGTGGCCCATAACGTTCCACTCGGCGGCGTGGATCAGGTAGACCTCGAGGTCGCGGTCGCCGAACTTGTTCATGAGGTACTCGAGCTGCATAAACTCGTCCCAGGTGCCGCCGACGCCCATCAGGAACACGGCGTCGTAGCCCTCGTCGGCGACCTTGTCGGCGAGCGCGGTCATCTTCTTGCCGGTCTCGTAGACGTTCTTGCCGTCCTCGACGTAGCCCTCCTGGCTAAAGTGCATGATCTCGATCTTCTCGGTTTCCTTCATGGTTTGTCCTTTCTGTCCTGGACGCGACTCTATACATCGCGTTTCTTTTCGATACCAATTATAGACATACACCCAATGTGTTTTTAATACCACTTTGTAATCCGCGCCAATCCTCGGCGAACGGTCGAAATTCTCGGGTGAGTGGTATTAAATTAGAATTAGATGTATATCTAGCGCCTTTGACGCTTCCCTTGTGTGACAAAGAACAGCGTTCCCACCAGCGCAATGATTGTCGAAGCTCCAAACAGCACCGTCTGAACGCCCAAAGCCTCCGCCAAAAATGGAGCAGCCAGCAACGGCAGCACACCGGCGCTCATCAGACCAAAACGCACAAAGCCGGTAATGCGTCCCAGGTATTTGATGTCCGCACGTTCCTGAATCAGAATCATCTGCAGCGGCTCCAAGAAGCCCCACGCCAAGCCGTTGATCGCCTGGCCGATAATCGCCACCCCCAGCATATCGGTGCCCACGTACACCATCGATCCAATGCCCACCGTCATGAGCGCCCCGAGTAACAGGCGCAGATTGACATGACGAGCCGAAAGCTTGGTCAGAGCGAAGGCGCCAACCGACGAAGTGAGGCCCACGACCGAGGAGAGCCATCCCAGCCAGACAATATCGACGTTGAGCACATCGCGATAGAACAGCGACTCCAGCGAATCGAACGCGCCAAATGCGAAAAAGCCCAAAAAACCCGAGATAAAGATAAGCCGCAGGTCGTGATCGCAAAACGTAAGTCGGGCACCTTCGACCATGCCGCCAAGGATGCCGCCCGCCTGCTTCTCCCCCTTTGCGGGGGTAACGCGCTCGTGGCAACCCAAAGAGAGCACGGCCGCCACGCCCATCATGGCCGCCATGAGCAGGTAGACGGATTGCGTGGCAAAGCAGCTTACCATGGCGCCGCCAAGCAACGGGCCGGCGGTATAGGCGATATTGCTGTAGAACACCATGAGGCCGTTCACGCGGGTGCGGCCCTCGGTTGTCGACTCAAGGTACCCCGGAAACGCATGGGTGCAGGTGTTGATAAAACCGCCGGCAAGCCCCAACACGCAGGCGGCAAACACAAGGCTCGGGACCGTAAGCGGCGCCAGGCCAATGCCAAGCGAAAGCACTGCCGTGACCGCGCACGTCACAAACGATGTGCGGCGCGGGCCAAAGCGGTCGATGACCGAGCCAGATACCATATTGCCCACCGACGTCGTAAGGTTGCGTACGAGTGTAATGGCGGCGACCAAAAAAGCCGTACCAGCCAAGTCATACGTCGCCGCGCCGATAAGCCCCAAAAAGTACACCGCGTTGTTGGCGCACCACTGCAGGGACTCAATAAGAATCAGCCTGACTTCTGCCGGCGTCAGGCGCATTGCTTCGCGATCCTTCGCGAACATACGAGCTCCTTTATACAAAAAGGGATGGAGGGCGCAGGTCCGCTCCATCCCTTTGCAAGGTCGATAAAACGTTGCCGCAGGCCCTTACGCCAGCACGCCGAAGAACGCGCCGACGATGCCCACGGCCATGGTGGCCACGATCAGCACCATGGGGTTGATCTTCTTGGACAGCAGCCAGTAGTAGAGCCAGAAGGCGACCATGCCGAGCATGCCGGGCATGATGCCGTCCAGGATGTCCTGGAGGGTCTGGGCGTCGTCGCCCGAGCCGATGGCCACCGGGATGCTGGCCCAGAACATGTCCTTGCACATGGCGCCGACGACCATGACGCCCACGATGCCGACGCAGGTCATGATCTTCTGCATGAGGCCGGTCCTCTGGGCCTCGTCCAGGAAGCCCACGCCCAGCTCGTAGCCCTTGATGGCGCCCCAGACGCGCAGCGCGAAGCCGGGGACGTTGTAGATGAGCAGGAAGGCGATGGGGCCGAAGGGGTTGCCGGCCTGGCACAGGCTGATGCCCACCGCGGCGGCGACGACGCGCAGCGTCGACAGGAAGATGGAGTCGCCGATGCCGGACAGCGGGCCCATGAGGGCGGCCTTGACGTCGTTGACGCTCTCGGGCTCGATCTCGCCGCGGGCGACCTTCTCCTCCATGGCCATCGCGATGCCGCCGACGAACGGGGCGAACTGGACGGTGATGTTGAAGAACGCGCAGTGGCGGTGCAGGGCCTCGGCGTAGTCGTCGGGGCGGCCGGCGTAGATCTTCTTGAGCATGTTGGCGACCATCAGGCAGAAGGCGATGTTCATCTGCTTGTAGTAGGTCCAGGAGAACTCCATGCCCAGGGAGCCGACGTTGACGGCGCTCTTGATGAGATCGGAGCGCGTGATCTTGTTCTCGGGACTAGAAGTCATCGTCCTCATCCCCTTCCGCGGAGAGCTGGGGCTGGGCTCCGCCGAGCCCCAGCAGGTCGAACTTGTCGATGCCGATGATGATGGCGATCAGGGCGACGCCCAGGACGGGCACGTTGGCGTAGGAGCACAGCAGGAAGCCCAGGAAGTAGAAGGGCACGAGCTGCTTGGTGAGCACCAGGCGGCCGAGCATGGCGAAGCCCATGGCGGGCAGGATGTTGGCCGCGACGCCGCAACCATCAATGATGAAAGGCGGGATAAAGTCGAGCAAGCCCTGGATGGCATCGGAGCCCAGATAGAAGGCGCCGCCGCACAGCAGGAAATACTCAAGGCAGCCCCAAAGGCCAATGCCCCAGTGCACCGCATAGATGCCCTTGAGGTTTCCCTTGAGGGCAAACTTGTCGGCCATGTCCACAAAGACGGGGAAGAGTGCGTTGGTGATATTGCCGATGGTCAGCGAAAGCACGGCGATGGGCATAGCCAGGGCAATTGCCGTCTCGGTACCTTGACCGAGCTGAATCGCGAAGGCGCAGGCGAGCACGCCGCCAACCGTCTCGTTAGGCGGAACGTAGGCGCCGATAGAGATCGAGCCCATGAACAGCAGCTCCAGGCTCGCACCTACGGCGAGTCCAGTCTGCAAGTCACCCAGCACCAGGCCCACGAGCGGGCACAGGACGATGGGGCGGAACGCGTAGAGGGTGCCGAGCTGATAGTCGAGGCAGCCAAAGGCTCCGACTAAGCCGACGAGGATTGCTTGGGTAAGCATGGTTCCTCCAAATATAGGTCTCGAGCCGTCGTCAGCCCCGTTGCGCGCGCATCTGATATCAATTCGGAAACTCGACCATACGACTCGAAGCGCACCTGGCGTGCTGCTAACACCCATACCAGGCACAAACGATTTAATACCAATTATAGATATGCAGGTTTGCCTTATTTAATACCACTCGCTCAGCGGGGTGTTTTTTGCCGTAAACGGCAAGCCGTTTATCCTTAATCGGTATGAGTCGCCCCTCAGGCACAATCCCTGCGGCGATGGCGGACAAGTGCCACGAGAAACCCGTCGCCAAAAGCATCGGAAACCAAGTTGGCAACGATGACCGAGACGATTATCGCCGCGCCCAAAAACTCGTTCCAGCTAAAGACCTCGCCAAAGAACAGCGCCGACCAGCAGGGCGCAAGCACGACCTCGCTCATGCAGACCAAGTTGGCGGCAAACGCATTGGTGCGCGCGATCCCCTTGGCATACAAAACGCTCGCAAGACCGCTGCAAAACAGGCCATGTACCAGCATGAGGCCCCACTCAAAGGGCTTGACGGCCCCCAGATCACCGGCGAAATAGAAAATCGGCAGCATCGAAATCCCGCACGATATAAGCGACGACACCATAGGCGACGCATCGGGGCGCGCATTCAGGAAAAAACACAGCCCAAACGTAGCGCCGGAAGTGACAGCGAGCAGGTTGCCGAGCATGCCCTCGGCGCTCAAATCGCCCAAAAAGAAGAGCCCCATGCCCGCAAAGGCAGCAACCACGGAGAGAATCTTTGCCGTCGAGGGCAACATGCGCGATGCAAGCGATTGGTACACGATGACAAAGATCATCGAGGTGTACTGCAAGACAATCGCATTGCCGACTGACGTGAGCTGATTAGCGAAGTTAAACGTGGTACCCGTCACAAAATTGCAGACGGCGACGAGAACAATCAGGCGGCTGATGCGCAGCTTTGGCCTGCCCACGAGCAAGATGAAGAGCGCCATAAATATCGCCGTGACGGCACCGATCAAAAGGGCCGATTGTGAGTTGGCGTGAACGAGGATGCCGATAAAGCTCCACAGGAGCGCCGTGCCAAATAGGTACATCGCACCGCTCACGCCATTGTCGGGTGGATTGTCAGATCGATTCACGAAGCACCTCCACGTAATAAAAAACGGCGACCGCAGCGGGTCGCCGTTTCCCTTGGGGGCAGATAGATATGGCCGAACTTACGCCAGCACGCCGAAGAACGCGCCGACGATGCCCACGGCCATGGTGGCCACGATCAGCACCATGGGGTTGATCTTCTTGGACAGCAGCCAGTAGTAGAGCCAGAAGGCGACCATGCCGAGCATGCCGGGCATGATGCCGTCCAGGATGTCCTGGAGGGTCTGGGCGTCGTCGCCCGAGCCGATGGCCACCGGGATGCTGGCCCAGAACATGTCCTTGCACATGGCGCCGACGACCATGACGCCCACGATGCCGACGCAGGTCATGATCTTCTGCATGAGGCCGGTCCTCTGGGCCTCGTCCAGGAAGCCCACGCCCAGCTCGTAGCCCTTGATGGCGCCCCAGACGCGCAGCGCGAAGCCGGGGACGTTGTAGATGAGCAGGAAGGCGATGGGGCCGAAGGGGTTGCCGGCCTGGCACAGGCTGATGCCCACCGCGGCGGCGACGACGCGCAGCGTCGACAGGAAGATGGAGTCGCCGATGCCGGACAGCGGGCCCATGAGGGCGGCCTTGACGTCGTTGACGCTCTCGGGCTCGATCTCGCCGCGGGCGACCTTCTCCTCCATGGCCATCGCGATGCCGCCGACGAACGGGGCGAACTGGACGGTGATGTTGAAGAACGCGCAGTGGCGGTGCAGGGCCTCGGCGTAGTCGTCGGGGCGGCCGGCGTAGATCTTCTTGAGCATGTTGGCGACCATCAGGCAGAAGGCGATGTTCATCTGCTTGTAGTAGGTCCAGGAGAACTCCATGCCCAGGGAGCCGACGTTGACGGCGCTCTTGATGAGATCGGAGCGCGTGATCTTGTTCTCGGGACTAGAAGTCATCGTCCTCATCCCCTTCCGCGGAGAGCTGGGGCTGGGCTCCGCCGAGCCCCAGCAGGTCGAACTTGTCGATGCCGATGATGATGGCGATCAGGGCGACGCCCAGGACGGGCACGTTGGCGTAGGAGCACAGCAGGAAGCCCAGGAAGTAGAAGGGCACGAGCTGCTTGGTGAGCACCAGGCGGCCGAGCATGGCGAAGCCCATGGCCGGCAGGATGTTGGCGGCGACGCCGAAGCCGTCAAGCACGAACTGCGGAATGAAGTCGAGCATGCCCTGGATCGCGTCAGCGCCCAGATAGAACGACAGCGAGCACAGCAGGAACGCCATGAGGACGCCCGTGGAGCCAATCAGGAAGTGCATCGCGTAGACGCCCTTGAGGTTACCCTGGGCAGAGAAGACATCCGCGCGGTCGACCAGGATCGGCAGGGCTGCGTTCAGGATGTTCTTGATGGCCAGGCACAGCGTGGCGATAGGCATAGCGAGTGCGATGGCAGCCTCGGTGCTCTGGCCCAGCTGGATAGCGAAGGCGCAGGCGAGCACGCCGCCGATCGTCTCATCGGGCGGAACGTAGGCGCCGATGGAGATCGAGCCCATGAACAGCAGCTCCAGGCTCGCGCCAATCGCGAGACCGGACTGCAGATCCCCCAGCACCAGGCCCACGAGCGGGCACAGGACGATGGGACGGAACGCATAGAGCGTACCGAGCTGGTAGTCGAACTTACCAAATGCGGCGATAAGTCCGATGAGGATTGCTTGGGTAAGCATACATCCCCCTTTCCATATAGGACACTACGAAGAGACGGAGCTCTTCGAAATTAACCGCCTAGAGCACGCTGGCGCAGTCAACCTTGGGGTCATCGGCCAGAGGACGGATCTCGACCTCGACGCCACGGTCCAGCATCTCACGCACATCGGCTTCCTCGGCCGCGGTCAGGAAGATCTGGCGAGAGACCTGACGCGCGTCGGGACGCTTCTCGTCCTTGGGCTTGGTGTTGCCCAGGTTAATCGACTTAATCTGCGGGCAGCCCTCGACCAGCTGCTTTGCCTCGGCGATGGTGGCGACGCAGATAATCATCTTGTACTTGTCGGTCACGCCCGAGTTAATGGCCTCGATGGCGTTCGCCATGTCCTTGATGACGAGCTTGCAGCCGGCAGGCTTGCCCATCTTGAGCGTGGTCTTCCACACCGGGTCGTTGGCGACCTTGTCGCCCACGCAGAAGATGCAGTTAGAACCAAGGCCCTGGACCCAAGAGACTGCGACCTGGCCATGAAGCAGACGATGGTCGACGCGAAGTAGCTGAATCATAATGTGACCCCCCAAAGGTCTGATGCCGTCGAGCGGCGTTGCGGTAGGCGCTGCGGTTTAGAACTCTTCTTCCTCGTCGTCATCGACCAAAAGGTCGTTGACGAACTTCACACGCGTATCGTCCGCAGCGACGATGGCGCGAATCGTCTCATCAACCGGTGCCGACTCATCGGAGAACAGCAGCTGAATGAGCAGCGGAAGGTTCATGTTGGTAACAAGGTAGGTGCGGGGACGCGTCTGGACGATCTTGGTGAACTCGTTGTTCACGCTGCCGCCAAAGAGGTCGGTGCAGACGACGACATCATCGTCGGCAGACATGCCTGCCAGCAGTTTTTGGGCCTCCTCGGCCACGTCCATGCGGTCGTCGACGAACATCGAAAGGTCATGGACGTTGTCGCGAGCACCCGAGAGCAGCTCAATGCTCTCTTTGATGCCGGTAGCGAAGTGCGCATGGCTGGCGATGATGTACTGTCTCATTCTGCAGATCCTTCCGTGATTGATGCGTCCCCACGCTTGGATTTTAGTAGTCGAACTGGTGATAGTAACGACGATACTTGAGGTTGTGCTTGGTGACCGTCTCGTAGTAGCGGGCCAGGCGGTCAGTCACGAGCACCGTCAGGATCCACGGGGAAACGATGACGCGGAAATCGTCGTCAAGGCCCGGGATGGCGAACTCGGCTGTGTCGATGATGTTGATGTCGGTGTCGCCGGTCACGCCACGGGTCAGGAATGCACGAGCACGCTCGTCGAGCTTGCGGCACTCGTCCTCGCCCATGAACAGGAACACGGGGACGCCCGGCTCCACGAGCTCCAGGGTGCCGTGGAAGAAGTCGGCGGACGTGATGTAGCGGGTGCGCTTCCACTGCATCTCCTCGAGGATACACATCGAGAAGAGGATGGTCTCGCCCCAGAGGGCACCGGATCCGATGAACATGGTGTAGGGCGCGAGGGCGTACTTCTTGGCGAGCTCCTCGGCGCGCGGCTCGAAGCGCTTGCGGATATCGAGCATGTCCTTCCAGATGTCCTTGGTCTGCTCGATGAACAGATCGAACTTGGGGAAGCAGCCGCGACGGTTGAGCAGGCGCAGGCCGAAGCAGTCAGCGAGGTAGTAGCCCTTCTCGCAGCCACCGGAACCATGGTCAGAAGCCATGGCGACGCAGTTCTCGGCACCCACAGCCTGGCCGATGGGACCCTCGGGCTTGGTCATGGCGTAGACGCGCACGCCCATGTCCTTCATCTTCTTGACGGCCTCGAGCACCTCGGGGGTGGTGCCGGACTCGGAGGCGGTGAGCACGACGGACTTGTCGGTCATGCGCTTGTGGCCGGAGACGTTCCACTCGGCGGCGTGGATCAGGTAGACCTCGAGGTCGCGGTCGCCGAACTTGTTCATGAGATACTCGAGCTGCATGAGCTCATCCCAGGTGCCGCCAACACCCATCAGGAACACGGCGTCGTAGCCCTCGTCGGCGACCTTGTCGGCGAGCGCGGTCATCTTCTTGCCGGTCTCGTAGAGCGCCTTGCCGTCCTCGAGGTAGCCCTCCTGGTCGAAATTCATGATCTCGATCTTCTCGGTTTCCTTCATTTGCTTCTCCTTTCTGGGGTTGCCTTAACAATCCCCTATGCCAACGAGCGACAACGCCCGCCTACATTCCGTAACACTCAGCCGCTTTGGCCTTAAGCGTGTTGACCGATTCCTCGTAGCCCTCTGCCTTGACCTCCATTTGCTTGGAGACGGCATCGAGATACGGGTGAACATCCCACGAGTTCAGGCGCTCGGTGACCATTGCCGCCATCGTCTGGAAGAACACCAGGTTGGGAATCGCGGCCAGCAGCGGAGCCACCTGCGGCACCGTGATCTCGTGACCCTTGCCCTTGGGGTGCATGGTCAGCAGGACTGCCTTCTTGGTTACCTTCGACAGCGCGTCGGCGATAGTTGCCAGACGCTCCGATCCTCGAGGATCGTCGACGATAAACACCAGGTAGCCCGGGGTGATCTGCATCTCGGGACCATGGACGAACTCCTCGCCCTCGTGATGCATGGCCGGAATCTTAATGGTCTCGCTCAGCTTGAGCGCCGCCTCTTCGGCAACGCCATAGTTGGGGCCATTGCCCACAACCATGGCCGGAACGTGCTCCGACAACTCGAGCAGATGGTCTTGGACATATGCCTCGGCGGTCTTGCACATTGTGGCGTTGGCCTGGATCGCATCGTTCAGGTCGCTCAGGCGCTGAGCAACTGCATCGGCATCGAGCACACCCAGAGCCTGGCCGCCATAAATGCCAAAGAGAACTAGGTACTCGATGAGCGTTTGGACACCCAAGGTCACAAAGTCCACCGACTCGACGCCCACACCGTAGTCGAGAACGATATCGGCGTGCTCCTTAATGGGAGCCTCGACGTTTGCCGTAAGCGCAACCGCGGCCATATCGTTCGCGCGCATGTAATCGAGCGCCGCAATTGTGTTGGTCGAATAGCCGCTCTGAGAGATGGCAATGTTGAGCGCATTCTGAGGATAGGTATGCTCAGAATCGACGAAGGCCTCAGGCGTCACAACGGACACCTGCATCTGCAGTGCGTCTTGCAGGTAATCGCGGGCACAATCGGCGGCGTGACGGGACGAACCCGAAGCGACGATGCGCAGTGCACCAAAGGATGCGGACTGGAAAATATCGACGAGCTGGCCTACAAGCTCGGACGAACGCTCGAGGTTCTCGTCCATACGCACATGGGCAAGCTGAACGTAATCGAGCATTTTCATCGTCTCACCTCGTAACAAATTATTAGTATTTGATACCAATCACAGTTACAGGTTACGGCTTTTTGATACCTATTTGCCGACTAATCTTTCCCCATCGGCGAACGGTCGATTTTGAACCATGTAAGGTTGTATATACAGCCTGCTCATTGATCAAAATCAGTCAGCATTCCCAACCGTTATGCAAATGCACCAGCTAGTACGTATAGGTATATCCACCCGCATCGCCGCGGTTGAACGACTTGACGTACTCGATCGCCTGCCCACTTGCATCGTAGCTCACGCACTCCAACGTCAAGGCAAGGTCTCCTTGCTCCAAATCGAGCAAGCCTGCGTCGCGTGCTCCCAGCGCCTCGATATTGAGCTTTTCCTGCGCCATAACCGGCTTTCGCCCCAGCATCTCATAGGTCTCGTACAGACTGAAGACCGACACATCGATCTCTTCGATGGTTGGGAACAGCAGACAGGGGATAAGCGCCATCTCGATCGATACGGGGTCGCCGTTTACACAGTTAAGACGTCGAATGGAATAGAGCAGGTCATCCTCGGCAATGCCAAACAAATCGGCATAGTACGGTCCGGCGTAGCGCTTGGAGCGCGCGAGGATACGGACGGACGGCTCGCCTCCCGAGGCGCGGACCGATTCACGGAAGCCGCCCGTACGCTCAAACGTAACGGGCACTTTCTGCGCCACGAAGGCGCCCTTTCCGCGGACGCGACGAATCTGGCCGCGACGGACCAGCTCATCGACGGCACTTCGAATGGTCAGGCGCGTCGTGCCAAACTCGTCGGCAAGTTCATTTTCGGACGGAATCATCGAACCCGTGGGGTATATGCCGCGCTCGATACGTTCCTCAATGCGACGTCGAATGCGCATATAAACCGGAGTGGCATCTACTGTTTCAGCCATTGTTCACCTGCCACGCTCCTCATGCCATTCTTTTCACCGTTATCGGCAAAGCGGAACTTCGTGGGCAAAATCACCGATTTGCAATGCTCCACAAAGCGCATGTCTTTATCAAACTCAATCGTGCTTTCGTAGAACACCGGCGTCCCCTCTTCTTGTTGGAGAAGCTCGGCCTCCTCGGCGTTCAAGCGCGAGATCGAGATATGCTCACGTCCATGCTCAACGCGCACGCCACCCTCTTTGAGCAAGACGTCATAGAGGCTCTCGTGCTCAAAATCATGGTCGGGAAGCGACGGGCAAAGCGACAGATTGACATGGGCCGTTTCGATTGACGCCGGCTCGCCCTCAATGAGACGGACGCGCTGCATGCGGAGCAAGGGAGCGCCTACGGCCACCCCAAGTTTGTCGGCAAGCGCCTCGTCTGCCTCGACAGTCTCGGTGGAAACCAAGCGAGAAGAGGGGTGCAGGCCGGCAGTTCGCACGGCATCGGAAAAGTTGTACGTTTCCTGGAAGATATTTAGCGGTTTGGGAGGACACACATACGTACCCGATCCGCGGCGGCTCTCGAGCGTTCCGCACGAAATAAGCCGCGTGATGCCAGCACGTAACGCCGTACGCGAAACGCCGATATCTTCGCACAGTACACGCTCGGCCGGCAGGCGATCGCCGCCGGCAAGCTGATGGTGCTGGATGTACCAAAGAATTCCCTCAACAGCACGATCTTTGGGGGGAATTGCATAAGATTCGCCTGCCATTGCACAGACTCCTCATTCAGAAACGTATGTCGCCAGAATTAGGCCAGCCCTCCCATGGCATCAAACTCGGCCTTGATTTTCTCGGCGACATTCCGATACGACTTATATAGGCTTGAATCGCGTTTGACTTCGTCGGTCATAACGGGAATCTCTAATTTAGAAACCTCGTCTTTTCCCGTCTGGACCGCCACAACAACACCCATACCAAGACACATATTACGCTTGGCAGCGTTTATTTTTGCCGCCTTCGCGGGATTTGCCAGAATACGCTGGGCAAATTCCTGTTTTGAAGGCGTCTCGTCAGCTTCCGGGTCACCCGCCTCGGCCACCTCGCACTGCAGCACATCCGCATAGTCAAAGATCTTCGGCTGCGCGCCACGCTGATGCACAGCCCACTTGCGACGCGTGGCATCCTGGTAGATAGCAGGCAAAAACGTAAACCGCGGCGGGTCCAAAATCGTATCGGTAATGGTAAACACACCGGGGTCAAAGGCATCCTGCGGGTTTTTCTTCTTGAACAGCCCCATATCAGCCTCCCGAACTAGCATTAAACAACTCAAGCTGAATATAGCACCAATTTGAAGCTGCAACGGCAACCCTTCGGTACACGGCGGCAATCACGCGCTCAGCGGAAGAGTTTACGGGCGAGGGCCGGGGTGCCTGCTTTGTTTTGAGAAGTGGGCTTCGCGAACTTCTCAAAACAAAGCAGGCACCCCGGCCCCGGCGATGTATTTCGGGCTGACCAATGTTGGATGCACGGCCCACAAGGCAGCATCAGCAAAGTCCCTATTACATAAAAAAGAATCAGCCCCCGCAGATCGAAACGGTCGAGAGGGCCTGCTCCGGGCGGGTGCCCTTCCTCGGGGAAGTTCGCGAAGCCCACTTCCCCGAGGAAGGGCACCCGCCCGGAGCAGGCCCCAGCGCGAGGCCGTCCCGGATGCCTACTTACTCGTTATCGCCAGCGGTCATTTGGGTTGCGGAGAGTGCGCCGTCGGCTGCGGTTGCGGCAGCGGCGTCCGGCCAGACCCAATCTGTGAAGGCCGGGTGATCGTGGCCCTCGTCGCAAGCGAACTCGAAGGCCTCGGTGCGGAAGGCCTCCCACTCGTTGATCTGCTCGGCAAACTTATCGGCATCGACCATGCGCAGCACGTCGGCAGCCAGGGCCCAGCGGTCCATGTTGTTCAGGCGCAGCATGTCGAACGGCGTGGTCGTGGAACCCTTCTCCTCGTAGCCGTGGACGCGGAAGGCGTCGTGGCCGGGGCGGTTCCAGATCAGGCGGCGAATCGTGCCGGCATAGGCGTGGAAGGCAAAGAGGACAGGCTTCTCGCCGCAGCCGAAGAGCTCAGCCCAGCGCTCGTCGCTGATCGCCTGGTCGTTCTCGCAGACGTT
Source organism: uncultured Collinsella sp. (assembly GCA_934658705.1). GTDB lineage: Bacteria > Actinomycetota > Coriobacteriia > Coriobacteriales > Coriobacteriaceae > Collinsella. The sequence goes on along the minus strand of CAKUHP010000021.1, from coordinate 3,439 downwards.
CTGGATCTTAAGCAGATCGACCACGTTGACGAACCAAACCTTGATGCCCAGCTCGCGCAGCATATCGGTTGCCGCCAGAGCCTCGAGCGTTGGCACGTCACCACAGGTAGCGACCACAACGTCGGCCTCGGCGAGCGAGTCGGCGGTCGATGCCCACTCCCAGGTCGCAACGCCCTCGGCGAGTTCGGCCTTGGACTCGTCGACCGTCTGGAAGGTCGGGGCGGGCTGCTTGCCGCAGAAGATGGCGTTGACGCAATCGGTGGACTGGTAGACGCGCTCGGCGACGGCAAGGGCCATGTTGGCGTCGGCCGGATAGTAGGCGTTCACGATATGCGTTTCGTTGGCCTTGTTAAGCAGCAGGTCGATAAAGCCGGGGTCCTGGTGAGAGAAGCCGTTGTGGTCCTGGCGCCAGACGTGGCTCGACAGCAAAATGTTGAGGCCACTGATGGGGGCTCGCCACGGAATCTCGCGTTTGGTGGCCTCGAGCCACTTGCAGTGCTGGTTGACCATGGAGTCGACCACGTGGACAAAGCTCTCGTAGGAGCTCCACACGCCGGAGCGGCCCGTGAGCACGTAGGCTTCGAGGAAGCCCTCGCACTGGTGCTCGGACAGCTGCTCGACGACCTTACCGGAACCAGCCAGCAGCTCGTCGTTGGCCTCGTCCTCGTAGAAGCCGGCGTCCCACTGCTTCTTGGTCACCTTGTAGGCAGCCTGCAGGCGGTTGGACGCAGTCTCGTCGGGGCCAAAGATGCGGAAGTCATCCATGTTCTTGGCCAGGACGTCGGCAGTGTACTCACCAAAGACGCGGGCGGCCTCGGTGGAGCCCCAGCCGTGACCCTTCTCGGCAACGGGAATCTCGTGAGCGTGGGCATCGGGGAGCTCGAGCTCGCGACGGACCTTACCGCCGTTTGCGTTGGGGTTGGCGCCAATGCGCAGCTCGCCGGTCGGCATAAAGGCCGTCACCTCGGGGCGCACCTGGCCCTCGGGCGTAAAGAGCTCCTCGGGCTTGTAGGAACGCAGCCACTCGCGCAGCACGCGGAAGTGCTCGTGGGTGTCCTTGGCGCTCGCCAGCGGCACCTGGTGTGCACGCCAGGAGTCCTCGGTCTTCTTGCCGTCGATCTGCTTGGGGCAGGTCCAGCCCTTGGGCGTGCGGAACACGATCATGGGGTAGGCCGGACGGACAACGGTCTCGCCCGCGGCGGCCTGGGCCTGAGCGGTGGCCTTGATATCGCAGATCTCATCGAAGACCTGCTCAAACAGGGCGGCGAAACGCTCGTGGATGCTCGCGTGGCTCTCGTCGTCAAAGCCGGCGACAAAGAAGTGCGGCTTATAGCCCATGCCCTCGAAGAACTTGGTGAGCTCCTCGTCGGACACGCGGGCGAGGATGGTGGGGTTGGCGATCTTGTAGCCGTTGAGGTGCAGGATCGGCAGGACGATACCGTCGGTTGCCGGGTTCACGAGCTTGTTGGACTGCCAAGAGGTGGCAAGCGGGCCGGTCTCGGACTCGCCGTCGCCCACCACGGCAACGGCCAGCAGGCTCGGGTTGTCCATGACGGCGCCGTAGGCGTGGCTGAGCGTGTAGCCGAGCTCGCCGCCCTCGTGGATGGAGCCGGGCGTCTCGGGCGCAAAGTGGCTCGGAATGCCGCCGGGGTAGGAGAACTGGCGGAAGAACTTCTGCAGGCCGGCCTCGTCATCGGTGATGTCGGGGCGAATCTCGCGGTAGGTGCCGTCGAGCAGCGACTGGGCGGTACCGGCGGGACCACCGTGACCGGGGCCCATCAGGAAGATGGCGTTCTGGTTGTGGTCGGCGATGAGGCGGTTGACGTGGCCGAACAGGAAGTTGATGCCGGGCGTAGTGCCCCAGTGGCCAACCAGGCGGTGCTTGACGTCCGGACGACCGAAATCGCGCGTCTCACCGGTCTTCTCGTCAACAAAGTCGGTACGCATCAGCGGGTTGGAGCGAAGGTAGATCTGGCCGACGGACAGGTAGTTCGAAGCGCGCCAATACAGATCGACACCCTCGAGCTCGGAAGCGGGCACCTCGTGTCCCAGTTTTTGCCACGGCGTTCCCAGTGTTTTAGCCATTGTTCATGTCCCTTCGCTGCACGGTCGCCCTCCGATACGGCAACCTTTCGGTGGGACCAGTATATTTGCTAAAACGTTTTATCACTATGATAAAACGTTTTAGCATTCCAATTTGCTTCTAAATCAGCAAAACAAGACATCGACCTGCGGCATCATTTGTCACAAGTCCTTCATATTCGTGATCTACAAATCGGTAACGTGTTTAGTTGTGTTCGGTAAGCTCGAGCACGCTGCCCTTCACGATGAGCGCAGGCTCCAAAACGACCTCTTCGGCACGTCTGGCGCCCTTTCCGGCAAGACGCTTGGACATGCAGCCAAAAGCGTGTTCGGCAAGCACGCCGGGATCCTGCTCGATCGCAGTCAATGCCGGCTCAAACAGCACGTCTGCTGCAGAGTTATCGTAGCTCACGACCGAAATGTCGCCCGGAATGCCCTTCCCCATCTCGTGCAGGCGCTTAAGTAAGCCCAGCGCGATGTTATCGGAACTTGCGAACACAGCGGTAGCGTCGGTCGCCAGCACCGCCTCCGAGGCCTCATAAGCACTCGGAATGTAGTATTCGCTTTCAAACTCCAGGCGCGCGTCGATGGGCAGGCCCACCTCGCGCAGGGCGCGCTCGTAGCCGGCGAGACGCTTACGTCCCGTGTTGGAGCGACGCGCGTTGACCAGGCAGGCGATACGGCGATGGCCCTGTTCAATCAGATAACGCGTGGCCATATAGCCGCCCATCTCGTGATCGAACATCACCTTGTCGCACTCGAGCCCCTCGATGGCGCGGTCGACCATCACGGCCGGAATGGGAAGATGGCCGACCTCCTCGCGCAGAGCCCGGTCGTCCGAGAATTCATCGCCCACGACTAGAAACACGCCGTCGACGCCGCGGGTCACCAGCTGGCGCAGCAGTTCCAGATCGTCCTCGGCATTTCCACCCGAACTGGTAATGAACAACGCATAGCCGTCCTCGCGACAGCGCTTTTCCAGACTGCCGGCGAGCGAGGCAAAAAAGCGGCTCTCGATATTGGGAACGATAAGGCCCAGAGTGCGCGACTCGCGCATGACCAGGCTGCGCGCAATTTGGTTGGGAACATAATGGTTTTGCGCGGCAACTTCCTTAATGCGCTTGCGATTTTCTTCCGAGATGCGACAGGGCCGGTTGTTGAGCACCAGCGAGACCGACGAGGGGGAAAGTCCCACCTGCTGGGCGATCTGCTTCAGCGTTACTTTGTTGGCCATCTCGCTCCTCCAAGTTTGCGCGCAATTGTTAAAAAGTATAGCGACCGCCCCTCTACCTCGATGATAAACACTTTACCAATCCGGTAGACGGCTGTTTTATCGCCGCGATTGGTGCAAAGTAAC
>CAKUHP010000020.1 GCA_934658705.1 uncultured Collinsella sp. | reverse complement strand
TGTCGTGTTTCACTCTCAAGTCGACACGCATAAAAAGCCTCCCATTTCTCGTGTCCAAGAAATGGGAGGCGGTTCAAAGCAACGTTCGCCCCCGCTTTGTTATAGCCGGATGGTTGTGGATGTGCGGCGATTACTCGTCGTGCCTTTCCTCGTGGCGAGCGGCGGCGCGGGCATCGTGAATGCCCTTGATGGCGGCATGGCGGGCGGTGCGGGCGTCGTGTACGGCGTCGCGGGCCTCGGCGGCCGTGGCCTTGGCAGAGCGCAGCTTGGCGGCCAGGTCGGGATTGGTCTCGGCAACCGCGGCGATCGTGGGGCCGTCGAGCTCTTCTTGCGTGGGCTCGGCCAAAAAGTCGATGGCATACTGAGCGGCTACCATGGAGCCCTTGGCCAATACCGACTCGTCAATCTTGTAGAAGCAAGAATGTTGGGCGTACGTAGCGCCGATCTGGGGATTGCGCGCGCCGACAAAGGCAAGTACGCCCGGCACGCGGCGCAGATACTCCGAAAAGTCTTCGCCCGAAAGCGTGCCGCGGTAATGGCCCTCGCCCGCGGGACCCAGGCACTTGAGCACGGCTTGGCGGCAGCGCTCGCTCGAGGCGGCATCGTTTTCGACCTTGTAGTTGGCGATGGTGTAATCGGTAAGCTCGGCCTCGGCGCCTAGGGCTGCCGCGGTGTGCTCCACGATGCGGCGCATAAGCTCGGGCATCTCCTCATGCGTCTTGTCGCCATAGGTGCGCACCGTGCCGGCGAGGTAGGCGGTTCCGGCGATAACGTTGCGCGCCGTGCCGCCGTGCAACTCGCCGACGGTGATGACGGCGGGCTCGTAGGGGCTGATCTCGCGCGAGACGATGGTCTGCAGGGCGTTGACGATCTCGGCAGCCACCATAACGGCGTCGTGGCCGCGCTGGGGCATGGCGCCATGGCACGAGGTACCGCGGACGTCGATGCGGAACCAGTCGGTGTTCGCCATGCGCGGGCCAGGCTCGCAGCTCACGGTGCCGGCGTCGACCTCGCTCCAGATATGCGCGGCGTAGGCACCGTCGACGCCATCGAGTACACCGGTGCCGATCGTGAGCTTGGCACCCTGGCCGTTTTCCTCGCTGGGCTGGAATACGATGCGGATCTCGCCGTGGATGTCATCGGTCATGTGGCGCAGAATCTGCAGCGTGCCGAGCATCATGGCGATATGGCAGTCGTGGCCGCAGGCGTGCATGCAGCCCTCGTTGACGCTGGCGAACTCCTCGCCGGTTTGCTCGGTAACGGGAAGGGCGTCGATATCGGCGCGCAGCAGGATACGGCGACGCGGCGTGCCGTCCTCGCGGTAGGCGTCGGGCGCGGTGCCACGCAACGTTGCCACCAAGCCGGTCTTGAGCGGGCGCTCGTAGGGGATATTCATGGCGTCGAGCTGGTTGGCGATGTCGGAAGTCGTGCGCTCCTCGGCAAGGCTCAGCTCCGGGTGCTTATGGAAGTGACGGCGCTGCTTGATGATGTAGGGCTCAAACTCGGCGGCGATATCTTGGATGGCTGCGGTGACGTCATCTGCCGCGCGAACCTCGGTTGCCGCCATTATCTGCTGTGCCTTGGTCTTCGTCATAGTCGATTTGCTCCTTGCTGGCTCGATCGCAAAATCGTACAGGCTCACTCCAGTATGCCACCTGCCACTTGGCGTGGCAAAGTTGCCGTTTGCCGCTTGGGGTTTTGTAACAAGAGCGGGGGAGTACACTCGGGTGTGTTGAATTTCCTGCCAGAGATGGGGATGCCCATGCAGCATATCGATCGGATTATCCGCTCCAAGAACGTCTTTACCGCGCAAGATGGCATTGATAACGCCCGCGAGCTGGCGATTGCCATTGCGGGCGATCGTATCGTCGCGGTCGGCAAGCCCGATGGCGTGATTGCCGCCGCCCCTGCCGCCACGCCGGTTATCGACTACGGCGAGCAATTCATCTGTCCCGGCTTCCACGATGCGCACCTGCACTTCTTTCACACCTCGGTCGGCTCCTCGCCCTACATGCTCATGGATATGGGTACGTCCGAGGCGGCATTGGTGCAGCATGCGCTCGAGTTTTCCCAGGGCTTGCCCGATGATGCCTGGGTCGTGACCCAGGGCTGGCGCGATTACCGCTGGGACCCGCCCGAGCACCCTACCAAAGCCTCCCTCGATGCAGCCTTCCCCGATCGTCCCTGCGTTATGTATTCGGGCGACGGGCATACCCTGTGGCTCAACAGCCGCGCGCTCGAAGCGCTTGGCGTCACGCGCGACAGCGAGCCACCGGCGGGCGGCAGTTATGACAAGGACGCAAGCGGCGAGCTCACGGGTATCGCGCACGAGGCGGCTGCCATGCAGCTACTGCCCCGTTGCCTGGAGTGGCTGGGCGAGGACCGCATCGCGAGCGCTTACGCCGACCAGATGAAGCGCATGGCCGAGCAGGGTATCACCTCGATCTGCGACATGTCGCTTATGCCCATGCCGGGCTGCGACTTTATTCGCGACGACGTTTACGACAAGCTGCAGGCCTCCGGCAAGCTGGGCATCCGCGCGCATCTGTTCCCCACGCTGCTGGACGACCAGTCGCGCTTGGAGGAACTGCAGGCACGCTATTCCAACAACGCACTGCTCTCGGCGCCAGGCTTCAAGCAGTTCTTTGACGGTGTGTCGAGCGAACACACGGCGTATCTCACCGAGCCTTACACCAATCCGCGTTTCCCAGGCGACCAGGGTCGCCTGACGGTTCCTGTCGAGCGCATGCGCAAGTTGGTTCTGGCGGCAGCCGAGCGCGGCCACGCCGTGCGCATCCACGTCATCGGCGACGGAGCCATCCATGCCGCGCTCGATATCTTTGAGGAGGCAGCAGAGCTCTACGGTCTGCCCCAGCACGGCCACAACACCCTCGAGCATCTGGAGAACCTCCTGCCCGAAGATATCGACCGTCTGCGCAAGCTCAACGTGATTGCCTCGAGCCAGCCCTGCCACATCACGCTCGATCCGGGCGGCCCTGAGCGTGACCTGGGCCTGGAGCGCAGCCGCATTATGTGGCCGTTCGCAACCTATAAGCAGCGCGGCATTCGCCAGGCCTTCGGCACCGACAGTCCCATCACGGCCGTCACCAGCATGAACGTGCTCTACACGGCCATCACGCGCCAAGACCCCCGCAGCCACTGGCCCGAGGGCGGCTGGCTCCCCAGCGAGCGCATCGATGCGGCAACGGCCCTGCGCAACTACACCCTGGGCAGCGCCTACGCAGCAGGCGACGAGCAAAACCTCGGCAGCCTAGAACCCGGTAAATACGCCGATCTGGTAGTCCTGGACCAAAACCCACTCACCATCGACCCCCAAGAGCTCCAAGCCACCAAAGTCCAAGCTACCTACCTAGCCGGTAACCTCATCTACGAACGCTAGAGCTCATGCCATACCGTTAGAGGCGGTTCGGGCGACCTATTTGGGGGGCGTCCGAACCGCCTTTGTTTATCGGGTCCGCCATGGGCGTCTCCGTTTGTTGAACTTGGGCGCGGGGCGGTGACATTGCTGCTCCGCGCACTCAATTTGGCCTTCTGCAATGGCGTTTCTTGTTGTTTTGCATATTCCTTAGTGCTGTTTGCATAAAATGGCGGGAATGCCTTTTCCCTCCCCGAAGTACCCCCGCCTAGGCCGTGCAAAAAATGGAGTATTCAGCATCGCGGACCCCGCTGGTACCGCTGCGGGCGGGTGGCGCTGCGGGAGTCGACGTCATTTTGAGGTCCGGTGAGGCGTGCAGCACACTTATTTGGTTCCAACGGAGCTTGTCTGTTGGCCCAAACCGCCCACCGAAGGCATCCACGGGGCGAAAAGGTGTTTCCGACGCGTATGCAGCCGCCCTGGTTTGCTGAATACTCGCAAAAATGCACGGCGCCTCCCGGGGGACCCGTGCACGCAGCGGAAACCATGCTCACATTGCCATCCGCATCGCCATTTTGCTGCACTGACTTTTCTGGATGCCGGGTCCGAATAAGTTACCCCAGCTCCCGGGGCGGACCGGAGGGCATGAAGTTTGTCGCGAGTTCCGCACGCAAAGGAAAGCACTTAATGTGCTTTCCGTCTTGCGCAGGACTGTAGAGCAGCAAACTTCATGCCCTCCGGTCCGCCCCGGGAGCCGCGCACAAGTTATCCCCCGGCATTCAGAAAATCTAAGTGCCAAAAAATAAGATTTTTTGACTCTGTGTTGTATAACCCGTCATTCGTGGGTACCATTCAACGCGTACGCAAACAAAAAGGGTTAATTCGCGTGGCACAACCGCGCGGCCCAAAAAGGAGGAAACAAGCATGTCGTCTTTGAAGCCGCTTGCAGATCGCGTCCTGGTCAAGCCCGACGAGGCCGAGCAGAAGACCGCTTCTGGTCTGTACATCGCCAGCAACGCTCAGGAGAAGCCGCAGCGCGGCACCATCGTTGCCGTTGGCGCCGGCAAGGTCAACGACAAGGGTGAGCGTATCCCCATGGACGTTCAGGTCGGCGACGTTGTCATCTACGGTAAGTTCGGTGGCAACGAGGTCAAGGTCGACGGCGAGAAGTATCTGCTGATGCGCGCCGACGACATCTACGCCGTCGTCGAGGCCTAGTCTCGTCAGAATCTCTGATTCGTCTTTGAACGCGGCCGCCGCATAGGACTCGGAAGCGGCGACGCGAGTCACATTTCTTTTGGAGGATTACCCACTATGGCAAAGAACATTACGTTCAACACCGATGCCCGCGCTAAGCTCGCCAAGGGCGTCAACACTCTGGCCGACGCCGTTACCGTCACCATGGGCCCCAAGGGCCGCTACGTCGCCCTGCAGCGCACGTTCGGTGCCCCGACCATCACTAACGACGGCGTTTCCGTCGCCAAGGAGATCGAGCTCGAGGACAACATCGAGAACATGGGTGCCCAGCTGGTGAAGGAGGTCGCCACCAAGACCAACGACACCGTGGGTGACGGCACCACCACCGCAACCCTGCTCGCCCAGGCCATCGTCAACGACGGTCTGCGCAACGTCGCCGCTGGCGCCAACCCGCTGGCCATCCGTCGCGGCATCGACAAGGCCGTTAACGCCGCCGTCGCCGAGATGAAGAAGCAGGCCAAGCCGGTCGAGACCAAGGAGCAGATTGCTTCTGTCGGTACCATCTCTGCCGGTGACCCCGAGGTCGGCGAGAAGATCGCCGAGGCCATGGAGGTCGTGGGCAAGGACGGCGTCATCACCGTCGAGGATTCCCAGACGTTCGACATTACCATCGACACCGTCGAGGGCATGCAGTTCGACAAGGGCTATGTCTCCGCTTACTTCGTCACGGACAACGACCGCATGGAGGCCGTGATGAAGGATCCGTACATCCTCATCACCGACCAGAAGATCTCCAGCGTCCAGGACATCATGCCCGTTCTCGAGGCTGTCCAGCGCGCCGGCCGTGGCCTGCTCATCATCGCTGAGGACATCGACGGCGAGGCTCTGCCGACCCTGGTCCTCAACAAGATCCGTGGCGCCCTCAACGTCTGCGCCGTCAAGGCTCCGGGCTACGGCGATCGCCGCAAGCGCATCCTCGAGGATATCGCCGTCCTCACCGGTGGCCAGGCCGCTCTGGACGAGCTGGGCGTGAAGGTCGCTGACATCACCGCCGATATGCTCGGTACCGCTAAGTCCGTCACCATCTCCAAGGACAACACCGTCGTCGTCGGCGGCGCTGGCTCCAAGGAGGCCATCGACGCCCGCATCGCTCAGATCAAGGGCGAGATGGAGAACACCACCTCTGACTTCGACCGTGAGAAGCTCCAGGAGCGCCTGGCCAAGCTCTCTGGTGGCGTTGCCGTCATCAAGGTCGGCGCTGCTACCGAGTCCGAACTCAAGGAGATCAAGCACCGCGTCGAGGACGCCCTGCAGGCTACCCGCGCTGCTGTCGAGGAGGGCATTGTCGCCGGCGGCGGCGTCGCCTTCATGGACGCTGCTCCTGCGCTCGACGCTGTTGAGCTTGACGACCCCGAGGAGAAGATCGGTGTCGACATCGTCAAGAAGGCTCTGACCGCTCCGGTCGCCACCATCGCCAAGAACGCTGGCTTTGAGGGCGCTGTCGTGGTCGACAAGGTTGCCGAGCTGCCCGCTGGCCAGGGTCTCAACTCTGCCAACGGCGAGTGGGGCGACATGATCGAGATGGGCGTCCTCGACCCCGTCAAGGTCAGCCGCGTCACCCTGCAGAACGCTGCTTCTGTCGCCAGCCTGATCCTCATCACCGAGGCTACCGTCTCTGATGTGCCCAAGAACACGCAGCTTGAGGACGCTATCGCTGCTGCCACCGCTGGTCAGCAGGGCGGCGGTATGTACTAAGGCCGACAAGGTCTAGAACTCCCACCGGGAATCCGGGGGCGTGACGGGGACTTCTCTCCGGAACGTCCTCGGACATGCAAAGAGGCTCCGCATCGCGCTTCGCGCTGCGGAGCCTCTTTGCGTCCTGCGGAGAGTTCCGGAGAGAAGTCCCCGTCACGCCCCCGGATTCCCTGCGTTTACGGCCTTGAGGTCGGCGTGGGCGGAGATTGTGGCTGATAGGGATACGTATCCCGGTTGCTGTTTCGCGCTTTGCGCGAAAAACGCACTACTTTGGGATGGGTGGGGGGACGTGGTTATTGCATCGCTCTATCCTGGGCGTATTTCTGGGCGTTTCCCCCTCCAGAAATTACCCTCGGTATACTTGCGCTAATACCCTCTCGTGCTACACTTGCAATTGCTGTTTCAGGGCGGGGTGGAATTCCCCACTGGCGGTAAATCGGGCGGTGCCACAGGGGTGCCGTGGTGCAGGCAAGGTGCCTGCGGCCGAGCCGATGAGTCCGCGACCCGTGTGTGCGTTGGTTCGCATGCCGGCTGAACTGGTGAGATCCCAGTACCAACGGTTAGAGTCCGGATGAAAGAGGCAGGTGATCTTATGTCTGAACAGTCGCAGCATATCCATTTTGAGAACACGAATAGGTGGAGCACCAAACAGCTCGTTACCATGGCGCTGATGTGTGCCCTGGGCGCGTTGTTTATGTATGTGCAGCTGCCCATCCTTCCTTCGGCGCCGTTTTTGACGTATGACCCGTCGCTGGTGCCGGCGATGGTGTGCGGGTTTGCGTACGGCCCTGGTGCCGGCACTGCCGTTGCCGCCATGGCGATCGTCATCCATGCGCTCACTACGGGCGACTGGGTCGGTGCACTCATGAACCTGGTGGCTACGCTGGGCTATATCCTGCCCGCGGCTATCGTCTATCAGAAGATGCATACCTATAAGGGTGCCGTGATTGGCCTGGTGCTCGGCGTTGTTTGCGCTACGGCGCTGTCCATGGTCGCGAACCTGACCATCGGCGTTTGGTTCTGGTATGGCTCGGTCGATGTGATCGCCCCGCTCATGCTTCCCGCCGTTCTGCCGTTCAACCTCATCAAGACCGTGCTCAACTCGGTGTTGACGCTGGTTGTGTACAAGGCGGTTTCCAACCTTATTACGCCTAAAAAGGACCAGGTCAAAGGCCGCGCATGATTGGGTGTCGGGGCGTTTTCTTTAGCTATGACGGTGCCGCTCAGGCGCTCGACGGCATCGATCTGAATATCGAGGATGGTGAGTTTTTCTGCATCCTCGGTGGTAACGGGTCGGGCAAGTCGACGTTTGCCAAGCACCTGAATGCGCTGCTGCAGCCCGACGAGGGCACGGTGCGCATCGATGGCATGGATGCGTCCGACCCCGAGCTGGTCTACGACATTCGCTCGACTGCGGGCATGGTGTTTCAGAATCCGGACGACCAGCTCGTCGCGACGCTTGTCGAGGACGATGTTGCGTTTGGTCCTGAAAACCTTGGGGTGGAATCGGCGCAAATTGCGCAGCGTGTGCGGGATGTGCTGAAGGCCGTGGGCCTGGTGGGTTTCGAGCGCCACGAGACCCACGCCCTCTCGGGCGGACAAAAGCAGCGCGTGGCGCTTGCCGGCGTGCTCGCCATGGAGCCACGTGTACTCATCCTGGACGAGGCCTCCTCGATGCTCGATCCGCGCGGACGCAAGGGCCTTATGAAGGCGTGCCATGCGCTCCATAACCGTGGCATGACCATCGTGATGATTACGCACTTTATGGAAGAGGCTGCGGAGGCCGATCGTGTTGCCGTGTTTCAGGCGGGACGAGTTGCCATGCTGGGCACGCCCGAGGAGATTCTGACACGAGCGGATGAGCTCGCGGAGCTGAACCTGGACATGCCGGAGTCGTGCCGCTTGGGCATGACGCTCCGTGCGAAGGGCGTGCCCGTTCGCGCACAGGTGCGCGAGGCGGATATGGTCGACGAGGTTGCGCAGGCTTATTCCGAGCGAAGCGAGGCGGGCCCTGCGGGACAGCCTTCCGCATCCCAGTTGGAAATCGCTGGTGGTACTCTTCCGGCAGACAACGAGGGCAACGCGTCGGAGCCCGTCATCGAGCTATCCCATGTTTCGTACAGTTATTCGCTCAGTTCGCGCGAGCGCCGCCACTGGCATAAGCGCTCGGACACTGCGGGCAAATCGAACAAACAGGCCCTCTGGGGCAACGACCCTAGCAGTCCGTGGGCGTTGCGTGACGTGTCGCTGACGGTGCGCCGTGGCGAGTTCCTGGGCCTGGCGGGCCATACCGGTTCGGGTAAGTCGACGCTGGTTCAGCATCTCAACGGTCTGATCCGTCCCCAGGAGGGATCTGTTCGCGCATTGGGTCTCGACCTGTCAAACAAGAAAGACGCCGCCGCGGTTAAGGCAAAGGTTGGCGTGGTGTTTCAGTATCCCGAGCGCCAGCTGTTTGCCGAGACCGTGGCGCAGGACGTGGCGTTTGGTCCGCATAACCTTGGCTTGTCGCAGGCCGAGGCCGCCCGCCGCGTCGAGTCCTCACTCGCGCGTGTGGGTCTCGACCAAGCCACGGTGGGGGAGAAGAGCCCCTTTGAGCTCTCGGGCGGACAGCAGCGTCGTGTGGCGTTTGCCGGCGTGCTCGCTATGGAGCCTGAGGTCCTGGTGCTCGATGAGCCCATGGCAGGGCTCGATCCGGCGGCCCGCAGGGATTTCCTGGAGCTCATTGGCCGTCTTCATGACGAGGGCCTGACCGTTGTCATGGTTTCGCACAGTATGGATGACCTGGCCAATTGCTGTGACCGCATCGTTGTGATGAACGAAGGCGCGGTGTTTGCCGAGGGAGTTCCCGCGCAGGTGTTTGCGCGTGCCGACGAGCTCAAGTCGATCGGTTTGGGCGTTCCCGCCGCGCAGCGCATGGCGCTGGCGCTTACGGAGGCGGGCGTGCCGCTGCGCTTTGACGGCCTCTATACGGTTGAGTCGTTGGCAGACGAACTGTCAAGCTTGCTGCTCGGCTGTGCAGATGGGTCTTCGGGCATTTCGCGCCAGACCGATCCCGGTGCACCTGCGCGAGAGGAGGGCTGCTAATGGAGGCGTTTTCGTTTGGCAGCTACTATCCCGGGGATAGCGCAATCCACCGCCTGGATCCGCGCACCAAGTTGCTCCTGGGTTTCGTATTCCTGATTACGACGCTCACGGTCAACAGCTTCCGCGGCTTGCTTCCGGTGGCGGCCTTCGTTGTTCTGATCTATGTCGTATCCCGGGTGCCGCTGCGTCGCGTCCTGTCATCGATGGCGCCGCTGCTGGGGATCGTCGTGGTGGTCGCGGTGCTCAGCCTGTTTACCGACCAGAGCGGGCGCATCCTGTGGCAGCTCGGCTTTCTGCAGATAAGCGAGGGCTCGCTGCATTCTGCGACATTTATGGCGTGCCGCCTGACCCTGATGATGGCAGGCATGAGCGCCATTACGCTCACCACGCCGACGCTTGATCTCACCGCGGGCTTTGAGCGCTTGCTCGCGCCGTTTGCGCGCGTGGGACTTCCGGCGCATGAGCTCGGCATGATCATGGGTATCGCGCTGCGCTTTATGCCGCAGTTCGCCACCGAGATGAAGCAGACGGCGGACGCGCAGGCAAGTCGCGGTGCGCGCGTGACGGGCGGTCCGCTCGGCGGCGTTCGTATGCTCGCCAGCGTGGCGATTCCGCTGTTTACGGGCGTGTTTCGTCATGCCGAGACGCTGTCGGCCGCCATGGATGCGCGTTGTTATCACGGCGAGCAGGGCCGCACGCGCCTGCATACGCTTGCATTTGGCCGTGGGGATGCGCTTGCTGCGGTGGCGACGGCGCTGCTGCTCATTTGCGTCACCGTCATCAATCTTCAACTCGTCTAGGCGCGATTCGAGCGCAAGAAAGGGGTCCCTATGACCGACAACGACCGTACGGCGCAGCTCGAGCGCGCCTGCTCGTACCTCAGGCGCATCCCCGCGTGGTACCTCGCTACGACCGATGTGACCGACGGACATCAGCCGCGTGTGAGGCCGTTTTCGTTTGCCATGGTCGATGACGGCAAGCTGTGGTTTTGCACATCGCGCGACAAGGACGTGTGGGCCGAGCTCGTCGCGAACCCCAAGTTTGAGCTCTCGGGCTGGAAGCCGGGGGAGTGCTGGATCGTGCTGACCGGCGAGGCCGCGCTCGAGGACGATGCGGTCGTGAGCGACCGGGTACGCCAGGCTGGCTTTAAGCACATGGTGGGCATTGGCGAGGATCACGAGAGTGCCAACGACGGCCGCCTCGCGTTCTTCTCGGTCCGCAACATTGCCGCCCGCTTTTGCGATATCGACGGCAGCGAAGAGCGCCTCGAACTCTAACGCTCACCAACCAGTCAATTTGGCAGGAGGAAACGTGGACGGATTGAATACGGTGCTGGAGTATCTGACGTCGGTGCCGGCGTGGTATCTGGCGACGAGCGTGGACGGGCAGCCGCATGTGCGTCCATTCTCATTTGCGCAGATCCAGGACGGCAAGCTGTGGTTTGTGACGGCGCGCACCAAGGACGTGTGGCAGGAGCTGCTGCAGAATCAGCGCTTTGAGGCCACGAGCTGGTGGCCGGGCCACGGGTGGCTCATCTTGCGCGGGCATGCGGGCCTAGATGACCAGGCTGCTCCCGAAATGCGTGAGGCCGGATGGAAGCATCTGGAGCGCCTAGGCGAGCATTATGAGGGGCCGAACGACCCCACGCTCGTCTTCTTTAGCGTGGAGGAACCCGAGGCCTTTATCTGCAACCATGACGAATGGGTGCCGGTCGAGCTCTAAACGAGCTCTTCAACCAAACTCAACAATTCATTTTCTCGCACGAAGCGGGCCCCACATTGCAACGTCGCCGTAAGGCGCACCGAGCAATGTGGGGCCCGTATTTATTTGTCAATTCCTTCGAGCGAATGTGTCGGGATTGTTTCAATGCATGAATATGCAAAAGATTTGCGTATATATGCATCTTTTGGTGCTAAAGTTTCAACCCACCTCATAACGACGGCTGCGGGATGCGCATCAGTGCATAACTGCAGACAAGGAGTCTGATATGTCTTTAAAGGTTGGAATTGTCGGTGCGGCTGGATATGCCGGCGCCGAGCTCATTCGCCTCGTCCTCGGCCATCCCGAGTTTGAACTTGTCGCCATTACGTCCAACGCCGATGCCGGTCAGCCGCTGCCTGCGGTCTACCCGAGCTTCGCCGGCGTGAGCGACCTTTTCTTCACGACGCATGACGCTCCCGAGCTAAAATCCTGCGACGCTGTCTTTTTGGCAGTGCCGCACACGGCTGCCATGGCGCAGGTGCCCGCCCTGCTTGCCGCGGGCGTTTCCTGCTTTGACCTTTCGGCCGACTACCGTCTGAGCGACGCGGCTGTGTTCGAGGCTTGGTATGCCGCCGAGCACACGAGCCCCGAGCTGCTCAAGACGCGCGCTTTCGGCCTGCCCGAACTGTTCTGCCAGGATTTGGAGACCGCTGCATCCGACCACGCCGACGGCAAGCCCGTACTGGTCGCCTGCGCCGGTTGCTATCCCACCGCAACGAGTCTTGCCGCCGCGCCTGCCGTGCGCGCCGGCTGGGTTGCCCAGAGCGGCCCCGTGATCATCGACGCCATCAGCGGCGTGACGGGTGCCGGTAAGTCCTGCAACGCCCGTACCCATTTTTGTAGCGCCGACGAGAACTTGGAGGCTTACGGTGTGGGTAAACATCGCCATACGCCCGAAATCGAGCAGATTTTGGGCCTAACCGATCGCGTTGTCTTTACCCCGCACCTGGCACCGCTCAAGCGCGGCCTGCTCTCCACGGTGACGATGCCGCTCGCGCCGCAAGCCCTCGACAGTCTGACGATTGAGGACGTCGTCGAACATTACAAGCAGTTCTACGCCGGCCGCACCTTTGTGCGCGTGCTCGACGCCGGCCAGCAGCCCAAGACGGCTTCGGTCGTCGGCACCAACGCCGCCCAGATCGGCCTCGCGCTCAACAAGCGCGCGGGCGTGCTGGTAGCGACGGGCGCCATCGACAATCTGTGCAAGGGAGCAGCAGGCCAGGCGGTCCAGTGCGCCAACATCGTCTTTGGTTTTGACGAGCGACGAGGCTTGCCCACAGTGGCGTGCCCGGTGTAGCACATTCGATTGTTAACGATTTGGTAGTCGGGCATCGAGTGGGGCGCCACTTTTAAGCTGGTCTCATGATTGCGACTGGCATGGCGCACCAACCGATGTCCGTTTTTTGTTTGATATAAGGAGTCATAGGGACGATGAATACCGAGATGATTGATATTAAGATTCGCGCGGTCGAGGGCGGCGTTACGGCAGCGGCTGGTTTTAAAGCCACTGGCATCCATGCCGGGTTTCGCAAGAATCCCGAGCGCCTGGATTACGCGCTCGTCGTGCCCGACAAACCTTGCCCCGGTGCCGGCGTGTTTACCACCAACCGCTTTTGTGCGGCGCCCGTGCAGGTGAGCCGCGCCAACCTGGGCGGCGCCGACAAGGGCTACGGCATCATCGCCGGCGTTTCGGTCAATTCCGGTAACGCCAATGCCGCCACGGGCGAGACCGGCCTTGCCTGTGCGCGCGAGACCTGCAATATCGCCTCGCAGGTCATCGGCTGCGAGCCTCAGCAGATCCTGGTCGCCTCTACGGGCGTGATTGGCCAGATCCTGCCGATCGACACGTTCGAGACGGCCGTTCCTGCCGCTTACGAGGCACTCTCTGCCCACGGTGGCGCCGATGCCGCCCGAGCCATCATGACGACCGACACACACTCCAAGGAGTATGCTGTGTCCTACGTTAGCGAGGCCGCGGGCCATGCGGGCAATGCCTATACGGTGGGCGGCATGTGCAAGGGCTCGGGCATGATCATGCCCAATATGGCCACCATGATCGCGGTCATCACGACCGATGCCCCCGTCGAGCCGGCGGCGCTCCACGCCCTGCTGCTCTCGACCGTCAAGCAAACCTTCAACAAGGTAACGGTCGATTCCGACACCTCGACTAACGACACCTGCATCATGCTTGCCTCCGGTGCCGCTGCCGCAAATGCCGAGCCTATCGTCGAGGGTACCGATGCGTTTGACGAGCTCGCCTTTGCCGTACACGAGGTATGCGAGAGCCTGGCGCGCAACATTGCCGCCGATGGCGAGGGCGCTTCCAAGCTTGTTACGGTCAACGTCGCCGGCGCCGCGAACGACGAGGAGGCCGATATCGCCGCTCGTGCCGTCGCTAATTCTCCGCTCGTCAAGACCTGCATCGCCGGGCACGACTGCAACTGGGGCCGCGTCGCCATGGCACTGGGCAAGTGCGGCGTGCAGTTTAACCAGGAAGATGTTTCCATCGACATGATGGGCATGCCCGTCTGCCGCGACGGTCTGACCGTTCCCTTCGACGAGGGCGAGGCCTTGCGTCGCTTTGAGGCGTCCGAGATCGTGATCTCGGCCGACCTGGGCGCAGGTGATGCGGCGACCACCGTGTGGACCTGCGACCTCACGCACGAGTACATCTCCATCAACGGCGACTACCGTTCCTAGACTCTAGATGCGCCGCGCGTCCCGCTGCGATTGCGGGTAACGAGGCGTGGCGCGATAGCTATACGAAAGACGAGGCAGACTATGAAATTCGCACGCGATTGTCGCTCGAGCGAGTCCAACGAAGTAACCGCGCAGCTGCTGTTCGAGGCGCTGCCGTGGATTAAGAACCTGACCGGTAAGACGGTCGTTATCAAGTATGGCGGTGCCGCCATGGTCGACGAGCAGCTGCGCCGTGACGTGATGAGCGACATCGTCCTGCTCAAGATCATCGGCATGCGCCCTGTCATCGTGCACGGTGGCGGCAAGGCTATCAACGAGGCGCTCAGCCACTACGACATTCCTGTCGAGTTTAAGAATGGCCAGCGCGTGACCACACCGGCCACCATGGATATCGTGCGCGAGGTGCTGGGCGGCAAGGTCAATCAGGAGCTGGTCGCGGCGCTCAACCACCATGGCAACCTGGCAGTGGGCGTGTCCGGCAGCGACGCCGGCACCCTTATCGCCGAGCCACTCGACCCCGAGCTCGGCCGCGTAGGCAAAGTCACGCACGTCAACACCGACTATATTGAGCGCCTGCTCGATAGCGAGTACATCCCCGTTATCGCCACGGTCGCGGCGGGGGAGGACGGCGGCTTCTTCAACATCAACGCCGATACCGCCGCCGGTGCTGTCGCGGCGGCGCTCCATGCGCACAAGGCAATCTTCTTGACCGATGTCGACGGCCTGTACAAGGACTTTAGCGATAAGGATTCGCTCATCTCCAACCTGACGCTCGACGAGGTCAACGAGATGCTCTACGGCGGCGAGGTCGACAAGGGCATGATTCCCAAGCTTCGTGCCGCCGTCGATGCGCTTGCCGCCGGCGTGTTCCGCGCCCACATCATTAACGGCACGACGCCGCACTCGCTGCTGCTCGAGCTGCTGACCGATGCCGGCGTCGGTACCGTGATCCATTCCACCGAGACGGCCTACGAGTTCGATACGCATCCACACCCGCTTTCGACGTTTGCGGCGCGTCTGACCGAGAACCTCGACGAGGTCGAGAAGCTCCAGACGGTCTAGCTGACCCGCGGTCGCCGCATCCTTACATCCATAGCCCGCGCCGCCCGGCGCTCAACGAAAGGCATCCCATGTCACTTGCAGCCCAACAATCGCTCGAATCCCATTACGTTATGCATACCTTTGGCCGCTCTCCGGTCGAGTTCGTCGAAGGCCACGGCATGAAGCTCACCGGCGACAATGGGCGCGAGTATCTCGACTTTCTTGCCGGTATTGGCGTGTGCAGCTTAGGCCACGGCAATCCTGCGGTGCTCTCGGCGCTCGAGGCGCAGACTAAAAAGCTCATGCATGTCTCCAATTACTTCTACATCGAGCAGCGTGGACAGGTCGCGGCGCTGCTTTCCAAGCTTGCGAACGACGACGTGGATGGTGCACGTGTACTTGCCGATGCCATTGCCGCTGGCGATGAGACCACGGCCGCCGCGCTTGGTGCCCCGGCTGCGGACGAGCAGGTGTGGGAGACCTTCTTTGCCAACTCCGGCGCCGAGGCTAACGAGGGCTCGATGAAGCTTGCGCGCCTGTACGCCAAGCGTGCCGGTAACGGCGGCAACACCATCGTGTGCATGCGCGGAGGTTTCCACGGCCGTACGCTCGAGACCATTGCCGCCACCATGCAGGATTGGCTGCAGGACAGCTTCCGCCCTCTGCCGGGCGGCTTTGTGGCCTGCACGCCCAACGATGTCGACGAGCTGCGTGCGATCTTTAAGCAGCTGGGAAGCGAGATCTGCGCCGTCATGCTCGAGCCGATTCAGGGTGAGAGCGGCGTGCATCCCATGACTGAGGAGTTTATGGCGGCAGCGCGCGACTTGGCACACGAGGCGGGTGCCGTGCTTATCGCCGACGAGGTTCAGTGTGGCATCTTCCGTTCCGGCAAGCCGTTTGCGTTCCAGACCTATGGCGTGGAGCCCGACATCATGAGCCTTGCCAAGGGCATTGCCGACGGCGTGCCCATGGGCGCCGTGGTGGCAAAGAAGGAGATCGCCGATGTCTTTAAGCCGGGCGACCATGGTTCGACCTTTGGTGGTAGCTGCTTGGCCGTTGCGGCGTGCGCCGCGACGCTCTCCACGCTCGTGCGCGGCGATTATGCTGAGCATGCAGCAAAGGTGGGTGCCTATATGGAGGCAAAGCTTGCCAAGCTGCCGCACGTGATCGAGGTGCGTGGCCGTGGCCTGATGCTCGGCTGCGATTTAGATGACGCTGCGGGCGATGCACATGATATTGTTGCCCGCGCACTGGCGGCTGGTGCCGTGATTAACGCGACCGGAGCACACACGCTGCGCTTTTTGCCGCCGCTCGTGTGCGAGGAAGCCGACGTGGACAGCCTGATCGAGATCCTGTCGGGTGTTTTGGCCTAATTTGGGCAAATATCGTTGCTTGGAACGGGCTCCGGGTTGCTGATGCGCCATATGTGGCGCGATTGGGCGATCCGGAGCCCGTTTTGCTGTAGTTTTTCAAATGCTGAGAGAGCCCATGGCCAAAAAATGCCAAATATGAGTACTGTCACAAACTGAGTATCATATTAAAATGGCGGTCTTGGCTAAGTTAAACTACATATGTCCAGTTACGTGATAAGAAAAACGTTTAATGAGGGCATTGGATTGCTGTTTTGAAGTCGGATATACCCCACGAAGCATAGAAAACGCTGTTACAAAATTGGTAACAGTACTCATTTTTGCCATTTTTTGGCCACCGCCCCCGAAACGGGGCGCACCCTTGCGGGTTCGAATCCCTCTGCGATGGGCCCAAACAAAAACGGTCCCCTTGCGAGGACCGTTTCCAATTCTGTGGTGGGCGATGAGGGATATCCGCGTGCGGCTTCGCCGCCCGCTTCCGCTTCGGGCCTCCGGCCCTCGCGTGCTGCGCTGGAAAACGCTTGCGCGTTTCCTCAGCTCCGCACCCTGGCGGGTTCGAATCCCATGCACTGGGCCCAAAAAAGAAAGGCCCCCGTTGCTGGGAGCCTAACAAAACAAGTGGTGGGCGATGAGGGATTCGAACCCCCAGCCTTGTGCGTGTAAAGCACCTGCGCTAACCGTTGCGCCAATCGCCCGCAAGGATTGAGTATAGCGGAAACCCTGTACGGTTCACCGCTAATTCATAACGAAACTTACGCGGCGACTTTGGCGCCCTTGTTCTCGTCGATAAAGAAGCGCTTGTACCAGATGAGGAATGTTAGCGTGGTGTAGATCTTGCGCTGGTTGAGCGCGTGGCCCTCAAAGTGATCGTCAAGCAGCTTCATGAGTGCATCGGTATCGAAGAAGTCTGCTGCCCACGGCGCGGTGAAGTACTCCTTAACGTAGTCGTAGTACTTCTGCTCGCGCAGCCAGAACTTGACCGGTACGGGGAAGCCTACCTTCTTGCGCGTTGCCCACTCGTCGGGCAGCGTTCGGTTGGCGGCGTGACGCAGGACGAGCTTGCAGCCCTCTTCGTTAACGCGATAGTTAGCGGGGATGTGCTCGGCAAACTCCATGACCTTCTTATCCAAGAACGGAACACGAAGCTCCAGAGAATGCGCCATGCACATCTTGTCGGCCTTGAGCAGGATATCGCCCGGCAGCCACATGTTCATGTCCAGGTACTGCTTCTTGGAAAGCTCGCAGCAGTTGGGAACCTGCTTGTAGTACTCGGCGCACATCTCGGCGGCATTTTTGCCGGTGTCGTATGCGGGCTTAAGCACCTCGTCGACCTCGGACGGATCAAACACCTTTGCCTGACCGACATACCAGCGCTCGGGAACCTCGGCGCATTTCGTCAGGAAGTTGTGGCCCTTAAAGTAGGGGAGATGCTGAACGAGCGAGCCCAAAGCACGGCGCACGCCGAGCGGTACGCGCTTCTTAAAGGAGCGCATCTCGGGAGTGTCCTCGTACCACTCGTAACCGGCAAACAGCTCGTCGGCACCCTCGCCCGAAAGAACGACGGTGACCTCCTCGGCGGCCATCTGCGCCAGATAGTACAGCGGCACGCTGGAGAGGTTCGACTGCGGTTCGTCCATGTGGTACTGGATATCGGGCAGCGCATCGAAGAACTCATCGGCGGTGATCATCTTGCGCACGTTCTTAATGCCCAGCTTGTCGGAAAGCTCGGCGGCGTAGTTGGTCTCGTTGAAGTTCTTGTAGTCAAAACCGACAGAATAGGTAGTGTCGGGCATGAGACAGGCGGCAATGTAGCTGGAATCGACGCCGCCGGAGAGGAACGAACCAACCTTAACATCGGCGATACGGTGTGCGGCGACGCTCTCGTGCACGACCTTGTCGCACTCGTCCACGTACTCCTCGAAGGACTTGGAGTTGTCGTCGGTAAAGTCGCAGCTCCAGTAACGCTTGATGTCCATGGTATTGGTCGTCAAGTCGTACGTAAAGCAATGCGCCGGGGCAAGCTTGAACACGCCCTTAAAGAAGGTCTCCTCCGTGGCGGGGAATTGCAGCGTCAGGTAGGGGCGCAGCGCGTCGTGGTTGACAGCCTTCTCAAACTTGGGATGGTCCAGGAAGCTCTTGATCTCGGAACCAAACAGCAGCGAGCCATCGGCGGCCTGATAGTAATAGAACGGCTTGATGCCAAAGATGTCGCGGGCGCCGAAGAGCTTGTTCTTGTTCTGGTCGTGAATCACGAACGCGTACATGCCGCGCAGGCGGTTGACCAGATCCTCGCCCCACTCCTCGTAGCCGTGCACCAGGACCTCGGTATCGGCGTTGCAGTGGAAGACGTAGCCGGCTGCCTCCAGCTCGGCGCGAAGCTCCTGGAAGTTGTAGATCTCGCCGTTAAAGACGATCGTGACCTTGCCGTCGTCGCTCGACATGGGCTGAGCGCCAGCTTCGGAAAGGTCAAGAATCGAAAGACGACGGAAGCCAAGGGCAACGTTATCGACGATATGCTGGCCGCCCATATCGGGACCACGGTGGATGATGCGATTCATCATGGCCGTGAGAACCAGCTCACTCTGTTCATCTGTACCGGTAAAACCGACAAAACCGCACATGCAAGATCCTTTCTGCTGACGGCTCAGGTGCGCTGCCACAAGGATTGCGGCAGTTGATGTCAATCAATCTTTACTATCATGCCAATCTTTTGTTTCGTGATAGGGCATAAGCGCCGAGCGGACCGAAAAAACCACGGCCCGCGCTTTGGGCGAAGCGGCGGGCCGTGGTTGCGAGCGCCGTCTGCACGAGGGCGCGAGGGTGCGAGAGGGGTTAGCGCTTGCTGCGCTCGGCCAGGCGGCGCTCCACCTTGGTCACGATGTGGATGAGCGGGATCGTCACGACCAGATAATAGAGCGCGGCGCAAATGTAGGGCGTGATGTTGCCCGTGGTGGCCGTGAGGTTTTTAGAGAACAGCATAAGCTCCATGACGCCAACGCTCGAAAGAAGTGACGTATCTTTGTAGAGCATGACAAACTCGCTGGTCATCGTGGGGATAACGCAGCGTACGGCCTGCGGGATCACGATGCGGGACATGACCTGGCCCCAAGTCATGCCAAGCGAGTAGGCGGCTTCCGCCTGTCCATGCGGAACGCTTTCGATGCCGGCGCGGAAAATCTCGGCAAGATAGGCCGAGCAGTTGATGGCGAGCACGCCGATGCCGAGCGGCAAATTGGGCACGTTGAGACCGATCATGGGGAACCCAAAGAATGCTATGTAGATCTGCAGGAAGAGTGGGGTTCCGCGCAGGACATTGATGTATGTCACGGCGATACCGCGCAGCACGCGGCTATCGCTGATTTTCATAAAGGCAAACAGCAGGCCGATGGGAATGGCAAGCGGAAAACCGATAGCGGTCACGGCGAGTGCGATACCCCAGCCCTTAAAGAGCGAGGCGATTGAAGTGACGATGATCTGCGGCTTGCAGAACATGCCTAAAAACGGGTTGGAGTTCCACGCCGCGACCCAGGGCTGGGCATCGAGCCAGGCAACGATTTCTTGCACGGTGGTGCTCTCCGAGACGCTGATTGTGGGGCTCTCGGGCAGCTCGTGCTTGGTCCCGTCGGCGACATAGCTGCCGGTGACGGCATAGGCGCCTGCGCTGCTGGGGAACACGACGTCGGGGACGACGACGCGAATCTGCGTACCGGCCGCGACGGGATCGGCAAACTTGATGATGAGCCTCGAGCCGTCGAGTGAGCACGATGCCTTGACACTTGTCTGGTTAAGCCCGTCGAGTAGCGTGACCTTGGCATCGGTGCTCTCGAATGAACCGCCCTCGGGCAGCTCGAGCGCAATTTGCGAAACGTCGCCCTCTCCGCTGCCCGTTGTCGCTTCCCAGGTCAGGCGGGTTGCGATGCCACCAAGCACGCCGTTGCCGCTGTCTTCGTTTGACTTGGCGGTTGCCGAGGTGACGGCGAGCGACGCACCCGTCGCATCGTCCGTGCTCGAGGCGCCCTCGCTGCCGGACCCGCTCGTTGGCGCCATACCAAACCACTTCTCATACAGTTTGTCATAGGCGCCGGAGCTCTTGATCTTGGCAAGGGCATCGTTGATGGCCTGAGTCAGCTCGGGGTTGTCCTTGGAGACCGCAATGCCAAACTGCTCGCCGGTCGGAACCTCCTTGATAATCTCCATGCCGGTAAAGGAGTTCGAAACCATCCACTGCTCAACGGGCAGGTCGCACACGACCGCCTGACACTGATCGCTCATGACGGCGGTGAAGGCTGCCGTCCAGTCGTCAAAGTTGACGGTGGTTGCCTGCGGCAGATTCTCGATCGCCCATTCTTCGGACGTGGTGCCCGACTGCACGGCGATTTTGACGCCCGATGCGTTAAGGCTGTCGACCGTGTCGTATCCGGTGCCCTTTGCAACCGCGACGCCCTGGTTGGAGTCGATGTAGGGGTCGGTGAAGTCGACCTCTTCCTTGCGCTCGTCGGTGATAGTGATATTGCATGCGCCGACGTCGGTCTTAACGCCCTGTTTGACCATGGGGATGATGCCGTCGAACTTTTGCGCCGGCAGGTAGTTGAGTTTCAGGTCGAGCTCGTCTGCGATCATGCCCATGAGCTCATAGGTAAAGCCCTGGTCATCGCCGGAATCGTTGACGTATTCAAACGGGGGCGTGGCGAGGTCGCTTGCGACGGTCAGTTTGCCAGCCTCGACGAGCGTGTAGCTGCCCGAGGCGCCCTGAGAGGACGAACAGCCGCTCGTGCCGATGATGGCGGCAAAGACTACGGCGACTGCCATGAAGGCGCAGGCGATATGCCGGGCCGAAAGGGCCCATACTGAGTGGTTGCGACGTTTGATGAGTCGTTTCATCTAGAATCCTTCGCGTAGGGCATGATGAGTCATCATTGCAGGTCAATGAGGCACATCAAGACATTTGGATAAAGAATAGCACTCGGGATTCTTCGGTTTTATGCGATCTGGGCTTCGTTGTCATTTATTAACCCACGGTGCAGTCCATGCAATTTTTTAGAAGGCTGCAATGCGCGCAAGGTCAGGTGGCATATTAGGATGGTTGATAATACAGAATGTTCCATCGTTTCTGCCCCGGGACATCTTTTGCCCTTTAAGGCTGAATTTAGCGAGAGAGGTCTTTGTATGTCGAGTCCGACGCAAGAGAAGCTAACTCTGACGCGCTATATAGAGTTGCTCGAGGAAGACGGCCTCGTCGTCTCTAGGCCGAGTACTGTATGTGACCGGCGCATTGAGTTTGCGACCGATGACTCGCGCCAGGTGTGTCCGGGCACGTTGTTTGTTTGCAAGGGGCGCGCATTTAAGCGTGAGTATCTGCTCTCGGCAATCGCCGATGGTGCCGTGGCATACGTCTCCGAGGCCGATTACGACGTCGATGTCCCCGCGGTGATCGTCAACGATATCCGTCGCACGCTTGCTGTGGTGGCGGACGCCTACTACGGGCACCCCTCGGGCAAGGTAAAGGTTTGTGCCTTTACCGGCACTAAGGGCAAGTCGACCTGCAGTTTTTATCTACGCGGCATCCTCGCCAACGAGGCAAAGCTCACGGGCTGTCATCGACCCGCTCTGAATACGGGCATTGAGTTCGACGACGGTATCGAGGCGGGCCCTTCCAAGCTGACGACCCCCGAATCCTTCCTGCTGCAGTCTCGCATCGCGCATGCAGCGGAGGCGGGCGCTCCGTGGCTGGTCATGGAGGCATCGAGCCAGGGCCTCAAATATGAGCGCACAGGCAAGATCGCCTTTGAAGTTGGTGCCTTTACCAATATTGGCGAGGACCATATTTCGCCGATTGAGCATCCGACGCTCGAGGACTACTTTGCCAGCAAGCTCAAGATCTTCTCGCAAAGTCGCTTCGCTGTGGTTAATCTCGACATGGATAAGGTCGACCGCGTGCTCGAGGCGGCATCTCGTTGCGAGCGTACGGTGACGTTCTCCCTGACCGACGAGCGTGCCGACGTGTTTGCGTCGGCGATTCGTAATGGAGACTGCGGCGTGGTGGCAACGGTTCGCACGCCGCGCTTTACGCGCGACGTCGTGATTCCCACGCCCGTCAAGTTCAACGTGTCCAATGCGCTTGCCGCCATTGCCTGCGCCGAGGCCCTGGACATTTCCGAGGAGGGCATCGTTCACGGCTTTGAGGGCGTCTTCGTTCCCGGTCGCATGGAGCTTTATCCATCCGCATCGGGCAAGATTCTGGGCGTCGTCGACTTTGCGCACAACGGCATGAGCCTCGAGACGCTTTTGCGCGACCTACGCGAGAACTATCCCGAGCGCGAGCTGGCGGTCGTCTTTGGCGCCACGGGCGGCAAGGGCGTCGATCGCCGTACCACGATGGGTATCGCCGCCGGCAAGTACGCCGACCGCATCGTGATCACCGAGGATGACCCCGGTCCCGAGGATGTCGAGGATATCTGCGCCGAGATTGCACGCAACGTCCAGGCCCAGGGAAACGATAATTGGCAGATTGTGACTGACCGCGTCGCCGCTATCGAGACGGCCGTGCGTGAGACCGAGCGACCCGCCGTGGTTATCGTGACCGGCAAGGGCGAGGAGGAGCGCATGCTGCGCAAGAACGGACCCGAGCCCTGCGAGCGCGACGGCTCGGTCCTCAAGCGCATTCTTGCGACGTACGATGCTTAGGCGTTATTGCCTTTAGACTATGTGGGCGGCAGCACCGCTCGCGTGTCGCTGCCGCCCGTTCCAAGTGTGTTTGTCTTTGGCAAGGCACGCCTTTAGACCCCAGCCCTTCTACGTAATGGAGTGACTATGTCCCACAACACCCTGCCGACCGTTGCCGAGCTTTCGGGCGAGATGCGCGAGCGCCTGGCCAAGGTCAAGTACGTCTTTACCGACCTGGACGCCACGATGCTTGCGCCCGGCTCGTGCGTGCTACGCGACAACGACGGTAATCCCTCGACCAAACTCGTCGAGGCCGTCGTGGCGCTCGCCCGTGCCGGCATCCAGGTGGTTCCCACCTCGGGTCGCAACCGCACCATGATTCACGAGGATGCGCGTGTGCTCGGCCTCAACTCCTACATCGGCGAGATGGGCGGCCTGGTCATGTACGACCTCAAGGCCAACGACTGGGAGTATCTGACCGGCGATATGCCCTACGACCCCGCCTGCGGCCTCACGCCGCACCAGGTGATCGAGGAGACCGGCGTGTGCGAGAAGATTCTCGCCCGCTGGCCGCACAAGATCGAGTATCACAACGACATGTCGACTGGCTACAAGTACCGCGAGGTCACCGTCGGCATGCGCGGCGATATTCCCGATGACGAGGCGCAGGCCATCCTCGACGAGGCCGGCTGCGGTCTGGTCTGGGCCTGCAACGGTCACCTGACGCATCTGTCCAAGCCGACGACGCTCGAGCTCGATCGCGTCGAGGATGGCCGTGCGTACAACATCAACCCGTCGGGCCTCGACAAGGGCGTGGCAGTCGCGCGCTTCTGCGAGCACTTGGGTATCGAGCGCGAGGAGACGCTGGCGCTTGGCGATTCCGAGTCCGATTTCTACATGGCCGACCACGTGGGCACGTTCTGCCTGGTCGAGAATGGCCTGACCAGCGCCGGCGCGCCCGAGTTCCTGGAGGCTTGCGACAATGCCTTCGTCACGCGCG
The DNA here is from genome assembly GCA_934658705.1 of uncultured Collinsella sp. Classification (GTDB taxonomy): domain Bacteria; phylum Actinomycetota; class Coriobacteriia; order Coriobacteriales; family Coriobacteriaceae; genus Collinsella. The sequence goes on along the minus strand of CAKUHP010000020.1, from coordinate 6,767 downwards.
GCAAGATTGTCGACGGCTGGGTGGCAACGGCCGAGCTGCTCGTCGCGGCTCGTTCGTAGTGGCGCCACTACGCGTAACCTGTCTGTTCGAGAGAATCTGGTGAGGCAATGTCCGATATCGAGAATCTGGCTGGCGACACGCGCCCGATCGGCGTGTTCGACTCGGGTCTGGGCGGCCTGACGGTCGCGCGCGCCATAGCCACGGCGCTTCCGCATGAGTCCGTCTACTACTTTGGCGACACCAAGCGTTGCCCCTACGGCACGCGTACCGAGGACGAAGTGCGCTCGTTTGCGTTACAGGCGGGCCGGTGGCTGTCGAGGCACGACGTCAAGATTATGGTCATCGCCTGCAATACGGCGACGGCCGCGGCGTTGCGCCTGGCCCAGCAGGTGCTCGACGTTCCCGTTATCGGTGTGATCGCGCCGGGCGCCCGCGCGGCAATCAATAGCACCCGCACGCGCCGCGTGGGCGTGCTCGCCACCAACCTCACCATTCGCTCGGGCGCCTATACGCGTGCGATCCAAGATTTGGATGCCGGTGTGGATGTATACGGCTGCCCGGCTTCGAGTTTTGTCGAGGTCGTCGAGCATGAGCTCGCATCTGGCACGCATTTGCAGGAGCAGTGGCTCGAGAACGAGGACATTTTCGACACGCCCGCCGTGCGCGCGCTGGTCGGCGCTACGGTTGAGCCCCTGTACGACCACGGTATCGATACCGTGGTGTTGGGCTGTACACATTTTCCGCTGCTGGTGGGACCTATTCGCCATGCACTTGGCCCGCAGGTCCGCGTCGTGAGCTCTGCCGAGGAGACCACGCGCGAGCTGACGGATATCCTCACGCGTCGCGAACAGCTGGCAGGCGATACTGCCGAGCCGCAGCATCGTTTTGCCACGACGTCTGACAATATTGCTGAGTTTGCGGTGGCGGGCAGCTTCATCTTCGGCCAACCGCTCAAAAGCATTGAGCACGTGGACCTTGACGAGCTGAGCTAGCAATCGGCGCCGCCCGGCAGCTTTTCTATGCGAAAGGACTTACCTATGGAATATATGCAGGTCAACCGTTCTTACGACCGAGCCGCCAACGAGATGCGCCCGGTCAAGCTCACCCGCGGTGTTATGAAGCACGCCCACGGCTCCTGCTTGGCCGAGTTCGGTGACACGCGCGTGCTGTGCGCCGCCACCATTGAGGAGGGCGTGCCTGGCTGGCGCAAGGGCGCCAAGGCAGGTTGGGTGACCGCGGAGTATGCCATGCTGCCGGCGTCGACCGGCAAGCGCTGCAAGCGCGAGCACGCCAACCGCAAGGGCCGTTCCATGGAGATCGAGCGCCTCATCGGCCGCAGCCTGCGCACGGTCGTCAATATGAAGGCGCTCGGCGAGTACACCGTTACCGTCGACTGCGACGTCATTCAGGCCGACGGCGGTACGCGCACGGCCAGCATCACCGGCGCCTGGGTGGCGCTGCACGACGCACTTGCCACGTGGGTCGAAGCCGGCAAGATCGAGCGCAACCCGCTCACCGGCCAGGTTGCCGCGGTTTCGATGGGCGTTGTCGACGGCAATACACTGCTTGACCTGGATTATTCCGAGGATAGCCACGCCGAGGTCGACATGAACCTCGTCGCTACCGACACCGGTGAGATGATCGAGCTCCAGGGTACCGGCGAACAGGCGCCCTTCGACCGCAAGCGCCTCAACGCCCTGCTCGACTTGGGCGACAAGGGCATCGCCGAGCTCATCGAGCTCCAGCGCCAAGCCCTCGCCTAACCTACCAAAAAGGGACAGGTTTGTTTTGGCAGGTTTTATCTGCGGAAATGCCGAACTGTAAGGTTTCTGCTGCCAAGGAGGGGAGAGGGCGTGAGTCCGATTTCCTTTGGGCGGCTTTGCTATAGAGACAAGGAGGCCAGCCATGGCACTTGAGAAGATCGATATCGACACCCTCGACCCGGCGGCGACCATCGTCGTGGCAACCGGCAATGCTCATAAGCTCACCGAGATTGAAGCTATTTTGGGCAAGGTCATGCCCGAGGTGCGCTTTGTGGCGCTCGGCCAGCTGGGTGATTTTGAGGACCCCGAGGAAAACGGCACGACGTTTTTGGAGAACGCCATCATCAAGGCCCAGGCTGCGGTCGAGGAGACGGGCCTCATGGCTATCGCCGACGATTCCGGCTTGGTTGTCGACGCACTGAACGGCGAGCCCGGCGTATATAGCGCACGTTACGCGGGCGTGCACGGCGACGATGCCGCCAACAATGCCAAGCTGCTCGTGAACCTGGAGGGCGTGGCCGACGAGGACCGCACCGCGCGCTTTATGAGTGTCGTTGCGCTCATCGATACGGACGGCCTGGTCACCTATGGCGAGGGCGTCTGCGAGGGTGTCATTGCGCACGAGGGCCGCGGAGATCACGGCTTTGGCTACGACCCGCTGTTCCTGCCGGTCGACACGCCGGGCAAGACCATGGCCGAGCTGACGGCGGACGAGAAGAACGCCATCAGCCATCGATTCCATGCGCTCGAGCACCTGTCATCCAAGCTGACGGGCGAGGAGTAGACCGTGCGTGCGGTAGTGCAGCGTGTGCTCAACGCCGGCGTGACGGTTGACGGCGAATGTGTAGGTCGTATTGGACGCGGCTACCTGGTGTTGTTGGGCGTGGGCCACGGCGACACGCGCGCCGAGGCCGATAAGTTGTGGGGTAAGCTCCGGGGCTTGCGCATTAACGAGGACGAGAACGGCAAGACCAATCTGGCGCTTGCCGATGTCGACGGCGAGGTGCTCGTGGTGTCGCAGTTCACGCTGTTCGCCGACTGCCGCCACGGCAGGCGTCCGTCGTTTACGGATGCCGGCGCGCCCGATGTGGCCAACGAGCTCTACGAGTATTTCCTGACGCTTGTGCGCGAAGACGTCGAACACGTAGCGCACGGCATCTTTGGCGCCGACATGAAGGTCGACCTCGTAAACGATGGTCCGTTCACCATCGTCCTGGATACCGATGATCTGTAAGTAGCTAATTTGGGACGGGGCTATTTTAGCTACTTTGGCGTTTCGTTGCCTGACCAGTCTTTTTGGGACGGGGCCAAATTAGCTGGTTTTGGATTAGGGAACAGTTACGGCTTGGCGACTCATCAAAATCGGGATGAAGAACCAGCTAATTTAGCCCCGTCCCAAAAAAGACTGGTCTTCCGCCGCCTCTATGGCCATGTACAAAGTAGCTAAAAAAGCCCCGTCCCAAATTTGCTACTTGCGCATTGCTTCAGTAGGGTGCTATAGTATTAGAGTTTTGTCTATCTTAGGGGTATTATCCCTTTTTTGAATTGCACCTTCTGGAGGCCCTGTTCATGGAAGAGATGGAAGTCAATCACGTCGACGACATCCACGAAAAGCTGACCGACATGGTGGGCGATCGCGTAAAGGTGAAGGCCAACATGGGCCGCACCCGCGTCGTCGAGCGCATGGGCACCATCAAGAGCGTCCATCCCGCCGTCTTTATCGTCGAGGTTGACGAGCGCCGCGGCCGCAAGTCGCGTCAGTCTTACCAGTATATCGATGTTCTCACCGGCCAGGTCGAGCTGTTCGACCCCGAGAGCGGCGAGCACATCTTTACCCCGCTTGGCAATCAGCTCGAGGAGCACTAACGGTGACCGATCGGTCCCTGACTCTTTTCGCGCCGGCAAAGATCAACCTCTACCTGGGGGTTCATACCGAGCGTGACGACCGCGGCTACCACAAGGTCGATTCCCTGATGGCAGCCGTCGGTCTTGCCGATACCGTGACGGTCACTCCGGCGCAGGAGCTGACCGTACAGACGGTTCCGGCATCCGATTTTCCCATGCAAAAGAATACGGCGTATCGTGCTGCTGTCGCTATGGCCGAGCATTATGGCCGCGAGGCCGACGTGTGCGTGACGATCAAGAAGCGCATCCCGCTGTGCGCCGGCCTGGGCGGTCCCTCGACGGACGCCGCGGTGGTCATTGCCGCCTTGGCGGAGCTTTGGGGCATCGACCGCACCGATCCCGCGCTCGACGAGATCGCCCGCGGCATTGGCGCCGATGTTCCCTTCTTTTTGCACGCGAGCCCTGCGTTCTATGTGGGCGGGGGAGACGTTCTGGCGACTGAGTACCCCGCGCTGCCCGCGACACCCGTCGTGCTGGTCAAGCCGCGCGACGCAAGCGTATCGACAATTGAAGCCTATCGGCGTTTTGACGAGACCCCGGTGCCGGCAGACAAGCCCGGCGCGATCGCATCGGCTCTTCGCTCGGGAGACGCAGAGATGGCCTATGCGCTCATCCACAACAACCTGGGTGTCATTTCTGCACAAATGGAGCCTCAAATCCAAACGGTGCTCGACTGGCTGTGCGCACAGAACGGTACCGTTGCCGTGAACGTGTGCGGATCGGGTGCGTGCTCGTTTGCTATTTGCGACACCGCTGCCACGGCAGCCAATCTTGCAGCACTCGCTCAGCAAAATGGCTGGTGGGCCTGCGCGACGGAGCTGATTTCCGACACGGTTCGCATCGAAGGGTTGATTTCCGATCTCAGCCGAACACATTAGGCGGATAGCCCGTTCCCGCAGCTAGCCGAACGCCCCCGAGGCCCCATCCGGGCCCCGGGGGCGCCGTTTTCCCAGTTGAAGGAACGGTGGAGATGTGTTTCGATAGGTCCGGTGGCCATGCTCCGCCCTCCGCCCGGCACCTCTTCCCAGACTCAGCCGGACGGTCGGTCCGTCTATTCCGTTTTCGCCCTTAGACTAGGCCAGCGGGGCATCGCCCCTCTCTGCGCGCGCCCTCTCGATGAGGCCCGGCGTCAGGTCGAGTTCGCCGATGGGCACCTCCTCCACGCCGTAGGCGTCCAGCAGCGCCGCCGCGTCGTCCCCGAGCATCGCCCTGAAGGCGCGGGCGGGCGTCGAGAAGCCGAGCGCGCCGCGGGGCTCGGAGTTCACGTGCGACATGGCCAGCGCCAGGTCCGCCGGGGACAGCCTGTCGAACCTGAGCCCGGCGCCCTTGGGCAGCAGCTTCCTGAGCTCGACGTGGTTGCGCTCGCAGGCGCCCTTCTGGTCGCTGCGCCTGGGGTCGCAGTAGAACAGCCTCGTCTCGCCCGGCCCCTCGCCGAGGAGCGCCGCGATGGCGGCCTCGTCGGAGAACTCCGCTCCGTTGTCGGTGAGCACGGCGCGGAAGACGCGGCGCATGCCGTCGGCGCCGAGGACCGCCCGGATGCCGCCCAGGGCGTCCGCGACGCACCCGGAGGTCTTCTCCCCGAGCGGGAGCGCCAGCTGGAGCCTGCTGGGGCGGTGGAGCAGCGTCAGGATGCACGCGGAGTCCGCGCGGGAGCCCTCGACCGTGTCCATCTCCCAGGCCGCGGCGCACGCGTCCTCCCCGAGGGCGAGGAACGCGGCGTATGACCTGCGGGCGGAGTGGCGCGTGGCCGCCCGGACGGCGACGCGCTTCCTCGGCCTGTAGCCGACCTTGCGCCTGAGCTCCATGTTGGTCATGCCGTCGTAGCCCGCCGCGACCCAGCGGTAGATGGTCGAGGGCGACATGTCCACCGGCCCGCCGTTGCGCGCCGCCATCTGCTCGGGGGAGAGCCCCCGGCGCAGGCAGTCCCTTATCGCCTCCAGCCTGGCCGCCGCTGCCGGCTCGTCGGCGTCGATCCCGCGCCTGGACGAGACGAGCACCGAGTCCGCGCACAGCTGCGCGGCCCGGGCCTCGTAGAAGACGTGCGGGCGGCGCTTGCAGCCGATCGCGCGGTAGCGGCCGCAGCCGTTGCAGCAGCGCGGCCACGCGGCCAGGCGCGGGCAGCCCGCCGACAGGTCGGTGGAGGCGTCCACCCGCTCGCCGCGCCGGGACTTCGGCGCCGTCACGAACCTGTGCGACGCCACCTCGGCGCTCACCGTCGAGGGCGACCTGCCCAGCTCCCTCGCGATCTCCCTGCACGAGGCCCTGCGCTCCAGCATCCTCTGGACCGTGTCCCGCTCGTGCCTCGTGAGCCTCCCGTAGGCCCTCGGGGCCGCCTTCTCGGAACCCTTCCTCCTCTTTCCGGACATGCCGTCCTCCGATCTCCCGGGGCCGGCCGGTCCGGCCCTCAGGGTATCGGGTTCCCACATTCATCCGTACATGTACGGATGAATGTGGGAGGTGTTCGGATGAAGTTGATAATCAAGGGTTCGCATCGAAGTGCCAAAGAAGTAAAAATTTCTCTAGCACACGGCGGAAATCTTTGTTACTATAGTCGAGCTAACGGGTTGTGGCTCAGTTTGGTAGAGCACTGCGTTCGGGACGCAGGGGTCGCTGGTTCAAATCCAGTCAACCCGACCAGAGCATGAGGAGGGACCGCTTCTTGCGGTCCCTTTTTTTAGCTATTGTTGCTCTTGTTGTGATTCCAAGCTGCATGCAGGCCCGCTGCGGTATAATCCATCGAGCTTGTTTGCATTGATTCCGGGAGGAAAGTACATGTTCCCTAAAGGCTTTGAGTGGGTAGTTATCCTTATTGTCGCCCTGTTGATTTTCGGGCCCAAGAACCTGCCGAAGCTCGGCAAGTCGCTCGGTTCCACCGTCAAGAATATCCGCGAGGGTATGGAAGGCGACAAGGGCGAGTCCAAGCAGGCCGAGGAGGTTGTGGTCGAGGAGTCCGAGGAGGACAAGGAGATCGCTGAGCTCGAGGCCAAGCTCGCTGCTGCCAAGAAAAAGAAGGCAGAGGACGGCGACGCGGACGCAGAGTAGTCCCATCCCTTTGGGGTGAGCACCTGACCGGCTTGCCCGCAGGCTAGCCGGTCTTTT
>CAKUHP010000019.1 GCA_934658705.1 uncultured Collinsella sp. | reverse complement strand
CCCTTAAAGTCGCTCGCGCTCTCCAGCATGTCGCGCAGGACGCTCTTGGGCGAGAGCTGGTAGTCGTTGGCCCAGGGTACTTCCTGGCAGTACTTATCAAAGGCGGCGTCGAGCAAGTCCTCGAGCGGTTTTTCATGGGTCACATCCTGGATGCGCTCCAGGCGCTCCTCGTACTCGACGCCGTCGGCCTTCATCTCGGCCATGGCGCGATCGCGGGCGGCACGCTCCTGCGCGCGCAGCACCTGTTTGGGGTCCTCGAGCGTCGCCTCGACCATCGAGATGAGGTCCATGGTGTAGGTCTCACTCTCGGGATCGAGCAGCTCCAGCGCGGCGAGAAGGAACGGCGAAAGCGGCTGATCGAGCGCAAAGTCCTCGGGCAGGTCGACCGTCAGTGCGTAGTCGATGTCAGGCGCGGCGTCAGCCGGAGCGTCGGGCGCGGGCGGTACCTCGGTGCGCACGACGACGCCGGAGTCGATGAGCGTGGCGAAGATCTCGTCGGCACGAACCTCGAGCTTGGCCTTTTCTTCGGGGGTCTGCAGACTTGTCTCGATGAGGTCATGCACGCGGGCGCGAGCGTCGCCACCCTGCTCGACCACGCTGATCACCATGGAGTGCGTGATGCGCAGGCGCGGTTTGAGCGTCTCGGGCTGCGTCTCGATCAGGCGCTCAAAGGTCTGCTTGTTCCAGGTGACAAAGCCCTCGGGGGCCTTCTTCTTTTTGATCTTGCGGAGCTTTTTGGGGTCGTCGCCCGCCTTGGCCATGAGCTTGGCGTTCTCGATCTCGTGCTCCGGTGCCTCGGCGATGACCATACCTTCGGTGTCAAAGCCCGAGCGGCCGGCGCGGCCGGCGATCTGATGGAACTCGCGGGCACGCAGGCGACGCATCTTGTAGCCGTCGAACTTGGTGAGCGCGGTGAGCACCACGGTGTGGATGGGCACGTTGATACCGACGCCGAGCGTATCGGTGCCGCAGATGACGGGCAACAAGCCCTGCTGCGCCAAACGTTCGACCAGCAAGCGATAGCGCGGCAGCATGCCGGCGTGGTGCACGCCGACGCCGCAGCCGAGCAGGCGCTTGAGAATCTTGCCGAAGGCGGTCGAGAAACTCGTGCCCTTGGCGGCTTCCTTGATGGCCTCGCGCTGTTCCTTGCTGGCAATGCCGAAGTTGGCGAGTGACTGTGCCGTTGCAAGCGCGGCATCCTGGCTAAAGTGCACGATGTAGAGCGGGGCCTCGCCGCGACGCATCGCGAGCTCGACGGTGCCCTCGAGCGAGGTCGTTACGTAGTCGTAGCCCAGCGGCACAGGACGCGGGGCGTCGACGACCAGGTCGCAGGTGGCGCCGGTGTGCTCCTCGAGTGAGACGGCGATAGCGGTGACATCGCCGAGCGTGGCGCTCATGAGCATGAATTGAGTGTGGGGCAGAGTGAGCAGCGGCACCTGCCAGGCCCAGCCGCGATCGGGGTCGGCGAAGTAGTGGAACTCATCCATGGCGACGCAACCCACGTCGGCGTCTTCGCCCTCGCGCAGCGCGTCGTTGGCAAGGATCTCGGCCGTGCAGCAAATGACGGGCGCTTTGGTGTTGATGTGCGTGTCGCCGGTAATCATGCCGACGTTATCGCGGCCGAGCACCTGCACCAAATCGAAGAACTTCTCGCTGACCAGGGCCTTGATGGGGGCGGTGTAATAGCAGCGCTTGCCTTGCGCCATGCCCATAAAGAGCATGCCCAGCGCGACAAGCGATTTACCCGAGCCGGTCGGCGTGCCCAAAATGACATGGTCACCGGCGGCTAGGTCCATGAGGGCTTCTTCTTGGTGATCCCACAGCTCGATGCCGCGGTCGCTCGTCCATTCAAAGAAGCGCTCGAAGGCCTGGTCGGGCGTGAGCCATGGCTCGGGCTCGCTGCCGTCTTCGGGCTCCCACCAGGTGGGGGAGAGCGCGCCGAGCGAGCCGAACTCGGCCTCGGTGCCTGTGCCGCCCGAGAACGAGCTAGCGGCGCCGGTGCCGGAAACGGTGCTGGCGGAAGAATCTGTCGTGGTCTGTGCCATGTGGTTTGCTTTCTCTCGCGTTTGTCCGCCATCCATTATGGCGTAGCGGCGGCGCGGGGCGCCAGCGCGCGAGAAAATGCAGGAAATGGGCGTTCTACCCAGTCCTTTGGTGCAGTTGACAGCTAAGTGAGTAGACTTTTTGCAATATCGCGAGCACACGGCTTTTGCGCAAGGGCTCTACCTGCGGTTTTATTTTTCGCTATGTGGGTTGTGCTTGGCTATTGCAAAAAGTCTACTCACTTAGATTTGAGGGTCGTTCGCTGGCAGCTATTTGCGCTTGTTTGCCGACGCCGCGACCATCAGAGGCCTCTAGGACTCCTGCGGTAAACGCTTCTTGCCCTTGCGGGCGCGGTTCTTAAAGTTCTCGACGGCCTCTTCCATGCCGAGGGGCACGTAGGTGAGCTCATCGAGATCGTCGGGCAGGTAGCAGGCGAGGCTCTGCTCCTGCGCCCGGCCTGCCGCGAGCTGCTCTTCGGTAGGCTCCTCGCCGGATGTGACACAGATGCCATAGACGACGGCGCCCATCTCGCGCGTGCGGCATTCGTACTCGGTCTCGGGATGCTCGGGATGGTCACGGCGAACGTCATCGCTTACCCAAAGCGTGTCGTAGCCAGCCGCGGCAAACTGCCCCAAGGCGTAGTCGCGCAGCGGCTTGCTATCGGTGCGCAGCGTGACGGTGGCACCGGCGGCAAAGAGCGGACGGTAGAGCATCAGATGGTCAACATGCACGAGTCGCTTTTTGGCGTACTTAGCCTTGGGCTGCGGCGTGGGAAAGTTGATGGTGATGGCATCGAGCTCGCCTGCGGCAAACAGCCGCGGCAGCGATGCGGCACCTCGGGGCAGGACAAGTGCGTTGGGCGGCTCCTGCTCGCAGATTTTCTGCGCGGCATAGGCAATGCAGATGGGTTCCTGGTCCATACCGATAAAGAGCGTGTCGGGCTCGCGGTGGGCGCGCTCGACTAGGTAGGTTCCTTTGCCACAGCCCAGATCGAGATGAAGGCGGCCGAAGGGCTTGCCGCCAGCCGGCGTGCATGCCTCACACCAGTGTCCGGCATAGTTCTCGGGGCTCGTCTCGATGGCGTCGGCGTAGCGCTCCAGGCGCTCCTCGAGCACGAAGTTCTTGGGCGTGCGAACGTGGACGGCTCCCATGAGGCTCCTTGGTCATAAGTATGGAACGCATGGCCGCGCGTTCCAGCAATGGGTTGGAAGGGGCGGACACAATGTGCCCGAAAGATGCGGTGCGGCTCGGGGCGAGCTGCTTGGCCTTACAAGCGCTTAAGGATCACGTAGCGGTTGAGCTCGCCGCTGCGACCGTCGGCGTGGAAACGCTCAAGCTCACGTACGGGGACCTCGCCACTCTTGTAGAACGTGCGCACGCCGCGCACCAGGTCGGTGATCTGCTGATCGTCAAAGTGGTGGCAATAGCGGTAAGCGTGGCGGTCGTTTTGCCAGCCAATGAGGTGGTCGCCGGCTTCGAACTGCGCGGAGTCGTAGCCTTCAAACGGCGGGGTGAGCTCGGCGCGGGCTTCGGCGCGAACGGCCTTGCGCGCCATGCGCTCGTCGTTCATAAACTCCCAAAAGCTGATGGCGATGATGCCGCCCGGGCGCGTTTGGCGTACCAGGGCGTCGAGCACGCGTACGCGGTACTCGCACGACGGCACATGGTGCATAAAACCAAAGCAGACCGAGATGTCGGCGAGCGGGGCGTCGAAAAGCACGTCGGGCGTCTCGGCGGGGTTGAGCTTCATGAGGGCATCGAGCACGTCGAGTTCTTGGAAGTGCAAGTTGGGGATGCGCAGTGCGTGGCCGCGTGCATCGATGGCCAGGTCCTGGCACGAGTCGACGCCATAGAACTCGAAGGGGCAGCTAGCGTCTGCCGAGGGGCTCGTGCCATCCACGCCTTTGGCGGCCAGCGTGCCGCCGGCGGCAAAGTTCTCGAAGCGCATGTTGCCGCAGGCAAGATCGAAGACGCGGACGGGATGCTCAATTGTGGCAACGTCGAGCTGCCCGAGCGCGATGTCCATAGTGCGCACCCAGCCGGGCCACGGGGCCTGGCGTGTGTCGGAAAAGGAGGCGGAGTGCTCGCGATAGAACGTATTGTTGAGCTGGATGAGCGATGAGGCGAAATCGCGGTTCACGGCGCGGGACTCCCTCCGTTGGCGGTGCGGAATAAACAGTACGACCATACTACCGTTAACGCCGCAACGGGGACAACCAAGCGGCGGGTCATTGCTCTGTTTAGACACATTTCCGCAGCTCATATGCGCCCGCAACCGCCGGTTGTCAAAATACTCACTAGAATAGGTGGCATGTTTTTGGCGGTGGCGGATAGATTTTTAACTGTGCAAGGCGCCTTAAGAACAAAAGCGGTCCGGCGGCACGGCTGGCAAAAGCATAGGAGGAACCATGAATGTAGAAACTGCGCAGCGGCTCGCCGACCTTCGTCGCAGCAAGGGTTTTAGCCAAGAAGGGCTGGCACGAAAGCTGGGACTGTCGCGCCAGGCGGTCAGTAAATGGGAGCGCGCGGAGAGCTCGCCCGATACCGAGAACCTGATCTCGCTCGCTAAACTCTATGGCGTGAGTTTGGACGAGCTCCTCAATCCGAGCGACGAGATTGAGGACGATATCGAGTTTGAGAACGAGGACCGCGCCCGTCAGCGCGAGGCCGAGGCGGCAGAGCGCGCCCGCACCCATGAGGCGGCGGCACGCGCCACCGAGGCGGCAACGCAGGCAAGTGACGCGGCAGCCAAGGCGGCGCAGGCGGCAAGCTGGAGTGCGCAGGCCGCCAATGCCGCGACGGCGCAGGTGACGGGCGGTGGCGCGGCCAGCCCGACTCCAGTGAAAGGCCCGTTCCAGTCATTCCCGTATTGGGCCGTGTGCTGGCTGCTGTTCTTTTTACTGATGTTCCTGGTTGGTGCCAGCCCCTTTCCCGCACTGATCTTCTTTACGATTCCTATCTATCACTGGGTGGCACGTGCGCTTGATGGCGATTGGGCACGTGGGGATATCCAGGTTGGTCCGGTGCCGGCGGTCGCTAGGACTAAGGGGGAGGACGTTTCCACTGCGGTTGACGCTGGCATGGCTGCCGCGGCCACCGCTGAGCCGAGTGCCAAAGAGGGTGATGAATGATGAAGCTTTCGCATGAATCCAAGGTACGCTTGGGCGTTGGCATTGGGGCGTTCGTGCTCATCATTGGGCTCGTCTTTGGCGCTTCGAGGACTTTGATTCATTTCGAGGGACCGTGGGACCTTAGTGATCTTGCATCCAGCTTGTCTGGTCTGGACGATGAGGTTGACGAGGATGATCCCTTGGACGACGGTAGTTATTCCGCTCGGCCTCAGAAGCTTTCGAGTGTAACCTTTGATGCTGACTCATTCCAGTCCCTTGATCTAGATGTGACGTCGGGCACGGTCGAGGTCAAGCACGTCTCCGGCGGGCCGGTGCGCGTAACCGAAAGCGGTCGCGTGGCAACGGGGACCGTTGCCTTCGATGCGGCAACCCGGAACCTGGCCGAAATCAAGGGCTCTACGCTCAAGATTAGCCAGTTCGACTGCGATGACGAGCGTGCGATTGACCGCACGGTTACCGTCGAACTGCCGCGCGAGGTTGCGGATAACCTGGTGGGCATAACAGCGAATGTAGGGTCGGGCGACCTGACGGTCGCGGGCATTGCGTGTCACGATCTGAATCTAACGCTGGATTCGGGCGATGTTGAGTTTACGGGCACCGTGACCGATACCCTGAATGCCGAGGTCGGTTCGGGCGATGTGACGTTTGAGCTCTATCAGGCCCCCGCGAAGTCGATGGACGTGAGCGTTGGCTCGGGCGATGTTGAGATAATGGTTCCGAACTCTACGGGCTTTAAGGCAAGTCTTGCTCTGGGCAGCGGTGATTTTGAGAGCGTTTTCCTTCCGCTTGACTACGATGGCGAGACCATTTTGAAGCTTGAATTCGATAACGGCGATAAGTCTGCCACGTATCGTTTTGAGGTCGGTTCGGGCGACATGTCGTTCAATCCGGAATGACGGACGGTTATCGAGGACCGATAAACATAGCCGCGCTCTTTGATGGAGGTGCCGGGGCCGTGGTCGGCTCCGGCGCCTTTGCCTTTACAATGGGGGCATGGAACAGATTATCTTGAACATACTCGAGGCCCTGCGTCGCGGTGAGACCGTGGACGACAAGGCGCTCGTCAAACTGATACATGCCGAGGCGCGCCGCGAGGGTGCCGACAAACGCGATTTGGCCAAGCGTCGCCTGCTGCCGTTTTACCAGCGGGTAAAGCGTGAAGAACCGGCTCGTTGGGCGGCATGGGGTGTCGATGCCGAGCTAGAGCGCCAACTGCTGCAGGTTCTGCGCATGAAGCCGCGCCGCACGGCTTCGGGTGTGGCGACCATTACCGTTATTACCAAGCCGTGGCCGTGCTCGGGCGATTGCCTGTTTTGTCCCAACGACCTGCGCATGCCCAAGAGTTATCTGCACGCTGAACCGGCGTGCGCCCGTGCAGAGCAAAACTGCTTCGATCCGTATCTGCAGGTGAGTGCCCGCTTGACGGCGCTTTCGCAGATGGGGCATGCGACCGATAAGATCGAGCTCATCGTGCTCGGCGGTACTTGGAGCGACTACTCGGAAGGCTATCAGACCTGGTTTATGTCGGAGCTCTTCCGCGCGCTCAATGACGATGCCGTGGCCGGCGTGGCGGCCAATCCCATGCTGGCGCGTCCGGGTATTAGCCGCGCCGAGGCGGGGCGCCTGCTCAATGACGCTCCCGCCGATGCGCTGCCGCCGGTGGTGGCGGAGCGTCGCGAGCGCTATCGGACAGCGGGCATTGCGACCGATGAGCGTGAGCTTGCAGCTGGTGTTGCTGGCGAACAGGAGCGCGTGGACGCTGCCGTGGGCGGCTACAACCGTGCGGTGCGTCGGCTGTACGGCCCTGGTACGCCGTGGGGCGAGGTTGCCGAGTGGCAGACAGCCACGATGGAAGAGCTCGAACGTCAGCAGCGCATTAACGAGACGGCGAAGCATCGCGTGGTGGGGCTCGTTATCGAGACCCGCCCCGATGCCGTGACGCCGCAGGCGCTTACGCTCGTTCGCCGCCTGGGCTGCACCAAGATCCAGATGGGTATTCAGAGCCTCGACCAGCACCTGCTCGACATTAACGAGCGTCGCATTACGGTGGCTCAGATTGAGCGTGCGTTTTCGCTTGCAAGACTGTTTGGCTTTAAGATCCACGCGCATTTTATGCTCAACTTGCTGGGCGCTACGCCCGAGGGGGACAAGCGCGACTACGAGCGCTTTATGACCGAGGGCGCCTTTATGCCCGACGAGGTCAAGGTTTACCCGTGCGCGCTCATTGAGGGTTCGCGTCTGGTGGGCTGCTACGAGCGTGGCGAGTGGCGCCCCTATACCGAGGAGGAACTGCTCGACGTGCTGGCCGACGACATTGTGGTGACGCCGGCGTTTTGCCGTATCAGCCGTATGATTCGCGACTTTAGCTCCGACGACATCATGGTGGGCAATAAGAAGCCTAACCTGCGTCAGCTCGTCGAGAATCGCTTGGCGGTCCGCGGCGAGGGCGCAAAGGTGCGTGAGATTCGCTATCGCGAGATCAGTACCGCGGGCGCCGATTTGGATGAACTCTCTCTTGATGAGGTTGCTTACGAGACGCCGGTGACGAGCGAACGTTTTTTGCAGTGGGTGACGCCCGAGGGCAAGATCGCCGGCTTTTTGCGCCTGTCGCTGCCCGATCGCGCGTTTGTTTCCGCTCATGCGGACGAGCTGCCGACGTTGCCGGACGAGGCGATGATTCGCGAGGTGCACGTGTATGGTATGGCGGCGCGCGTGGGCGATCAGGGCCAGGCGGCTCAGCATCACGGTCTGGGACGTTCGCTCGTGGAACGTGCGTGCCAGATTGCTCAGGATGCGGGATATACACACATCAATGTGATCAGCGCGATTGGCACGCGTGAGTACTATCGCCACCTTGGTTTTTACGACCATGGCCTCTATCTGCAAAAGGAGCTCTAGATGAACAAGCCGAGTGTTTCCGCTGGCGTGGTTGCCGGCGTTGCCCTGGGAGCCGCGGCGCTTGGTGCGGCTGCCGTCGCTGTTCGTGCTGCCTGTCTGCAGGTTGCTCGAACTCGCAACGGGTTGGCGCGTGTGAAGCGTGTGCACGACGAGAGCGGTGATGAGGTCCGCGTGCTGGTGCAGGGTGGCGTCTACCAAAGCGCGAGCTACGTTGGCGAGCGTTGGGCAGAGCCGGTCTTTGCGTATTATCGTGCGTTTGACGATGTGTTTGAGGCCGAGGACGCAATGCGCGATACTTACGGGCATGGTATCGACCGCATGCTCATGCTGGGCGGTGGTGGGTTTGCCTATCCCAAGTTTGCGCTGATGTCGCATGAAGGCTTGCGCATGGACGTCATCGAGTACGATGCCGAGATTACGCGTCTGGCGCGTCGTTGGTTCTACTTGGACGAGCTGGAGCGCACGGTTGGCGATCGCCTGCGGGTGATTACCGCCGAGGCGCGCTCGTACCTGGGTGTGACGAGCGTGGGGCATCGTCGCTACGACGTGGTTGTGAGCGACTGCTTTGGCGGTGCCGAGCCCGTGCGCGAGCTGGCAACCGTTGAGGCACTCCGTTTGGTGCGGGGCAGCTTGAACCCGGGCGGCATCTACGCGGCCAACATTGTGAGCGCGAACGAGGGGAGCGATGTGTCGTTCCTGCGAGATTGCGCCGCAACGGCGCTCGAGGTGTTCGACCACGCTTGGGTGATTCCCTGTGGCGATACAGAGTTCGGCGGCGAGGAAAACTACCTGCTCATCGCCAGCGACGGTGACTACACCTTCATCGAAGCCGTGTCTTTCGACGCCGACTTCCTCGGCACCATCCTTCACGACTAGCTAATTTGGGACGGGGCTGTTTTGACTACTTCCGCTGCCCGCTTGAAATGATTTTTCTGGGACGGGGATTAAAAAATCATGGCTCAAGTAGTCAAAACAGCCCCGTCCCAAAAAGACTGGTCTTAGGCGTGGTTGCGCCAGCCGAGGACGCGCTGTTTCATGCCCTCGATGTCGAGCACGCCTTCGGCAAAGCCCTTGCGCACGAGCTCTTCGGGAACAAACTCGTCGTAGCGGTCAAAGTAAGGCACCTCGCCAGGATAGACGAGCTCGATGGGGTCGAAGTCCTTCTCGGCCTCGGCAGCGAGCACCTCAAAGAACGTCTCCTCGTCGGCCTTCATCTTAAACTGCATAAAGTACGGGCGCGACGGATCGAGCCCTCGAAGGCCCAGCTCCGCGGCGCATTTAATCTTGAGCATGCGTTCGAGCGCCAAGAAGGCATAGCTGCCCAGCCACGGGAAGAGCACCCAGGTGTCACCGCCTAGGTTAACGAGCGGCTTAGTTCCCGCGCCCGAAATCTCGGCGGTATGACGAGCCTGCGTAAGGCGTGCTCGTGCGTTGCCCATAAGGTACGGATATGCTGCATGTTCGTTGAGCGCCTGGCGCATGCGCTCGAGCACATGCGTATTGATGTCTCCGGGACAGTCGCCAAAGTATGCCGGCACACGGCCCTTGACCTGCGTGGCAAAGACGGTGTGGCGTTTCCAGTCCACTTCTTCGACAATCCAGCAGTGCCCCGCGATGGCGATGCGTTCGCCGGGCGGTGGCGGATTGACGATCGTGCCCAGCTCGGCCGATTCGCTGCGAACGGTAAACTCCTCGTTCTCCTGGAACACGGCGTAGAACTTAAAGTTGTTGATGACGCGCTCGCCCGCGAGGCCCACGATGAGCCCGCCGCCCTCGGTGACCTGGATGTGGTCGATCTTAATGAGGTGGCGCAGCAGCATGCGGTAGTCATCGGCGGAGACGCGGTGGAAATAGCTGAGCGTGAGCACGCGCTGGGCAAGCTCGGCCGGCGTGAGCTCGCCGGTGCTGGCGAGCGTCGACATGGTCTGGTGATAGAGCAAGCTGTAGGGGAGTCGATCGAGCTCGGGCGGCTCGACCCACTTTTTCTCGCGATAGAGTTGCACGAGCGCGATGCCCTGCAGGAGCTTCCAGGGAATCGTTTCGGGCATCATTGTGCGCGGCTCGGGCTCCTCCTCGCGCATGACAAACCACATCTCGGGCGGAAGATCGCGGCGGCCTGTACGCCCCATGCGCTGTAAAAAGGAGCTGACGGTAAACGGTGCGTCGATCTGAAACGCGCGCTCCAGACGGCCGATATCAATACCGAGCTCCAGTGTGGAGGTGGTAACGGTTGTCTGTGCCTGTTCCTCGTCGCGCATGAGCTCCTCGGCGGTCTCGCGCAGCGATGCCGAGAGGTTGCCGTGGTGGATCAGGAAGCGGTCGGGCTCGTGCCGGTTCTCACAGTAGCTGCGCAGCATGGAGCACACGGCCTCTGCCTCCTCGCGCGAGTTGGCAAAGACCAGGCACTTGCGGCCGCGGGTATGTTCAAAGATATAGCCTATGCCGGGATCGGCGTTGTCGGGCGCGGTATCGGTGGGGCTGAGCAGCGCCTGCTCGGTCGCTCGCGGGATGTCGACTTCTCCCTCGGGAGCCGAGGAAGTCCGACGGTCCTTAGGGGCGGCCTTGCCTCGCGCTCGCTCGCGACGCCGGCGGCGTTCCTCCTGTGTGAGCTGTCCGCTGTGGCGCATATCTTGGATGCCGGCGGGCAGTGCCGCGGGTGCCGCTGCTTCAATGCGCTCGCATGCGAGCACCTCGGCTTCCTGCGGGCCCTTGCTCATAAATCCTCGTTGCTGCGCCTGGGGACCCGAGTTGTAGAAGTGCTCCATGGAGATGCGCCACACGCGGCGCGGTTCCTCAAAGCGGGGGATGACGCAGTCGCGTCCTGTTCCCTGTGAGAGGAAGGCACCCGTGCGCTCGGGGTCCCCGATGGTAGCCGAAAGGCCGATGCGGCGGGGCTGCACGCCTGCCATGCGCGAAAGGCGCTCGATAAGACAGAGCGTCTGGCCGCCACGGTCGCCGCGCATGAGCGAGTGGACCTCGTCGATGACCACATAGCGCAGGTCGCAAAACATGCGCGGGATTGCCATGTGCTTATGGATCAGGAGCGCCTCGAGCGACTCGGGCGTAATCTGCAAAATGCCGCTCGGCTTTTTGATGAGTTTGGCCTTATGCGACTGTGAGACATCGCCGTGCCAGTGCCAGACAGGGATATCGGCCTCTTCGCACAGATCGTTGAGGCGTACAAACTGATCGTTGATGAGCGCTTTGAGAGGGCCAATGTAGAGGGCGCCCACGCTCGCGGGCGGGTTCTCCCAAAACTCGGTCAGGATGGGAAAGAAGGCCGCCTCGGTTTTGCCGGATGCCGTGGATGCTGTCAGGAGCACATTGTCTTGCGTGTTAAAGATTGCATCTGCTGCCGCAACCTGGATAGAGCGCAGGCTTTCCCAATCGTGGGAGTAGATGAAGTCTTGGATAAACGGAGCATATCGGTCAAAAGCGTTCACGGGGCCTCCTCTCAACAACGGGCTGATCAACGTAGCGGGCAACGGCGCGATATCTTGCAACATCGGCGTTTGCCCAGATAAAACCTGCCAAAATATACCTGTCCCTTTTTGGTAGGTTAGATGGTGAACTCGGCGAAGTTGCGGCCGCCGTCTGCGGTGCCGGTGTCGTTTGTTGCGGCTGCTGGTGCCAGCGCGTCGCCGCCGACGCTTTGCAGCAACTCGGCCACGTCGGCATCGGGGTTTTGACACAGGATGTCAAGCAACTCGATAAAGTCGCGGATGACCTCACGGGGCGTCAGGTGTGTATCGGCTCCCACGCGACCAAACTCAATCTTGAGGAAGTCCACCAAGTCGTTCTCGGTAAGCGTGGGCGTCCAACCAAAGTAGCCGGCATGGATCTGCATGAGTTTTTCGATCAGTACCAGCAGCTCCTCATAGGTGAGCGGCTGCAGGCGGATGATGGGCGCGAGCATGTCTTTGAGATCTTCGCGCGCAAAACGGCCCTGGGCGAGACGGCTGCGCAGGGCCTCGTAGGAAAATACGCCGCGTCGACGGTCCTCGATAGAGGTCGGTGTGCCGCCCATAATCATGCCCAGGTACTGTGCCTTACCTTGCAGCGTGTCGTTGTACATGGTCAGGATTTTCTCGTAGTTGTATTGGCGCGTGATGGCGTTGGGAATCTTGTACAGGTTTACAAGTTCGTCGATGAGCACCAGCATACCCTTGTAGCCGCTGCAGACCAAAAAGCGTGCGATGAGCTTGACGTAGTCGTACCAGTCGTCGTCGCTGATGATGGTCGAGGAGCCTAGCTCGGCGCGCGCCTCGCTCTTGGTGCGATACTCGCCTCGAATCCATTTGGTTACGCGGCTCATGGTCTCTTCGTCTCCCTCTGCGACGGCCGTACGATAGCGATGGAGCATACGGGTGAAATCGAAGCCGTGGACCATCTCCTCGAGCGGAGCGAGCTGGGCATTGATGGCCGATACGTCGGCGTCGGCACATGAGGCAACCCAACGATCCAGGATAAGGTTGAGCGCACCGCCCTCGGGGCGCGTCTTGGTCGATATGTTGCGGATGAGTTCGCGGTAGGTAGCGAGGCCCTGCCCCTGACCGCCCTGCAGTCGGCGCTCGGGGGAAAGGTCGGCATCGGCGACGACGAAACCCTCGCCCATGGCATGTGTACGAATGGTTTGGAGCAAAAAACTCTTGCCGGCGCCGTAGCGACCGACCAGGAAGCGGAAGCTCGCGCCGCCATCGGCGATGAGGCTCAGGTCGGTGAGCAGGGCGCGGATCTCGACCTCACGTCCCACGGTGATGTAGGGAAGGCCGATGCGCGGGACGACGCCGCCCTTGAGCGAGTTGAGAATGACGGCGGCGACGCGCTTGGGCACGCGGGGTGCTGCGGATGCGGTATCACTCATGGTCTAGGTATCCTCTCACGTCTGCTTCGTAGTCCTCGATAATCTGCGGTCCTGCCGCGCCAAATTCAATAACGGTGTCGCCCACCAGGTCAAAGAGTGCTTCGTTGATGCTGTCGACAAGCATGTCCTCGCTCTGCCCCGATTGCTCTACCGCCGATGCCGCCTGCGCTGTGTTCTGCTCAAGCAGCGCGCGCAGATAGGCGTCTGCAGCGGGGGCGAGTGCGGATGCGGTGTCGACGGGTGTGGCAGCTGCGAACGTGGGAGTCGGCGCGAGGAGCGGGGCCACGACGCCAAACTGCTCGGTGGGGATGGTCGGCTCGTCGGCCTCATCCTGTCGCGTGGGCGCCGCGACCGGTTTGGCAACCATATCGATCGCGGGCTCGGCTTCCGGCTGCTCGGACCCCGTCGTATCGACCTCTGCGAACACGTCGTCCTCGCGTTCCTCGTCGATCAAAAGCGCCTCGCGCGTCTGTGCGGCGGCGCTTCTGATATGCCCTAGCTGACTCAGGTCGATATCGATCTTGACGGGCTGGTGCGCGGCATCCCAAGAAAGCCACGCTACGATCTCGTCATCGATGATCTTGGCCAGATATTTGGGGACCTTTTCTTCCTTAAGGGGATGGGTGGGGTCCAGCGCCAGACGCAGACGCTGGTCGCAGGCGCGCATCATCTCGCCAAGCTTGCTGCTCTTTTGTCTGCTGCCGTGGATGCGCATACACTCCCAAAAGCCGTTTTGGCAGCGGTAGATGTGAATGGGGTCCAGGTGATATTCGCAGTCCTCGTGGCGCTCGGGCGCAAAGAACACGGCCGAGGCAAACATGGTGTAGGGCATGGCCGTCTCCTCCCCAAACAGACTCGCCACGATGCCGGTCTTTCGATGCGTGTCATAGTAGCGCGCCATGCGGACATATACGGCGCATGCCACGTGGCGCAGGTCGCGATGATGGCTGCGGTCGAGCCGTGAGTTATTGAGGTTGTACGTGGAGAGCGCATTGATAGCGGCCATGAGTCGCTCCTCGCGCGCCTCGTCGGGCGGAAGGGGGAGCGTAGGCTCGAAGGTCTTGCGACGCTTGGGGGCCCGGTCGGACGGGACCGTCGTAGGTGTAAGGTCTCGCGCCGCGCGACGCAGCTCGATAAGGGCGTTGTCGAACATGACGGTTTTAGAGTCGCGAAGCAGCTTGGGGTCGAGCCCGTGGAATACAGCGTAATCCTGCAACCACACGCGCGCGAACCGGTCGATACCGGGCTCAAAGGCGCGATAGGCATCCCAAAACGCCTTGATCTTGTCAAAGCCGTCGAGCGGATCATCTACGCCAACGCCACAGATCAGCTCATAGAGATATAGGAAAGCAAAGGAGGTAGACGTCTCTTCCACGGTTCCGCGACGTACCCGCGCGCGCCAGGTAAAGTAGCCGCGCAGCTGTCGGTCGCTCATGGCATTGTAGGTGGGAAAGTACGACTTAAACGTGCCGTTGTAGGGGCAGTCATCCTCAAAATCGGCCATGAGCAGGCCTTGGCGGTAGAAGAGCTCTGCCTCCGAAAGCCAACGGCCCGCACCGCCCTTGGGGTCGTCTTGCCAGCGCGATATCTCGCGCATCTTGCGGTACTGGTCGGGGAGGAAGTTCTGCATCTGTCGGCCGGTCTTGAGAATCGGCTCATCAGCATAGACTTCGTTTGAGAAGCGGGCGGACTGATGAGTCCGGGCCTCGGCCATAATGCGCTCGATGAGCAACTTGATGTCCTGATCGGCCACCGCCCTCTCCTCTCCCTATACGGTGTCGGTGACCTCATATCATAGCACAGCATCAAACAGATGTTCGAGATGCCGCCCACGGGTAGATTTTTGGGACATGCCTAGAAATCTACTATTAGGCGGGTTCGCCTTTGGAGCGCTGGCAAAAGGTAGATTTCTAGGCATGTCCCAAAAATCTACTGAGGGGTTAGAACAGGAGGGCGTAGATGACGGCAATGACGACGGCGGGAAGCATATTGGCCGTGCGGAAGGTTTGAGGTCGGATAAGGTTGACGCCGACGCAGAAGATGAGCATGGAGCCCACGAGCGAAAGGCTGTCGAGGGCCGCCGTGGTCATGATGGGGGAGAGCGCGCCGGCAAAGAGCGTGATTGTTCCCTGGAACACGGCGACGGGCAGGGCAGAGAAGATGCAGCCACGTCCGAGCGAGGCCGTCATGGTGCAAACGATGATGCAGTCCAGTGCGCCCTTGAGGGCGAGCGTGGACCAATCGCCGAGCAGGCCGTCCTGAATCGAGCCCACGATGGCCATGGCGCCGATGCACACCGTGAGCGATGCCGAGACAAAGGCGTTGGTGAACTCGTTGTCGCCCTCGCTGCCGGTTTTTCGCTTGAGCCATTCGCCGAGGTTTTCGATCGCCGCCTCCAGATTGACGGCCTCGCCGATGAGCGAGCCCAGGGCAAACGAGACGATCAGCATGGTGGTGCCGGTGGTCGAGAGGGCGTCGCCGTCGATGACGAGCATCTTTTGCATGGTTCCACTCAGGCCGATAAACAGGACGCACAGCCCCGACGCCTTCATAAGTGTGTCCTGGATCCGGGGCGTGATAAAACGTCCGCCGGCCAGTCCCAAAAGGCCGCCTGCAATCAAAAGCGCTACGTTGATGATCGTTCCCAAACCCGGCATGAACCCTCCTGTATTGATGCCAACGCGGCAATCGTAGCAGAACGGGGCGCGAGGCTGCGCTATAACACGTCTAATACGTTATGTATGCGGTATTCGAACAGCGTGGAGACAAAATGCTATTTGAGGGATTGCGTCACGATGTACGAGGCGTAATCGAAGCGAAGCGTCATGAGACGCTGTGGGGATTCGATCGCCGCCGCAATGATATCGGCATCGCGAGCACGGTCGAATCCTTCGAGCCGCAGCTCATACGATATGTCCTCGTTTTTTTGAAGTACCCGGGTGGCCAAGAGTTTCTCGCCGTCGAATTCCTCGGTTTTGCTTCCGTCTGCACCGATGGCATACAGACGCAACGTGGCGGTGGTCGCGGGGTCGACAACCGTGATTTTTTCAATTTTATTGCGGTCTCTCTTTGCCCCCAGCAATGTGAGAGCCGAGGGCGCCACGATTTCGCCCGAAGGCAAAAAGACGAGGTCGACAGTCTCGGGGAACGTGATAAGGGTGTTTTTTCGAGTGGGATTGTCGGCGGCGATTGGCTCAATGCATGCGGCGTCGACGGTTTCCATGTGGTCGAGTGCGACCATCATGCAGCAGTTGCCCTCGTCGACATCCGGGGGTGCAGCAAAGCCTAGGCTGTCGTCGGGCTGGTCGTTGCTTGGCTCAGCAGCGGTGTCGTCTGACGTTTCGGAAGGAGTTGCGGTGTTGTTTTCTGGCGACGGCGCATCGTCTGCGATATCAACACGCACTGACGTGTCCGCGTCCTCGTCCTTTGGGTGGCCGCTCATGTCACCGGGCATGGGGAAGACAATCCCGATGGCCCCCGTTCCGCTCCAGGTCATTTGGAAGAGCGCCGGATCGGCAAGAATGCGCTGCACGCCTTGCGCCTGGGCGTCGATATCGATAGGGCAGGGTTCCGACCCGTGCATGACGTTAAGCGAGCCCTTCTGTGTTTTGTTCTGCCTCTTTTGGTTGTCCGAGCCGACCGCGAAGAACAATAGGGGAGTTTCTCCCGTCGCGATGGCGTCGGTACCCGCCTTGGTTAGCTGCAGTGATGCCGCGTAGGAGATGGTGGGCTGCGTGCCATCGGCATTCGAGGGGACGCAGCCCAGGCATACATCTCCTTCTGTTCTCATTGCGCTGTCGAAGGCGACCTTCGCCCCGTTCGCCGAGTCATCGATCGAGGCGATGTCGATGCGAAACCTTGCGTCGCATACGTCGCCATCGGCATCGACCGCAACTGATTTCCACGTGCAGGCGGCACAACCCGCCTGGGGGCCATTTTCCTTGTCCGGACGTTTGATATCCACGACTATCGAGCCGTCCGTATCGCAGGTAAGGCATCCCGAGGTCGAGATTGTCGCCTGCGCAAGTGAAAACCGCTTGCATGCAATGGTGTTCGACGGAGCTGGCGCGGGGCTCAAGACTGTCGGCAAGGAGTCTGCCATGACGGGCGTCGCCCAGGCGGCGAGAGGCGTTCCGGTCGCTAGCGCACTGCAGAGCGCAGCGACAGGCAAAAGTTTTCTGGGTGCCATAGTTCTCCTTACCGTCCAATCCTCCGTCTTGCGGTGTCCGGCTTATCGGCTTCGTTTGATGTGCAGGCCAAGACACGTTACGGCCGCGCCCGCGGCGGCGATGCAGGCCGAAGCGGGCGCCAATTCATCACCGGTTTGGGCGAGCGCCTCGTGATGGTCGCCTCGGTCAAGCGCCGTTAGGTCGACGGTCACCTGCGTGGCTGCTTGCGCCTGATCCTGCTGGGCGAGGGCTGCTGTCGGGGCGAGCGCCAGGATACCGGCGGCGACTGCCAGTGCGATGGCCCTAGGACGCGACGTGCGCACCGGGCTCAACCGTCCAGGTAATGCTTGCTACCGAGTCGCCGGTTTCAGCCTTATTTGCAGCGCTTGTGAGGTGGAAAATGTCGCGGGTGACGCGGGCGACGTTTCCACTTGCCTTAAGCTTGATTTTGTCTGTGCCTCCCGTAATGCCGTTGTAGCCCATGTCGAAGGCTTCATTCTTGGAAAGGTCGATGCCCGTTCCCTGCGTTGCGGCGTAAGCGTCCTGGAGGCTGCCTGCCGGGCCGACCTTAAAGTCGATGGAGTTCTGGGCAGATCCGGCCTTGGCGTCGGCGGCGATGGTCCACGTGTTTGTGGCGTCAATCTTCATATTGGTAACGTGAATGCCGTAGGCCGAGAGGTTGTCGATAGTGATGGCATCCTCAGAAGGGCACTGAAGCGTGCCGTCGGCCTGGGCAACAAACGGAATGACCGTCGGGGCCTTGAATGAAATGTTGTCGATTTCGGTCCTGACCCTGACGTCGGTGGTTCCAACACGTCCCTCTGCCAGAGCCGGCGTCGGTGCGGCGCCCATCGCAAGCATGAGCGCCAGCCCTGCGCCCACAGCGAGCGCCCTGGCTCCGTTCAGGTTCCTGGTGATGTCCATGGTCGTTCCTTTCTATTCGTCGCGGGCCATCCCCGCGATGAGTGGACGAATGCCGAGCGGTTCGCGTGCGGCGCCGCTGGGGCGGTGAAGCTAGCCTTCTGCCTGCTCCACCCGTACTTTGACGCGCGTGGGGTTGCCGTGCTCGTCGTGGGTCTTGGCGTCGAGCGCCTGAATTTCTATGTAGGCCTCACCCTCCTCGATCTCCCCTGCGGGGCAGGTCTCAACCGTTTTGCCTGTCTCGACCACGCCGGATTCATAGATGGTCTTGTCGTCTTGAATGACACGGAAGCGCTGGGGGAACTTGTTGTCCTTAACGTTTTGCACATTGACGCGCAACTTGCCGCCTTTCTGTAGCTGGGCGACCGGCGCGACCGAGATTGTCATCATGTTGTCGCGGACGATGGCGTCGAGCTCGTCTTGGATTTCCTCGCGCGTTTTGCCCTCGGCCGTCGTAACCGAAGCACCCGCCTCGGGTACGGGTTGCGATTGCCAGACGTACAGCCCTACGGCGACAAGGGCACAGGCGATAGCCAGGCAGGCAATGATGAGCTTCTTGCGATGTCCCGGACCCGTGGGCCGGGGTGGCTTCTTCGCGCTCATGCGGCATCCTTGGCGGTGTAGACGCGCGCAAACGTGGATGGGTCTGCTCCAAAGAGCATGTGGAGCATAAGGCGGCGCGAGTAGACAAGCTCATCGAAGTTGGGAGGGAGCTCGATGTCGTGGATGCGTGCGATGTGGTGGGCGAGCGCCGAGAACGACTCGGGGTCGCAGATCACATCGGTGGTGACGTGGTAGACCGTCGTATCGGGGAATGCCTCTTCTTCGAAAGGCAGGAGATAGGGGTCGTCGTCGACTTCGATGGCGATGCCATACTGGGGCCAGTAATATGCCATGGGAACCTCCCTGCTTCTGGGGCCAAAACTTCTATTGGTTTTGGCTGTCGATGCCGACCGTATCAGCCGCTACTTGACCAATTTCTGACCAAATGCTTGACGGATTGACGTCTTTGCAGGTAAAAGGCGGTAAAAATTACTTCAACTTTTTTCGAGCGACAATTATGCGATCGTTGGCGGCTGAGCGATATGTGTCAAAAACATCGTCTGCCGAGGAAATCAAGCCGCTTGCCGAATTGCATGAACGTAAAAATCGCCAATTATGGAGACGGTCTCGAACACGTCGACGAAACGATGCGGTAACATCTCCCTGCAAACACTGTAGTTAGCTAAAGGGGGAGTTCGCGTGTCTGCAACCATCAAACCCTTCACCGACGAGTTCGAAGAGTATGGCCGCGATGAATCTCGCGCATCGGGCGAGGCCTCGAGTATCTCGTTTCCGACAACGGAAGACGAGGTTCGCACCATTTTGGAAAAGCTCCATGCCGAGTGTGTCCCGGTAACGGTTCAGGGCGCCCGAACCGGTCTTGCCGCCGGCGCCGTGCCCCACGGCGGGCATATCCTCAACACTTCCCGTATGAATCGCTACCTTGGTCTTCGCCGCGATGAGCAAGGCCGCTTTCTGCTGCGCGTGGAGCCGGGTGTTGTGCTCTCGGAGCTGCGCAAGCAGCTGGGCAAGAAGGTGCTGCCGACTGTTGGCTGGAACCAGGCATCGCTTGAGGCTTACGAGGAGTTCCAGGAGGCCCCCGAGCAATTCTTTCCTACCGATCCCACCGAGGCATCTGCCTGCCTGGGAGGCATGGCGGCGTGCAACGCTTCCGGCGCCCGCAGCTATGCCTATGGCCCCATGCGGCCGCACGTTACGGGTCTTCATGTCGCGCTGACCGACGGTGACCTGCTCGAGCTTCACCGCGGCGAGGCTTTTGCACAGGGTCGTCGCCTTTCGCTTGTCACGGCGCAGGGCCGCGCGCTCGAGCTCGATCTTCCCGGCTACATCATGCCCAAGACCAAAAATGCCTCGGGCTATTTCGTCGCGGACGATATGGATGCCATCGATTTGTTTATCGGCGCGTGCGGCACGCTTGGCGTTATCACCGAGCTCGAGATTGCCCTGCAGGCGGCGCCTGCGGTCGTTTGGGGTGTGAGCTGCTTTTTCGATAGCGAAGGCAAGGCCGTGTCCTTTACCGATTCCGTGCGTCCCGTCCTGTCCCACGCAGCCGCCATCGAGTATTTCGATGCGGGTGCCCTGGATATCCTGCGTCGCCAGCGCGAGCAGGCGACGGCGTTTGCCTCGCTTCCCGCGCTCGACGACGATGCAAAGGTTTGCGTTTACGTGGAGCTCGACTGCGATGACGAGGCCCAGGCAACCGAGGAACTGTACCACCTGGGATGGGTGCTGGAGCTCGCGGGCGGCCGCGACGACGCGACATGGGTCGCGCGCACCGAAGTAGATCGCGAGTGCCAGCGATTCTTCCGCCACGCAGTGCCCGAGAGCGTCAACATGCTTATCGACGAGCGCCGCCGCACGGACCCCACCATTACCAAGTTGGGCTCTGACATGTCGGTGCCCAATGCACGCTTGGCAGATGTCGTGGCCCTCTATCGCAAAACGCTGGCTGAAAGCGGGCTTGAGTCTGCTGCTTGGGGACACATCGGCAACAACCACCTGCACGTGAACATTCTGCCGCGCGATGCGCAGGACTACCATCGCGGCGGAGAGCTCTTTGCGCAGTGGGCTTCCGAGGTCACGGCCATGGGCGGCGCCGTCTCCGCCGAGCACGGCGTCGGCAAGATCAAGGCGGGCTTTTTGGAGACGATGTACGGCCACGACGCCATGGTCGAGTCGGCACGGCTCAAGCTCCAGCTCGATCCTGCCGGGCAGCTGGGCCGCGGCAACCTGTTTGCGGAGAAGCTCTTGGATGAACTCGTCCAGAAAGGGGGCGCGTAGCCATGAGCGATTTCCATATGGTGGTGTGCGTCAAGGCAGTGCCCGGAAGCACCGAGGTCAAGATGGACCCCAAGACCAATACCATCGTGCGTGATGGCAAGCAGGCGGTCATTAACCCGTTCGACGCAAGCGCCCTGGAATGCGCGCTGGCGTTGAAGGACGACTTTATCGGCTTTGGCATGGACGTACGTGTGACGGTGGTGTCGATGGGCATTCCCGCGACTGAATCGCTGCTGCGCGACTGCTTCGCCCGCGGCGCCGACGACGCGCTGCTGCTGACCGACCGCGCCTTTGCGGGCGCCGATACCCTTGCCACCACCTATGCCCTCAAGTGCGGTATCGAGGCGCTCGATGAAGACTTTGACCTGCTCATCTGCGGCAAGATGGCGGTGGACGGCGATACGGCCCAGATTGGTCCCGAGCTTGCCGGAGCTTTTGAGATTCCCTGCGTGACCGACGTGAGTTGCGTGCAGAGCGCGGGCTTTACGACCTGCGGCTCGCTGGCGCTCGTCCACGGTTGCGATGCCGGTGAGGAGACAGTCTATCTGGAGATGCCGTGCGCGATGACGACCGCTAAGGAGATCGGCCAGCTGCGCATGCCGAGTATTGCCGGCATACGTGCGGCCGAGGATGCGGACGTGCGCGTGGTTAATGCTGCCGACGTGCATGCCGACCCCGCGCGCTGCGGTCTTGCCGGCTCGCCGACGCAGGTCGTGCGCTCGTTTGTGCCCGACCGCGACCAAACGTGTGAGGCTGTTGAGGGAACGGCGTCCGAGCAGGCGGCAAAACTTGCCAAGATTATCGAGGGGATGGCATAGATGAGCGGACTGATTATCGATAGCGAAGCCTGTATCGGCTGCGGTCGCTGCGTTCGCGCCTGCGCCTCGAGCGGCATTGTGGTGGAGGGGGAGCGCCCCAATCGCTGTGCCCACGTAACCGACGGTTGCATCCTGTGCGGTGGGTGCGTCGACGCCTGTCCCGTCAACGCCATCTCGATCGAGCGCGACGAGGCTATCGGCGCGGCGGACCTTGACGCATATCGAGACATTTGGGTATTCGTGCAGACTGACGAACACGATGCCGTGGCGCCCGTGGCCTACGAGCTCATAGGCAAGGGGCGTGAACTTGCCGATGCTCGCGGCTGCCGCCTGGTGGCACTGGTAGGTATGGGCCCCGAGGGCTCGCTCAGGGATCTGGAGCATCTGGTTTGTGCCGGCGCCGACGAGGTCCTGGTCTGTCGCGACGAGCGTCTGCGCCAGAACGACGCGGAGGTCTACGCTCGCCTTATCTGTGATTTGGTGGCCGAGCACAAGCCCGAGGCCATTCTGTACGGCGCGACCGCCTTTGGCCGCGAGCTGGCGCCTGGCGTTGCCGTGCGCTTGCAGACGGGCCTCACGGCCGACTGCACCGTGCTTTCGATGGACGCGGAGACGGGTCTGCTGCAGCAGACGCGCCCGGCGTTTGGTGGCAACCTCATGGCCACCATCATTTGCCCCAATCACCGTCCGCAGATGGCAACGGTGCGTCCCGGCATCTTTAAGGCTCCCGACTTCGACTACAGTCGTTCCGGCACGATCACCCAGGTATCGCTTGCAGAAGGCGTCAAGGCCCGTGTCGAGATCTCGATTCCTGCCGAGGAATGGGGGCAGCAGGCCTCGATTGCCGATGCCGAGCGTCTAGTCGTAGTGGGCCGCGGTATCGGCTCCAAGAAAAACTTGCCTCTGATGCGAAAACTCGCCGAGGCTCTGGGCGCCGAGCTTGGCTGCACGCGCCCCGTGGTGGAGGCCGGCTGGCTGGAGTATCGCCATCAGATTGGTCAGACGGGCGTATCGGTCTCGCCCAAGCTCCTCGTGAGCATCGGCGTCTCGGGTGCCATCCAGCATCTTGCCGGCATCGGTGGGGCGGAGTGCATTATCGCCATCAACGAGGACCCGGATGCCCCCATCTTTGGCGCCGCCCAGTACAAGGTTGTCGGCGACGCCGTCGAGGTCGTCGAGGAGCTGCTGGCCCAGCTAGAGAGCTAGGCACGCGCCAGCCAATCGCGCATCATGTCCTTTAGACGCTCCCATGTTGCCTGTGTGGCGGGGTCGGTGAAGGGCCGCGTAATGCCAAAGGGCGCGTCGAGCAGGCGGTAGATATCGCCTTGCTCACGCGCCAGAGCACGGCTTGTCGGATAGACGAACTCAAACATAAAGCAGATGAGCCCCACCAGGTAGTCCGCGGGCTCATCGCGCTCATCGCGTGCTACGCACCGGCGCTCGTCAAAAGCGGCGAGCGTCGGTGCCGAGAAGTGACTGGCAAGAAACGTGTCCTCATCGACCTTGAGGATGGTGTCGACGGTGCTGTCGGCGATGGTGCGCATAATGTCGATCTTGTCGCCATCGCGCACGATATCGCAGAAGCGTCGCATGCGATCATCGAGTTGCGTCGGCAGGCGAAAGCCGCTGTGATGGGCGATGCTCGCGCGGACGAGCTCGTCGTACTCGTCGGTCTCAATATATTCTCGGATGCTCGTTGTGGCAGGCGCGTCTGCGAGGTTCTTGCCAAAGAGGACCTCGACGCCCAGCGTCGCATGGCTCATACTCTCGGCATCCTTAAAGGTGTCCCAGCGTCGCAGCTGCTCAAAGCGGCCCATATCGTGCAGCAGACCGCAAAGCCAGGCCAGGTCAATATCTTCTGACGACCAGCCCTGCTCGCGCGCTATGACATCGCATGCTTCTGCCACGTGATAGGTATGTTCGATCTTGAGTGCGATGCGCGGATTGGCGGCATCGTAAGCATCGGTATAGCGTTTGAAGGCCGCGGTCGCCCGGCTCCGATCGATAGCTGTCATAATGACTTCCTAAAAAGTTGTGTCTTTCGATCCGGTGGCAATTGTAGGTGAACTCGGTTGCTGCCGGATGATGATTCTGACGTGTCGCTGCATGCGGCTCGGAGACCTTGTCGGGATAAGGAGCGTATGGTGCTCAAAATCGTTAGAACCGTCTGGCCGGTGATGCTTACCTATGTTGCAATAGGCGCGCCGTGCGGAATGATCATGGGGCAGTCGGGAATGGAACCCTGGATGGTCTTTGCCCTGAGCAGCACGTTTGTGACGGGCAGCGGCCAGTTTATGATCTGCAACCTGTGGCTGGCGGGCGTACCGGCACCTTCGATTATCGCGAGCGTCGCCGCCATTTCCTCGCGTTTTGCACTTTATTCGGCATCGCTTGCCCCGCATCTGAAGGGCGCCTCGAAGCGTCAGACGCTGGCGGTCACCGCGACGCTCACCGAAGAGGCGTACGGCATCTCGCTAGCCAAGTTGGTCGAGGGGGATGACTGGGGCCCGCGCGAGTCCTTTGTGCTCAACGTGATCCTCATCGCAACGTGGGGCGTCTCATGCACGATGGGCGCCGTTGTCGGCGCCGTCATCGATGTTCCCACCGCTATTGCAGGTTTTGTCTGCACCTCGCTCTTTATCTGCCTGCTCTTTTCGCAGCGATTGTCGCGCGGCAATGTCGTGGCCGCCGTTTTGGCTGCGGTATCCGTCGCTATATGCAAGTTTTTTGGGTGGACGAATGTCGCTGTGCCGGTGAGCGTGCTCGTCGGTGTTGCCGTGGCGCTCGCGTGCGATGCCCTTACGGATGGAAGGGGTGCCCGCGATGCCCGCTAACGAGTTCTTGGTCCTGTGGCTGTCGTCATGGGCTGCCATCGCGTTCTTCCGCATCGCGCCGGCGTTCGCCTTGCGCGGGCGGACCCTGTCGCCGCGCGTCACCGAGGCCCTGGGCTACATTCCTCCCGCTGCCTTTGCCGCGCTGGTTGCCAACGACTTGGTGAGCCCCGGTGCGTTCGACGCGGGACTCTGGCCGGGGTTGGTCCCCTGGATCGCAGCGGCCGGCGTCGTGGCGGTGGCAATCAAGACAAAGTCGATGTTGTGGTGCTGCGTTTCGGGCATCGTGCTCTATATCGCCTTGAGTCTCGTGTAAGAGCAAGGCGCGCTTGCCGCCTTGGCCTAGCGAATCGAATTTCTCATCGAGCTGGTCTGCTTCTTCTGGTACCATGGTCAGACTTTACTGTAGCAAAGCATGACGTGGGCTTTTGTTCCCCGTCAGCGGAAATGGGGGTTTCATGGCACAGGAAGCAACCGCCACCGAGCAAAAGAAATTCAAGGTCCCGCGCATCCCGGGCGACATCATGATCTATCCCATGATCGTCGGCCTTTTGCTCAACACCTTCTGCCCGCAGGTCTTTGAGATCGGCGGCTTCTTTACGGCTGCCTGCCGCGGCGGCTCCAACACCATCGTTGCGGCAATCCTGCTCTTCGTGGGCGCCGGTATCAGCTTTAAGTCCACGCCGGGCGCCATCAAGACCGGTATCGTCGTGCTGATCCCCAAGCTTGTCGTCGCGGCGGCTCTTGGTTTGGGCGTAGCGTATTTCTTTAACGACAACTTCCTGGGTCTCAGCTCCGTGTCCATCATCGGCGGCATCACGTTTTGCAACATGGCGCTCTATACGGGCATCATGGGCGAGTTCGGCGACGAGTCCGAGCAAGGCGCCGTGGGCATCCTGTTCTTTACGGCCGGCCCCGCCGTCACGATGATCATCCTCGGTGTCTCGGGTCTCGCTAATATCCCGCTGGGCACCATCATCGGTTCCATCCTTCCGCTCGTTATCGGCATGGTTTTGGGCAACCTGTTCCCGTTCATCAAGAACCTGCTGGTCCCCGGCACCAATCCCGCAATTGCCGTCATCGGTTTTCAGCTCGGTGCGTCCATGAGCCTGTCGAGCTTCATCACCGGCGGCATCTCGGGCATTCTGCTTGGCCTCATCACGCTCTTTATCGTCGGCCCCATCACCTTTGCCTTCGAGCGCCTGTGCGGCGGCAACGGCAAGGCTGCTGTTGCCTGTTCCACCATCGCCGGTACGGCCATGACCACGCCGGTCGCGCTTGCCGAGGTTGCGCCGCGCTATGCCGAGCTTGCGCCCACCGCGTACGCCCAGATTGCAACGGCCGTTATCATCACGGCGATCATGGCCCCGATCCTGACCGGCTGGGTCGACAAGAAGTTCTGCCGCGGCAAGGAAGACCTGTCGGTTGCCGGTGTCGAGGCTATCGAGGAGGCTGTCGCGACCGATATCGACGGCGAGTAATCGTTTCATCGAGTCAATGAAACGGCGCGTGCAATTCACGCCATCCGAGCGTCCGATCGGCATCTGTTATGCAGTGTTGTTCGGACGCTCTGCTATTATTCCCCTTACCCCTGTGGAGATAAGGGGTGTTTGCAGCCCGGAGACGACGCGGGCGATTCTGACCACTTGGATATAAGAGGGGATGACACCTGGTGGTTAAGGCACTCAAGATTGAGATCTTTCTGCTGTGCATGATTATTCTTATCGGGCTTGCCGTGCGGAGTCGTCGCTCCCTGTTCTCGAGCACCCAACAACTTCTGTTTAGCATGCTCGGCTACACGTCTGCGGCGTACATTTTCTTTGACATGATCTGGGTCATCTCGGACGGGGCCGGTGACATGCTGAGTGTTGCGGCCAACTGGATTTCCAACGCAGTCTCGTTTTCGCTGTTTGCCATCGCTTGCCTCATCTGGTTTATGTATTCCGAGACGTTACAGGGTTCTCGGCTTCTGACCACACGTTCTAGGGCAGTACTTTTGACGCTGCCTACGGTTCTGGTAGTTGTGCTGGCGTTTACCAGCTACTGGACGCATACCCTGTTTTATATCGATGCCCAGGGTATATATCGTCGTGGCTTTGCCTATATGATTCAGCCTATCGTGAGCTACTGCTACGTCATATTTACGTCCTTGCATGCTTTTGTGCATTCGCAACGGGTCGAAAGCCTGCAAAAGAAGACCATTTATCGTACCCTTGCGTTTTTTGCCATTCCTGCGCTGGTTGGCGGCACCTTTCAGGTCGTGTTCTCGGTGCCCGGTCTTTGCGTCGGCATAATGATTAGCATTCTGTCGCTTTATGTTGTCTATCAGGAACAATTGATCTCGACCGACCCACTGACCGGTCTCAATAATCGCAACCGCTTTGAGACCTATATATTGTCGCTATTCTCGAATGTCGATCAGGCCGACGATGTGTATCTGCTCATGATGGATGCGGACGGGTTTAAGCAGATCAATGACCGGTATGGACATGTTGAGGGCGACCATGCCCTTCAGGTTATTTCCGCGGCGCTCAAGGGCGTCTGCTCGCCATCCGGCGGCTTTATTGCGCGCTATGGCGGCGATGAGTTCGTGGTGTTGCAGAAGGGGGCAACGGAGGATGACGTTGTCTGCTTGTGCTCGGCGATCAACGACGAGCTCGCACGCGCCGAGGTGCCGTACGCATTGCGGATGTCCATCGGTTACGCGCACGTTGGCGCTGGTGTCGATACTTGGCAAGACCTACTTCGCGCCGCCGATGCGGAGCTCTACCGCGTCAAGGCCGAGAAGAAAAGGGCCGGTGTCCAGATACGCTAGAAAAAAGGGGCGCACGACCGTTTTTGGTCGTGCGCCCCTTTGCGTTGGCAGGGAATTAGTAGCGGCTGTCGAAGATGCGCCTCGTCTTTTTCTCGGAACGGGGCAGCTCGCCGAGCGGTACGGCAGTTGCCTTGGGTGTGCAGCCGATCTTGGCCTTAAAGACGGCGGCCACCTCGCGCTCGCATGCGTCGCGCTCGGCGCCCGTCAGCTCGCTTTCGAACAGCAGCTCAAGCACGTCGCGGCCGTTAACGGCCTCGATCATCACCTGGTACTCGGAGCTCGCGCCATCGACAAACTTAAGGACTTCCTCGATCTGGGCGGGGAACATGTTGCAGCCCTTGACCTTGATCATGTCGTCGGTACGGCCGACCAGGGTGTCGATACGCGGGTGGTCAAGGCCGCAAGCGCATTTGCCGGGGATGATGCGCGTCAGGTCGTGCGTACGGTACCTGATAAGCGGTGCGCCCTGCTTGCGCAACGTCGTGAGCACCAGCTCACCCACTTCGCCGTCGGGAAGTGCCTCGCCAGTCTTGGGGTCGACGATTTCGCAGTAGACGTAATCGGACCAGATGTGCATGCCGTCATGCTCGCTGCACGAGATGCCGATGCCCGGGCCGTAGATCTCGGTGAGGCCGTAGATGTCGAAGATCTCGATGCCGAGCTCGTTTTGGATGCGCTGGCGCATCTTCTCGCCCCAGCGCTCGGATCCGATGACGCCGCGGGTTAAGTGGAGCTTGTCGCGCAGGCCGCGTTTGGTGATCTCCTCGGCCAGCAGCAGGGCATAGCTCGAGGTCGCCGTGATGACGGTCGAGCCCAGGTCCTGCATCATCTTGAGCTGCTTTTCGGTATTGCCGGGACCCATGGGAATGGCCATGGCGCCCAGGCGCTCACAGCCTAGCTGAAAGCCGATGCCCGCCGTCCACAGACCGTAACCCGGGGTGATTTGGATGCGGTCCTGGGGCGTAATGCCGGCCGTGCGGTAGCAACGGGCGAACATGTCGGCCCAATCATCCACGTCTTGCTTGGTGTAGGGGATGATCACGGGCGTACCAGTGGTGCCGGACGAGCTGTGGATACGGACGACTTCCTCGTCCGGTACAGCCTGGATGCCCAGCGGGTACGCCTCGCGAAGATCGGCTTTTTCGGAAAAGGGGAGTTGCTCAAACTCTTCTTGTGTGGTGATGCTTGCGATGTCGATGCCGTCGAACTTTTGGGCATAGAACGGCGAGCGGTCCTTGAGGGTCTGGAACTGCTTGGTAATAAGCTCAAGCTGCGCAGGTTGCATCTTCATGGTGTTCTCCTTGCGTTAACGGGAGGCGTATGCGGAGACGGAGGCGACGGCCACATCGATGGCACGGTCGTTGAGCGCTATAAACTGCGGGCGCACGCTGGCGTGCATGGCCTCGCGAAGCTCCTCGACGGTAATGCCAAGGTCGCTGATGGCGATGGCGCTTGCCAGCAGCGCGACGTTGAGCGCCTTGGGCGAGCCAATTTGCTCAATGAGCGCGGCATCGTCGACGAGCAGGCAACCGGGAACGGCCTGCTTCAGGTAGTCCAGGAAGGGCCCGGCGCTGTATGCCTCGCGCGAGAGCGCTGCCGTCACGGGCTGTACGCTGCTCGTGGCACTTACCAGGGCGCCGCCAGGGCGCAGATAGCTTAGGCAGCGCACGGCCTCGGCGGGCTCAAAGGCGATGATGAGGTCTGCTTCGCCACGGGCGATGAGTGGCGCGTCAACGCAAGACTCACCCTGGTTTGCCAAGCGCACGTGCGACACAACGGAGCCGCCGCGTTGGGCCATACCGATGGTCTCGGCGGTGCGCACGCGCCAGTTGCGGGCTTCGGCGGCCTGTGCGAGCAGCTTGGCGGCAAGGACGGTGCCCTGACCGCCCACGCCGGTAATCATGATGTTGAGCATTAGGCTTCGCCTCCCTTCGTGGCTGCGGCGTCCGGACCGATGGCCCCAAACTTGCAGACCTGCGTGCACAGGCCGCAGCCGTTGCAGAGAGTCGGGTTGATGTGTGCGCGACGCTGCTCGGCGTCCCAGGCGATGGCGGGGCAACCAATCTGCGTGATGCAGCGTTTGCAGCCGGTGCAACGGCTCTCATCGACGCAGAGTGCGGGTTTGGGCTTGCTCAGTGTAATGCACAGGCCTTCGCAGATGAGCGCCGAGGGGCCTTCGTGCGCAATGGCTCGCTGGGCGGCCTCGGTCGTCTGCGCCAGGTCAAACGGATTGGCATGCTCGACGCAGGTGACGCCCAGGGCGCGCAGAACGGCTTCGATCTTGATGGGCTCGGACTTGTTGCCATCCAGACGCAGGCCCGTTCCGGGGTGGGGCTGGCCGCCCGTCATGGCGGTGATGGCGTTGTCCAGCACGACGACGGTGATGTCATGGCCGTTGTAGACGGCATTGGCGATGCCGGTCATGGCGCTGGCAAAGAACGTGGAGTCGCCTACGAAGGCGATTTGCTTGCGCTCGGGCTCAGCTATCCCTAGGCCCTGAGCCATGGTAATGCCGGCGCCCATGCACAGGCAGGTATCGACGGCATCGAGCGGGGCGGCGTTGCCCAACGTATAGCAGCCGATGTCTCCCGAAAGGACGGCGTCGGTTGCACCGAGGGCCTTGAGCGCCTGCTTGATGGCGTAGAAGCTTCCGCGGTGCGGGCATCCGGGGCAGAGCACCGGCGGGCGCACAGGAAGTGCGGGTGGCACGGGAAGTGCGGCGTCGGCGCGCGGGGCAACGGCCTGGGCGGGGATACCGAGGTATGCCGCTAGGCGTTCAACCAGGTCGTCGACGGTGTTTTCACCTCGTCCGGGCATGGTGCCGTCGAGCTTGCCGCGCACGGTGTACGCCGCATGCGTGCGGCCTGCCAGGCGCAGCATCTCGTCCTCAAGGACAAAATCGAGCTCTTCGATGGTGAGAACCTGGTCCAGTCCCTCGGAAAAGCGCTCGGCCGCCTTGACGGGGAAGGGGTAGGGGAGTCCGACTTGCATCAGGCGATAGGGCGGCACGACAGCGTTTGCCGCCGCGGCACGGCGCTCGATAATCGCCAACGCCTCGCGCGTGTAGGCGAAGCTGACGCCACCTGCCATGATGCCCAGGCGCGGCGCGGCGTCGCCATGATTTTCGATGGGGTTGAAGGCGTCTGCGGCCTTGCCGTTGGAATAGGCGTCTGCAATCTGCGGCAGGCGCTCGTTGACCTCGCCATGTGCGGCAAACGAGCGGCGCGGGAAGATGACCCACTTGGGATCCTTCTCGAAGGTGCCGGCGGGACGCGCAACGGTGTGCTCTGGCACCTCAAGATATGTCGAGGCATGGCACACGCGCGTGGTGGGACGCACGATAACGGGCGTATGGTAGGTCTCCGAGATCTCAAAGGCCTCTTGCATCATCGCGTAGCCCTGCTCCAGGTTTTGCGGATCGAGCACGGGGATCTTGGCGAACGCGGCAAAGCGGCGCGTGTCCTGTTCGGTCTGTGAAGAGATGGGGCCGGGGTCATCGGCGACAAACAACACCAGACCGCCCTTGATGCCTACGTAGTTGAGGCTCATGAGCGGGTCGGAGGCAACGTTTAATCCAACTTGTTTGCAGGTAAAGAGGCAGCGCGCTCCTGCATATGATGCGCCTGCCAGCACCTCGAGCGCGGCCTTTTCGTTGGTCGACCACTCAACGTGGACGCCCTCGGCGCTACCTTGGGCCTTAAGTTCGGCAACCGTCTCGACCAGTTCTGTCGACGGCGTGCCCGGGTAACCGGCAACGACGCGAACGCCCGCTGCAAGCGCGGCATACGCAAAGGCCTGGTTTCCCATAACCAGTTTCTTATGCATCTGTATCCTCTCGATGTCGCCGGCGCGTTACGGCAAGACGGATCTCTGCCGCCGCGACTCGGTACGAAATCAACGAGAATCAGTGTACTCCATTAGGCTAAAGTATGCGAACACCCTCTGCTAAAAAAGCAGCTCGTTAGGCCTTTTTGGGCTTGTTGACGATGATGATGCCGCTACAGACCAATAGCAGGGCGACCATGACGGTAACGGGGCTCGTGTCAGCGCCCTCGCCAAGCAGCAATGCGCTCAGTAGCACGCCAAAGACCGGGTTCATAAAGCCAAAGACTGAGACGCGGCTGACGGGGTTGACGGCAAGTAGGCGCGACCACAGCGAGTAGGCGACCGCGGAGATAAGCGCCATATAGACGATGAGCGCGATGGCGGGGGAGATTGCCGTGGGGGAGAGCACGCCGCCCATCAAAAAGCCGATAGCGGTGAGGACGAGGCCGCCGACCAAGAACTGCCAGCCGGCAAGCAAGACGCCGTCGTGCTCGCGCGAGAAGATGCCGATCAGGCAGGTCGAAAGGGCGCCCGCGACGGTGGAGGCCAGGATAAA
>CAKUHP010000018.1 GCA_934658705.1 uncultured Collinsella sp. | reverse complement strand
ATCATCATCAACCTGCTCGACAACAGCATCAAATACAACAAGCATGGCGGCACCGTCACCTTCTCTTCCACCGTCAAGCCGCTCGACAACGGGCGCGCACTCTTTTGCTTTACCGTCGAAGACACTGGCATTGGCATGACGCCCGAGTTTTTGAAGCACATTTACGAGCCGTTTGCCCAAGAGGGCGACGACGCCCGCAGCAAATTCCAGGGAACCGGCATGGGCATGTCCATTGTCAAATCGCTTATCGACATGATGGGCGGCACCATCGAGATCTCAAGCGAACTCGGCGTGGGCAGCACGTTCAATGTCCAGATTCCGCTCGATATCGACAAGAATCCCCAAGCGCGGACGAATACGATTGAGAAGGCACCCAATTGCTCGCTCGCCGGCATGAACGCCCTCCTCGCCGAAGACAACGAATTGAACGCTGAGATTGCCCAGGCGCTGCTGGAATCCGAGGGCGTTGTGGTAACCCGTGCCGCCGACGGCAACGAAGTCGTCAACCTCTACCTGTCGCACCCCGCCGGCAGCTTTGACGTCATCCTCATGGACATTATGATGCCAGGCATGGATGGTTACGAGGCAACCCGCGCGATTCGCCTGAGCGAGAAGGCCGATGCAGCCGTCATCCCCATCATCGCGCTGACCGCCAACGCTTTTGCCGAGGACGCCAAGGCAGCACGTGACGCCGGCATGAACGACCACCTGCCCAAACCGCTCGATTTTGACAAGCTCAAAAACATTCTCGCCCGCATCAAACAGCATGGCGCCGGTTCGCTATAGTCTCTTCCCAAGAACCATGCCCGATTGGAAAGGAATCCCGCGATGTTTAGGCCTCTACGTCGAAAGAAGCGTGCCATTACCGACGAGGCGGCGCGCGAGCTGCTCGCCACCTGCAAGCGAGGCGTCTTTGCCGTCAACGGCGACGATGGCTACCCGTACGCCATTCCCGTCAACTACTTTTTTGACGCCAAGCACGACAAGATTTACTTCCATGGCAGCAAGGTCGGCCACAAGGTCGACGCGCTCAAGCGCGACGACAAGGTTTGCTTTACCGTTTACGGCAACGATTGGTACCAGGACGACGACTGGGCGCCCTACGTGCAGAGCACCGTTGTCTTTGGCCGTTGCCGTCTAGCAAATGACACCCCCGCATTTATCGAAGACAAAGTGCGCGAGCTCGCACTCAAGTACTATCCATCCGCCGAAGAGGTCGAGGAAGAAATCGCCAAGGACATTAAGGGCGTTCAGCTGTACGAGATTACGATTGAGCATCTCTGCGGCAAGCAGGTTCACGAAAAATAGGGGCCTGGGATCAGACCCCCGCATAACAATCAAGCCAGAAGACCCCGTGCATGTCGTCCGTTCGTTACGGCTTGCTATGCATTAAAAACGTAACGATCCAGGCGCTCGCACGCCTCCTGCACGCGCGAAAGCGGCAGCGCCAGATTCACGCGAATGTGGCAGGGTCCGTGGAACGGGCGGCCATCCTGATAGCCCACGCCCACGCGGGCGCCCTCGTCGAGCAGCCACTGAATATCGCGACCGTGCTCACGGCACCACTCGGTGCAGTCCAGGAACACCATGTACGTGCCCTGCGGACGCGAATAGGCCGCGCCTTCGAAATGCTCGTCCACGTAATCGCAGAAGTAGTCGACGTTGCCCTTGATGACCTCGTTGAGCTCGTCCACCCACTCGTAGCCCTGCGGCTGGTAGGCGCCAATGAGCGCATGCATCGAGAGGACGTTCGTCTCGTTGTAATGGGTCTTGTTGGACACGGCGCACACGCGGTCGCGCAGCGTCTCGTTGTAGATGATGTGGTAGCTGCCGACTAGGCCCGCGAGGTTGAAGGTCTTGCTGGGCGCATACAGGGCGACCGTGCGCATGCGCGCGTCCTCGCTCACCGACTGCGTCGGGATGTGCTTGTGCCCAGGACGGATGATGTCGGACCAGATCTCGTCCGAGATCACCACGCAATCGTGCTGGCGATAGATGTCCATGGCGCGCTCGATCTCGTCGCGCTCCCACACGCGGCCACAGGGATTGTGCGGCGAGCAGAAGACGGCAGCATGGATGTGGTTTTGCGCGAGCTTGCGCTCCATGTCCTCAAAATCCATGCACCATACGCCCTGGTCATCGAGCTTAAGCGGGCTATGCACAATGCGATAGCCCGCGGCCTCGATGGACTTGGTAAAGCCGATGTAGGTGGGGCTATGGACTAGCACTGAGTCGCCCGGCTGGACGTACGCGCGCAGCGTCGACACGACGCCGCCCAGCACGCCGTTTTCGTAGCCGATATGCTCAGGCGCCAGACCCTCAACGCCGTTGCGGCGGCTCTGCCACTCGATGATGCGGTCGAAGTACTCGGCGCGCGGATCAAAGTAGCCAAACATAGGGTGCTGAGCGCGCTCGATGATGTGCTCCTGCACCGTCGGCACCGTGGC
This sequence comes from uncultured Collinsella sp., assembly GCA_934658705.1. Classification (GTDB taxonomy): domain Bacteria; phylum Actinomycetota; class Coriobacteriia; order Coriobacteriales; family Coriobacteriaceae; genus Collinsella. The sequence goes on along the minus strand of CAKUHP010000018.1, from coordinate 33,625 downwards.
AAAGTTCATGTCCGCCACCCACATGGGGATGCGGTCGAAGCCCTCGTCGGGAACGTTTGGTGCCATACCGGGGATCTCGCCCCAGGAGTCAACGGCGATGGCATCCATACCGTGGCGGTCGATGATTGAGGTGAAGTCGTATTTCATGCTAGGCTCCCGTGCAAAGCGGATTGTTTTGGTAGGCGTTATTGTCCACCAAGATGGGCGGCTTTGGCGCGGGTATTGGGGTCGAATTTGACGGATGTGAACGGGCGGTCAGCTAGTCCCGAGCTTCGGTGACGGCCGTTACGGTCAGCTGTGTCCCATCGACCGTAAACGCAATATTAAGCCCGGCGTAAGCCAGGTGGTAAACGCGATCGGGCTCGTGCTTGCTTCCAGCACGGCGCGGATCTTGGCGAAGAATCTCGATCAGGCCGGGCAACTTTGTGGGCGGGACCTTGTCTTGCAGTGCTTGTGTAAACTCGACGTCGAGCTCTTGCCACGGGTTGTCCTCGATCCAGCCGCCCGTTGCGTCCGGATGACAGTCCGCAAACGGAATGTAGGGCTTGATGTCGTAGATGGGCGTGCCGTCGCGCAAGTCGGCTCCCAGCACGTGGATGATGGGACCGTCAGCCGTGAGCTCAACGCGGTCGAGCTTTACACAGGTAAGGCCGATGGGATTGGGGCGAAACGGACTACGCGTGGCAAACACGCCCACGCGCTCGGCACCACCCAGGCGCGGCGGACGCACGGTCTTTGACCACTTAGCATTGGTGCCGGCCTTGTCCCGCATCTTGACATCGGCAGCAATATCCTCTGCCGTGCCACCGGGCGCTCCATTTTCAAAACGCCAAAGCAGCCATAAGTGCGAGAAGGATTCGAGCCCTGCAACCGCGGCGTTAGAGGCAAACTCCGGCTCAAAGACAATGCGCCCCTGTAGATGAGGCGCCAAAAAGCTGTTGCGCGGAATGCCGAACTTCTGCGGCAGATCGGTATGTATGTGTGCGATAGGTTCCATGCCGGTCATTGTACGGCATGGGCGCACGAGGCGCTGCGCACAATCCCCCACCGCGGTCGCCGAACGTGCAACCAACGGTTGCTTGGAAGGGTGCCTACCGCCGCGTATGCTTAAGCCATCAACCAGCAGAGAGGAGCCGTCATGGCCTTTGCAGAAAAACTCATCGCCGTCCGTCGCGCCAACAATCTCACCCAAGAGCAGCTCGCCGCCAAGCTCTATGTAACACGCCAAGCCGTCAGCCGCTGGGAGCGCGGCGAGGTCACGCCGGGCATCGATATGATGAAGCTCATTGCCGCCGTAACCGAAGAGCCACTGTCTCACCTGCTCGAAATGCCCGAACACTACTGCGAGAGCTGCGGCATGCTGCTCACGCCCGATGACTGCGGCACCGACGCTACGGGCGCCACGACCGATCATTACTGCAAATGGTGCTACGACCACGGCAAGTACACCTACGAGACCACCATGGAGGCAATGATCGAGGATTGCGCCCCGCGCCTGGCACAAAACACCGGCATGTCGCTCGACGAAGCCGTCTCGCTCATGGGCGCCGTCCTGCCGCAACTGGAGCGCTGGCGCACCGTTCAGGAAAACGAGGAGCGCTACGGTGCCGAGGCCCGGGCGCGTTATGGCGACGAAGCCGTCGATGCGGCAAACGAAGCGCTGCTGGACATGGACCCTCAGACATGGAACGACATGAAGGAGCTTGAACGTGCCATTTTGGGCCAGCTCTCGATTGCCATGGGCGATGGCGAACCGGAAGGCAGCGAGGCTCGCAAGCTCGTCGCGATGCATCGCCGTTGGATTGCTCTCAACTGGGGCAGCGAGCCCCAAGACGAAGCATACCTGGGGCTCGCCCACGGCTACCTCGCCGACCAGCGCTTCGTAGACTACTACGACAAGCCATGCGGCACCGGAGCCACGACGTTTCTGGTTCAGGCAATCGAGTCGTCGCTGACTCGTGCTTAGACTGCAACGGCTTTGGGTATCTCAATCAAAACCCCAACTGATTGGAGACCTATGGCTACTCATCACGAACTCGTGCTGTACGTTATGACCGGCTGCCCGTATTGCATTAAGGTGAAGCGCTTCCTGGCGGATAACGGCGTGACCATCCCCGAGCGCAACATCTCGACCGACGCCGAAGCCGAGCAGACGCTCATCGCCGTCGGCGGAAAGCGCCAGGTTCCCTGCCTGTTCATTGACGGCAAACCGCTCTACGAGTCAAGCGACATCATCGCATGGGCGCAAGAGAATCTGCTCTAGCACGTCTAACGCCAAAGCTAACGACCCAAACATGTACACCAGCATCCAAAGTCGACATATTTCGACATCTTTGGATGCTGGTGTACAGCTTTTTGCAGCCTAGTCATTGGGGACGTCCTAAAATGACTAGCCGCTTGAGACAGCCTGACGCCTCCGGAAAAGTTTCTGAGAGGGCCGTGTTCAAAAAATAGCAAATATGAGTACTGCTACCTGTTTAGTAGCAGCGATTTTGATCAATTCAAGGACTATTCAACGGTTCACTCGTCCACAGAGGGCGGTATTTCTCCCCATATGTTCAATAAAAGATACTCCTAATGGGACTAAATCTCATCAGTGACCTCTTTTTTGAGCAATATAAATGTAACCATAATGGCAACAGTACTCATATTTGCCCTTTTTTGAACACGGCCCTCCAAAATAGTCGTTGGAGAATGGCTCTAAATGACAAATCCAGCATTTTGACGTTCTTAAATGACTGGCCGTTAATACGTCCCCAATGGCTACTTCAATTCACGACACACTGTGTCGCGAATTAAGTTGATCTCACTATCGAAGACCAGTAAAGGCCCTTAGTCAGAATCTCGATAGTTTTAAATCGCGCCCTCTTCGGAAGTTCAGCGAACGTTCAAATTCCAAGCTGCAAAGCAAAGAGCTATCGATGCTCATTACCTATCGAAAAGTCCAGTCAAGACAAGTAATTGGCCCGATAATCTGCTTGTATTTTTGTCTACGAAACTGTATACAAAAAGAAAGACCACGAACCAGCGCTCGACATTATGCCAATCGATAGGAGGCACAATGGATGCTAAGCAGCTCGAAAAGATGATGGGATTTGCCCCTGGAGAACTTGAGAAAGCCGCAGAGGCGTACGAAAAAGACGAGTGGCCGAAGGGCCGCACCATTAAGCTGGGAAGGCCGCCGATTTCTGACGAGCCAAGTGTTGTTCTTTCGGCACGTGTGGGCGAATCGGTTCTTGAAGCGTTTGACGAAAAGGCAAAGCGCCATGGGCAAACACGCACAGAACGGCTCAGGGAGCTTATTACACTCGACGCAATGATTGCCTAAACCTCACTCCCCCGCCGACCCAAACATGTACGTCAGCATCCAAAGTCGACAGTTTTCGACATCTTTGGATGCTGACGTACAGCTTTTTGGAGACGGGCGAAGCAAATGATCCGATTTCCTCCGTCCCCAAGGGATCATTTTTGCTACTCGATGATGAGGGTGCGGCCGCTGCGTCGAGGCTTGGCAGCGGGATAGGGTCCGTCGCAGTAGCCGAGCGTTACGAATGCTCTGCAGATGTAGTCTTCTGGCACGCCCCAGGATTTAAGCAGCTCCTGGCCCTCGTCGGATGCAAATGTCTTTTCGGCTCGACTGACGATACAACTCCCGAGCCCCAGCGCATGTGCCTCGAGTGCCATGTTCTGCGCAATAGCGAAAGCATCGGCGACGCTAAACAAAAAACGCTCCTGGCAAAAGATGCAGAGTACCGTCGGGGCATCATAGAATCCATTCCTGATGGATGCGTCGTCAATCATGCTCGGCTAATCGCGACTCACGTAGTTGCCCACCAGACCGGCCCGGCTAAAGCCCGCCATGTTCATGCGACCGATGCGTGCGGCAAGCTCGGCGTTGCGCACGGCAACCACCATGCTGCGCTGTCCGCCACCGGCGTTGGCAGCATAAATCCCCGCCTCGAGCACCTTCTCGACATCCTCGCGAGGCACCTGCTTGTCCGCATACTTACGGATCGAACGCCTCGTTTTGATAAGTTCGAGCGTACCCATGGCAGTCCTACTCCTCAATCTCTTTCCAGCACTGGGGATCGGCATCGTACATATCGCCCGTATAGCCGTACGTCACCGCAGAGCACCCACGGCACCAACCAAAGAGCTCGCACTTGGCACATTTCTTGAACTTCTTAAAGTCGCGCTTTGCTTCCATTTGCGGAGAGAAGAAGAGCTCCTCCAGCGAGTTTTCGGCAACGTTGCCCACCTTGCTCTCCATGCGGCGACATGCATAGACATCGCCCGTAGGCAGCACCGTCATATGGCCCGTACCGCAGTGGCAGCCGTCATAGATCATGCCGGGCTTAGCATCCTCAGGAATGGTGAACTTACCCTGCTCCCACAAAAGCAGCGTCCACAGATGGTCCTTGAGCTGGAAGAACGTTTTGCAGCCGGCCGCCTGATGGAACTCCATGCGCTCCTGCGCGGCCAGCAGCACATCGCGATACTCAAGCGGCTCCAAATGGAACTCGTCACGCTTTTGGCCCGACGTGGGGCAGTAGCGCCCAAAGGCGAGCACGTCGACCTCGAGGCTTGCCACCAGATCGATGAGCTGCGGCAACTCGGCAGCATTCATGCTCGATACCGTGTTCATGACGGCAACCCAGATACCTGCGCGCTTAAGACAACCGATAGCACGCATGGTCTCGGCAAACGAGCCTGGTTTACGGAAGTAATCGTGCGTTGCCTCGAGTCCGTCGAGCGAGAGCTGGTATTTGCGACAACCCAGCTCTTTCATGCGAGCGCAGACCTCGTCGGTCAGATGGAACGGATTGCCCATCACGCACCACATAAAACCGCGCTGGTGCAAGAGCTCGGCAAGGCGCCAAAAATCGGGATGAAGAATGGGGTCGCCGCCCGTAACGTAAAAGTACGGCTGGCGACCGATGCGCTCGCAGAGCGCCTGGGCCTGATCGACGACCTGGACCATCTGCTCCCACGGCATGCGCTTAAAACCGGCGCAGGCACCGTTGGCAAAGATATAGCAATGTTTGCAACGCTGATCGCATTCATCCGTAATATGCCATTGGAAGGCAAACGCAGGCTTTTGCATCGTGGGACTCCCTTGGTCGATGTGAAAACTGATGACAGTATTTGGGCTACAGGCGCGCAACGGCGCCGACGGGGCAATTCTCGGCACAGGCACCGCAATGCAGGCAGTGCTCGGGCTCTATGCGATATGAGTCTCCCGGCTCGATGCACTTCTGCGGGCAGTGCTCAAGGCAGGTGCCGCAACCGATACACGCATCGGCATCGATGCAGAAGCCCTTGGCGGGCGCAGGTGCCATGCTCTCGTCCAAGGTAAAGACCGCGCGCTCGATGGGATGAACTCCCAGGTTAAAGTAGTCGAGCACTATGTTCTCAACCTTAAAGATGATGTTGATCTCGCGCGTATCACCGGGATAAACGTTAGCAAGATACGGCTGCTCGGCGTAAATCACGTCGCGCCAGTGAACTTGCTCGGAATCCGAGACGGGGGTGGCAACACCGGACATGCGGATCATTTCGTTAAACCGCGTATGGACGAGCGTTTGGACACGCCCGTCGGCCATAAGCTGACGAGCCATCTCCTTGCCACGTGCTGTGAGAAAGTAGATAGCACGGGGCTCGTAATGGACAGCGCTCACGCAGCGAATTTGCGGTGCGCCACTTTCGTCCACGGTTGCCAGAGAGAGCGTCCCGGCAAGCTGCATCTTTTTGAGGCAAGTCTGAGCATCCATTACGAGTCCCTTCCTAGCGATTGCTTACTGAGCGTCGGCAGCGCCGCAAGCGGTGCCGCAGGCAGGAGCAGCAGCCGGATCAGCGGAGCCGCAGGCAGGGGCAACAGCCGGGTCAGCAGAGCCGCAGGCAGGAGCGGCCGCCGGATCGGCAGAACCGCAAGCGGGAGCGGCCTTGGGGTCGGCGGAGCCGCAAGCGGGCGCAGGATCGGCAGTACCGCAGGAGGCGAAAGCGGCGACGTTCTCGAGATTCTCGGACATGGCATTTCCTTTCGGTCGAGGATGGCCGGGCGAAGCCATCCAGTTTTTGACGCTCTTTGCGTCTATATGCATCATGCAAAAAGCGCGCAACGACCAAAAGAAGGCACCAATCTATTAGCCAGTTACCAAAAGGTAAGTAGTAGCCGCAAACGACAGCGGCTGCGATAATGAAAGCTGTCCACACGATTGAGGAGTCTCCATGCTTACCAAAGAAGAACTGCCTCCCTGCCCTGTTGCCACGTGTTTTCAACTCTTTGGCAACAAGTGGAAGATCTATATCATCCAACAGCTCATAGACCATCCCATGGGCTTCAACGCGCTGCATCGCGCTATCCCCGGCATTAGCCAAAAGGTGCTTTCGTCCAACCTTAAGGAAATGGATACCGCGGGCCTCATCACGCGCACCGTCATCCCCGAGACACCCATCCGCACCGAATACGCACTCAGCGAGCTGGGCCACAGCCTTATGCCCATCATCGATTCCCTAGTGGAATGGGGCACCGACTATCAGCAGCTCGTGCGAAACTCCTAACAGCGGCGGGCTTCTGCAAATTGAGCGCCGTGGGGCATATCGCTCCACGGCGCTTACCTTTTTGTGCCTTCTTTTGAAGAAACGAGTTAGGCCGCACACTACTGTCGAGCGAAACCATCTCAATCGAACAGGAGGAAGGCCATGAATCAGGCCGAACGCCGCGTTTGGCTTATCAAGGCATTGCTCGATGAGCGGCCAGACGGGCGCAGCATTGCTGTACCTGCCGGTGCCAGCGAGCAGCGCGATTTGCTCAGGGCCCTTATGAACGTGCGGCCGCCCGAGGCGCTTGCGGCCGAGACGCTCGACATACAAGACACCTACTTGCAGCAACGCCTTCTTGAGCGCGGCGGAGCGACCGATGCCAGCACGCTCCCCTACCGCGATCGCGTTGCCATCTGGCGCGGCGACATTACGCTGCTTAAGACCGATGCCATCGTCAATGCAGCCAACAGCCAAATGCTCGGCTGCTTTGTGCCAGGGCATAGCTGCATCGACAACGCCATCCACACCTACGCCGGCATGCAGCTACGTTTGGCGTGCGCCAATCTCATGGACGAACAGGGGCACGAGGAACCGACGGCACACGTCAAAGTCACACCGGCGTTCAATCTGCCCAGCAGCTACGTTTTCCACACCGTCGGCCCCGTCGTGCCCAGCCATAAGCCTGGCCCGCGCGAGGAATTGCTGCTACGCCACTGCTACACCAGCTGCCTGGAAGAAGCGACGCGCCGAGGACTCGGCACGCTTGCATTCTGCTGCATCTCGACGGGCGTGTTTGGTTATCCGCAAGATGCCGCCGCGCGTGTGGCCATCGATACCGTTCGTCATCATCTAGACCATAACGACCCCAACCTTAAGGTGATCTTCAATGTTTTTCTCGCGTCTGACGAGGCAATCTACCGCAGCCTTCTCCAAACAAATCGATAAGCTCCAAGCTGCACTCGATGCATCTGATGCCGTGGTAATCGGTGCCGGAGCAGGACTCTCGACCGCCGCCGGATACACCTATTCGGGCGAGCGTTTCGAGAAGCTCTTTGGCGACTTTGCCGCACGCTACGGCTTTGCCGATATGTATTCCGGCGGCTTCTACCCTTATGACTCGCTCGAGGAATATTGGGCGTTTTGGAGCCGCTACATTAAGTGCAACCGATACGACCCCATACCCAAACCGGTCTACGAACAGCTCCTGGATCTGCTGCGTGACCGCGACTACTTTGTGCTGACCACGAACGTTGACCATTGCTTTCAGCGTGCCGGTTTTGATAAGCGGCGACTCTTTTATACACAAGGAGACTACGGCCTATTCCAGTGCAGCAAGCCCTGTTGCCAGGAAACGTGGGACAACGAAGAGCTCGTGCGTAGCATGGTCGCTACCCAACAGGACCTGCGCATTCCGTCCGCGCTCGTACCCCATTGCCCCCACTGCGGCGCGCCGCTTACGATGAACCTGCGCGCCGACGATACGTTTGTGCAGGATAAGGGCTGGTATGCCGCAGCCGATCGCTATCAGGACTTTTTGCGCCGACACAGCGGCATGCGCGTGCTGTTTCTGGAGTTTGGCGTGGGCGGCAACACGCCCGTCATCATCAAGTATCCGTTTTGGCAGATGACGGCCAAAAACGAGCGCGCCATGTATGCATGCGTCAACCTTGGCGAGGCAGTCGCTCCGACAGAAATCGCCAATCGCAGCATTCTGATCGACGCCGGTGCCGAGCGCGTAATAGAAGCACTTGCCGTCCAGGCCGTCAGATAGCGATGACTAGTTAGCCGCAAAAGCGGGCGGTAGGTGCGAGCGGCTGCTCGCGAAAGACGCGCTCGACGGCGGCGCGGTATTCGTCGACCTTTTTGGTCTTGCGCACGATCTTGTGAACGGTAGCGGGATCGGCGAAGGCGCACTTGGCGTAGAACCACCACTCCTTCATGCGAAAGACCGCGTTGCCGCCAATCTCTTCTGCATACGCCGCAAACAACATGTCGTGGAAGCGCTGCAGTTCAGCTGCCGTGGCAGCGGGACCGCCGGTAACCATGCGAGCCAGCGCAGGGTTCGCAAGCAAGCCGCGCCCCAACATTACGTGGCGCGTCCCGGGATAGGCCTCCACCAGCGTATCCATGTCCTCAAGATCAAAGATGTCGCCGTTATAGGCCACCGGGAACGGCGCCCGCTCCAGCGTCTCACCGTAAAACTCTTTGCGCGGCGAGCCCGTATAGCGGTCCTTTTGCACGCGCGGATGCACGATCAGCTCTGCCAGCGGCATGCGGCAATAGAGGTCGAGCACGCGCTCGTACTCATCGTCGCTCTCCAGTCCCAGCCTGGTCTTGACCGACACCGGCAATGGCGAGCGCTCGCACACGTCGCTCAAGAACACCTCGAGCTCATCCAGATTGCGCAAGAAACCCGAACCCTTGCCCTTGGCAACAACCGTTCCCGAAGGACAACCAAGGTTGAGATTGACCTCGCGGTAACCCATGTCGGCGAGCACCTGCGCCGCCCACACAAACTCGTCCGCGTTTTTGGACATCAGCTGAGGCACCACGTTAAGCCCCTGGTTATTGGCGGGATCGACCTCTTTAAACGCCTTACCGCCAAAGCGGTTGCCCACCCGTGGCGGCGGCAAAAACGGCGTGTAATAACAATCGAGTGCGCCAAAACACTCCGCGTGCACGCGACGGAACACATGCCCGGTAATCCCCTCCATAGGGGCCAGCGATAAATACATCAACATCCACTCTCAACTCAATGTGACAAAGGGACAGTCCCTTTGTCACATTGCAAATCATCATACGAGTGCTTATTTTGGCACACATACGTATCGGGCGGCATCATCGCGTGGGCGCAGGAGCACCCGCTCTAAACCAGGGCAGTCGTGGCACTTTTGCCGTATGACCTGCGCTCACCGATGACGGGATTCTCTATACTGAGTCACATATGACGGCATCGCGCCACAACGACCGCCACGACACCAAGGACCAGCCATGGCAGCACTCTCCGAACAAGAACGTAAGCGCATCCAGCGATACTGCATCTGCCCCAAGGTTGCCGGAGCGGCGCTTGCCATGGCATTCGTGCTGCCCTTATCGATTATTCCCTTCGAAATGATCGACGACATCGTCTTCCATCACGAAGGCTTCCAAGAGGCGGGCATGATGACCGCCTTGGTGCTCACCGCCATCGAGCTCGTCATATTCTGTTATTGCGCTCTCGCCCCGCGCTTTGGCATGCGTGGCAAGCAGTGGAAGGAAATGCAGTACCGGCTCGCCGTCGAGCAGAGCGAGAAAGACCGCTCGGCACAGATCGCAGGCGTTGTTGGCACGCAGGCCGCCGCACGCCTGCTCAAGAACAGCGACAACGAGGCTGCACGCAACCTGGGCGGCGCGGCAGAAGTCGCCGCTGCCGTAGGCACCGTCGCCACCGCGGCAGACGTGCTTGCCGAGAGCTTTGCCAACGCGAAGGCTATGGCAGAGGCCTGTGGCGTACCTATCCCCCATGCAAAAAAGTGGATCGTCGCGCTTGTGGCCCTGCCCCTCGCAATCGTGTGCGGTGCCTATATCCCGCAGCTGGCACAGGGAAACATCGAGATGCAAGAAAACGCCGCGGCTGCGGCCGAGCAGATCGCCATCGCACGCAAGGCATTAGAGCCCGCATGCGAGTACGTGTCCGCCGATGACCCCTGCGAGCGATATCAAGATTACGGCTACCACGTCCGCGGCTATCTGCACGACGGCGACTCCGATGCCCAGAAGACCTATACGTACCTGGATTTTGACAACAAGGGGACGCTCATGGAAGTGAGTTACGCGGCAGAGGTCGACCCCGATGCGAGCCTCGAGGACAACCTCGACCGTATCGAGCTCGACCTTGACGAGCTTTCCTCTGTCGTCCAAACCATAGACGTCAAGACCGCAAGCCCCGAGCTCCTAGCACCGCAGAAGCTCCCCGAAGAGTTCAGGCAGGCTTTTTTGAACGGCTCACTCTACGAGAGAATCTCTATCAGGACGAGTGACGACCCTATCAAAGCGTATTACTCGTTTGACACGGATCCCGAGGACGAGTTTGACGAGTACACCCATCCAACCATCCGCATCACGCTGATGGGCAAAACGAACTAGGTGTAGGGAGATGAATGTGACAAAGGGGCTGTCCCTTTGTCACATTATTCGGAGCGTAGGGCTTCTACGGGGTCTTTCTTGGATGCGCTGCGGGCTGGCAGCAGGCCGGCGACGACCGTCAGCACCACCGAAATCGCGATGAGCACCAGTGCATCTTGCACGGGAAGGCTCATCAGGTTGGGTACTTGCTTGGTCGCAAGAGCCCAAGCATTGACCGGGAAGCTCACGAGCACCACGACAACGATGGCAAAAACACCAGCGATAAGACCTTCGATAAAGGTCTCGGCATTGAACACGTTAGCCACGTTGCGTTTCGATGCACCGATCGCGCGCAGGATGCCGATCTCCTTTTTGCGCTCCAGCACACTGATGTAGGTGATGATGCCGATCATGATGGAGCTCACGACCAAGCTGATGCTCACGAACGCGATGAGCACCAAGCTGATGGTGTTTACGATATCGGTCACTGAACCCATGATGATACCCATGTAGTCGGTGTACGAGATGGCCTGCTCATCGTGTCCGGCAGCCTTGACCTGCTCGTTGTATGCATCGATGTGGTCGAGCACACGCTCCTTTGCCTCAAAGTCGCGCGGGAAGATCTTGACCGAGATGGGGTCTGCCTCGTCGGCATAGCCCAGCGTGGTCAGGTTGTTATCGTAGGTGAGCTGCGATGCCTTGGCGTAGCTCATCATGAGCGAGCTCAAGTCCTCGGCATCCATGTTGAAGTGGATAGCGCGGGCAAAGGCATTGGCATCTACATGCATAGCGCTCGACAGGCTGGAAAAGCTCGAGGACATCTGCGCGGCCATCTGCCCCATGAGTCCCGCCACGCCCGCTTTGAGCTGTGCCGATACCGTCGTTGCGATTTGGTCGCTGATCGTCTTCATAACCTGGTCCATAGCCTGCTGCAGATATGGAGCCAGTTGCTTTTGCACATAGTCGGTCATGGCCCGCTGCAGACGCTCAGCCAGGGCATCGCCGCCTAGCGCCTTGAGCTGAGCCAGGCATTGCTGCGCCGCGGCATCGTTCTCAAGATACGCCGAGAACGCGGCGGCAAGCTTCGATGCGTCCTTAAGATCCTCGGGCGTCAGGGCCTTAAACTGATCCGACTGCATAAAGCCCGTGAACAGCTGGTTGGCGAGCGCCCCCACTTGCTGCATCTGCTCGGGCGTGAGCTCCAAGCCATCGAAGACGCCCGAGAAATCGGGGGTCGGCGCCTTGGCCATGATGTCGCTGAAGTCGATATCCTTGCCAACGCCCGAAAGGTCGATATCCAACCCGGACAAGTCAAGACCCGAAAGATCCATACCGCCGGTCGCACCAGAGAGCGCAGACGCATCGAACGAGAACGCACTCTTGAGCGCCGCCTCGTCCACGCTAAACATGCTGCCCAGGTCCACACCCTGCTTGGCCTCACTTTGCAACTCATCGAAAGACTTGCCAGTAAAGATATCCGTCTCGGGATGCGCAAGCTGCTCCTGCACAATCTTCGAATCGGCCGCGCGCTCCATAAGCTGGCGAGTCAGCGCATGTGTGTAGGCGATACCGGGCAAAAGGGCACTCGCGTTGGCCGTCTCGTTGGGTCGCACCACGCCCACGATGCGCACGTCGATGCCGTCGGCAACCTTGGCTGCCATAAAGTCGGCGTCGCCAGACATGTCAGTCCACGTGCCTGTCTCGTCATTTTTTCGATAGGCATCGGCCGGCGACAACACCTTAAACGTGGTGGACAGCGCATCGTCGTAGGTAAAGTCGGCAGCGGTCTCGGACGTTTCGACCCCGCCGTCAGCCGTCATGGCACTGTTAACCAAGCTGTTAAGCTCATTGATATCCAACGCACCGATGCTGTAGAGCGTATAGTCGCCCACCGTTCCACGGCTCGAAAGCACCATCACCGCCTCGTTAGCGGACGTGGGCCAATGCCCCGCCACGACGTCGTATTGGCTGTCGAGCAGACTCTGGTCATCGATCATCTCGTTAAAGACCGAGGTGCCCATGGAATCCATGCTCACCGTCGCCGCCGAGCTCGCGCCGCCGCTCATAGCCTCGGTCATCGCGTTGGGCACCAGGCGCACGGGCTTCTCGTCGCCCTTGCCCGCACGATAGACAACCGGCGTTACGCCATACCCGTACTGGATGGCGTTGACCTCTTTATCGATACCGTCGCCACCGGCATCGAGCCACGCCTTAAAGCTCGTCATATCGTTGGACTTAACGCTCGCAAACATATCCTTCACGGCTGTGACCACGGGAATCTTGTCGCTTCCCTTGGCCTTGCCGCCGGATCTGTCGGCCGAATCATCCTCCGACGCGCCATCATCCGTGGCCCCCTGCCCGCCCATCATGGACGACAGGTCGTAGTCCTGCTTGGAAATCGTGAGCGGGTAGCTCGAAAGCGTATCTTCCTCGACCTTTTTGATGTAGCCGTTCACGCCATTAGAGAGCGCCAGGATCGCCGCGATGCCGATAATGCCAATCGACCCCGCAAAGGCCGTCATGGCGGTCCGGCCCTTTTTGGTCATGAGGTTGCGCGCCGAAAGGCCCAGCGCCGTCACAAAGCTCATCGAGGTTTTGCGTGTGGGCTTGGCCTCGCGGCGCGTGGCATCGGCAACATCAAAGGGGTCGGAATCGTCGGTGATCTTACCGTCCGCCAGGTTAACGATGCGCGTGGCATATTGGTACGCCAGCTCAGGATTGTGCGTGACCATGATGACCAGGCGGTCGCGCGCAACGTCCTTGAGCAGATCCATGACCTGTACGGATGTCGTTGAATCCAAAGCGCCGGTCGGCTCGTCGGCAAGGACGATCTCAGGGTCATTAATCAGGGCGCGGGCGATGGCCACGCGCTGCATCTGCCCGCCCGAAAGCTGGCTCGGACGCTTGTTAACGTGCTCGCCCAGGCCGACTTTCTCCAACGCCTCGCGCGCACGCTGGCGACGCTCGGCATGCCCCACGCCCGTGAGCGTCAGCGCCAGCTCCGCGTTTTCCAAAATGGTCTGATGCGGAATGAGGTTATAGCTTTGGAACACGAAGCCGATGCGGTTGTTACGGTAGGCATCCCAATCGCGATCGTGAAAATCCTTGGTCGAAATGCCGTCGATGAGCAGATCACCCGAGTCAAAGTGGTCGAGTCCGCCAATAACGTTGAGCATCGTAGTTTTACCCGAGCCCGAGGGACCCAGAATGGCCACGAACTCGTTATCGCGAAAAGACAGGCTTACGTTGTCGAGCGCCACCTGCGTAAACGACTGCGTAGTGTACCTTTTGCAAATTCCTTTGAGCTCCAGCATGGACGGCAACCTCTCCCGCGCGGGCACACTCGCCCGCTCTCCCCCGCCGTTCGTATTCGACGCGTTTGTCCTACTCTATCCCCATTTTTTGCCGGCGCCAGTGAGGAATGTAGGGAACCGCATCAAAAAACGAACGGGACGGCGCCTAAAAGAAGAGGTCCCGAGCGGGACCTCTATATGGTGGAGATTATCTTGAAAGGTAGCGGACTACTTCGCACAGCGACACACGATCCTCGCTATGCTTTACGCGTTTTTTACTGATTGCTATTCGCAATCGCCTGGTCGATAAGCTTGTCGAGTGCTGCGCGTTGCTCAGCGGAGCTGATGGCGCCTACGATGGGCTCCCCTACGATGTTGCCGTTCTGATCGATAACGTAGGTCGTCGGGAACGAGAACAGATTTGACGTAAACTTGCCGGCCTCGCTATCCGACTTGAACCAGATGTTCTTATACGTCACGCCCTTCTTGCTCAGCACGTCCTTGGCATCTGCGATCTCGCCCTTGTTGCCATCGAGCGTAAAGGAATTGACGCCCACGACCTGGCCGCCCTTCTCGGCAAGCTCCGTATTCAGGTTCTCAAGATCGCCCAGCTCGCCCACGCACGGCTTGCAAGTGGTAAACCAGAAGTTCATGACGGTGACCTTGTTCTTAGAGAACAGCTCGTCGCTGCTCACATCGTTGCCGTCCAGGTCCTTGCCCGTAAAGCTAGGGAACTTCGTCGCCTCGCTCGAAGCATCGGCACCAGCCGTCATGCCAGCGGCCGAAGCGTCGACGCTCTCGCCTGCGCTCGGCGTGCTTCCACAGCCGGGAAACTTCTTTTCCAGGCTCTCGAGCTTGTCCTCGATCTCCTTGATCTGCTGCGCGCCGGCCTTGAGCGTCTTAAGCTCATCTGCCGTAAACTCGTCCTTGGCGCCGTCGATGGTCTTGAGCAGAAAATCGCCGTAATTGCTGCCGTCCTCAATCATTGTCGACTCTTTATTTGCTGCATTGAATACCTTTTCCCACAGCGCATTATCGCTCGAAAGGATATCGTTCTCCTTCTGCATGAGTTTTGCATACAGCTCGGCAGCCTCGTCGGCGTTGGCCGGCTCTTGCGCAATGAGCTCTGCGATCTTTGGATCGGAGCCCGTAGATTCGCTCGCGTTGCCACCGGGCGCCGAACACGCCATAAGACATAAGGCCAGCACCGGCACCATAAACAGGGCCGCAATCTTAGAAAGCTTCATGGTCAATCCTCCGTTTTGTCGAAGCTTGTTTTACTTTTTATCGGCGGTCAGGGGGAGCTTTTCTGCCGACGCATCCAGGCCGTAGCGATAGCTGATGGCATCGACGGGACAGGCCCCAATGCACTTTCCGCACCGGATGCATTCGGCATGATTGGGTGCGCGGACCACATCAACGTCCATCTGACAAACCTTTGAACACTTGCCGCACGAGATGCATTTGTATGCATCGACCCGAATCCCCAGTAAGGACACCTTATTCATGAGCGCATAGAATGCGCCGAGCGGGCAAATCCATTTGCAGAAGGGGCGATAGAACAAAACGCTCAGCACCACCACGGCAATGAGAACGACAAGTTTCCAGGTAAAGAGCTGCCCCAGCGCAGATCGAATGCCGGCGTTGGCAATGGCCAGCGGAATGGCGCCCTCGAGCACGCCCTGCGGACAGACGTATTTGCAAAAGAACGGATCGCCCATCCCCAGATCGTTGACCACCAGCACAGGCAGCAATACCACGGCAAACAGCAGCACAACGTATTTGATATACGTAAGCGCCTTGAGCCTTTTTGTCGAAAGCTTTTTGCCGGGAATCTTGTGAAGCAGCTCCTGCAGCCAGCCAAACGGGCACAAAAACCCGCATACAAAGCGTCCCAGCAGCACGCCGAGCAAAATGAGCGTACCGGTAACGTAGTAGGAGAAGTTGAACTTAGATGAACCCACCACCGACTGGAACGACCCAATGGGGCACGCACCCGTCGCCGCAGGGCACGAATAGCAGTTAAGCCCAGGTACGCAGACTGTTTTTCCCGCACCCTGATAGATGCTGCCTTTGGCAAAGTTTGGCAGGTGAATGTTGGTGACGAGCGTCGCCGCCGCCTGAATGAATCCGCGAAATCGGGCCAAAACATGCGACGCAGTGTTTTCTCTTTTATCCAATTCCGATACACTCCAAGCACAGCCTAATCGCTTTGGCCAGCACGGCATCCGCCTCGCCACGCATAACGCCAAAGCACACCATGGCAATTCCGACGATCAACAAAGCGACCTGTACCACGGGTTTTACCGCTTTGAACAACCTGACCACTCCTTTCGTTACGCGACCCATTGGACCATATCGACTATAAAATCCGTGTTAAGCGCGATTTGGAATGTGCAAGGAGACTGTTATGCGTATTTTGATCGTCGAAGACGAGCGAGCACTGTGTGACACAATCGCACGCAGCCTGCGAAACCTGGCATACAGCGTCGACTGCTGCCACGATGGACGGGAGGCGCTCGACCTGCTGGGCGTCGGAGTCTTTGACCTCGTGGTACTCGACCTCAATCTCCCCCGTATCGACGGCATGACCGTGCTCAGGGAGCTTAGGAAAACCGACTGCGAGACCAAGGTGCTGATTCTGTCCGCGCGTGGCGAAGTATCCGATAAAGTCGCCGGACTCGATGCCGGCGCCAACGATTACCTTACCAAGCCGTTTCATCTGGACGAGCTTGCGGCAAGGATCCGCAGCCTTACCCTCAGGCGTTTCGCACAAAGCGACATAGTATTAACCTGCGGAAAGCTCAGCTTTGACACCAAGGCGCGCATCGCCTCCGTGGACAGTGAGGCTCTATCTCTTACACGCAAGGAAACGGGAATCCTGGAATACCTGATGCTTAATCAGGGGCGACCGGTAAGCCAAGAGGAGCTTATCGAACACGTCTGGGATAGCACCGTGAACAGCTTTAGCAACGCAACCCGCGTTCACATCTCGTCGCTCCGAAAAAAGTTGCGCGGCGCTTTGGGATACGACCCGATTCGCAATCGGATTGGAGAGGGCTACGTTATGGAGGATGGCGAATGAAAAGGCTTTCGCTGCAATGGCGCATAACGATCATGACGGCGCTGCTCACGTGTGCGGCGTGCGTGCTAACGAACTGCTTGGTCGGCTATACGGGTATGCGCTACATGGATGCCATCGGCAGCGACATCTCGGCCTTTAACGCTGCCGGCGAAGATGCGCCTCAGGCATTTGACCCAACGAAGGGGACCCTCGATGACGAGGTCACGATCGTTGTAAACGACGCACAGGAATCTTTTGGCGCGACAACCTGGTGCATCACGGCTGGAGTCACGCTACTTGGCGGCGTGCTGGCATACTTTGTGAGCGGCCGCGCGCTCAAACCTCTGCGGGCTTTTGCCGCTCAGGTAGAGCGCGTGCAGCCTGACAACCTAAGCGAAATCAGACTCAGCGAAGATGTGCCCGCCGAGCTACAACGATGCAGTGCCTCTTTCAACGACATGATCGCCCGTCTTGGCGAAGGGTTCTCTGCACAGCGTCAGTTTACCGGCAACGCCGCACACGAGCTGCGCACCCCGCTCGCCCTTATGCAAGCGCAGATTGAACTGTTTGTCTCCGAACACCCCGCATCGCAACCTCAAACAGCCGAGCTGCTCGGCCTGCTACAAGAACAAACCGAGCGGATGTCGCGAATGACCAAGGTGCTGCTTGAGATGAGTGAGCTCCGCAGCGTTCCCTGCGAGGACGATATTGAGCTTGGCCCCCTGTCCGAAGAAGTCCTCACCGACCTCGCTCCGCTTGCCGAGCATAAAGACATCGTCCTCAATTGCAGTGGAGGCGCTTTGGTAATCGGAAGCGACACGCTCCTCTATCGGCTGGTGTTTAACCTGGTCGAAAATGCCATCCGCTACAGCCGCCCCGGCTCGACTGTCAACGTCTCCATCTGCGATAACAACAGCCACGTGTTCCTACGGGTCGAGGACCAGGGCCCGGGAATACCCAAGCAGTACCGTGAGAGCATCTTCCAGCCGTTCTTTCGCCTGGATAAATCCCGCAGCAGGGCATACGGCGGCGCAGGACTCGGGCTAGCGCTTGTTTGGGAGATTGCAGCGCTGCACGGCGGCACGGTTGAGGTCGAAGCGAGTTCCAAGAACGGAAGCACCATGCTCACGACCCTTCCAAAACGGACCGCAGCGTAAACCGAACAGTAAAACGAAAGGGGTCCCGTACACGTTTGCGCGGGACCCCTCTCTGTCAATGCAATTCGCCCAAAAGAGCAGAAGCTTACTCCCACTCCACCGTGCCGACAGGCTTGGGGGTCAGGTCGTAGCACACGCGACAAATGCCGGGGACCTCGGCGGTAACGCGAGCGGCGATGCGCTTGAGCAGCGCCCAGTCGAGCTCGGGTACCTCGGCAGTCATGACATCGACGGTGTTGATGCAGCGGATGATGCAGGGCCAGTCGTAGGCGCGCTTGCCCTCACGCACGCCGGTGGCGCGGAAATCGGGCACGACGGCAAAGTACTGCCAAATGGTCAGACCGGCCTTGTCGATTTCCTCGCGCACAATGGCATCGGCCTCGCGCAGCGCCTCGAGACGGTCGCGGGTGATGGCACCCAGGCAGCGAACGCCCAGGCCGGGGCCGGGGAACGGCTGGCGCTCGACCATGTTCTCGGGCAGGCCGAGCTCGCGGCCGACAACGCGAACCTCGTCCTTGTACAGCAGCTTGACGGGCTCGCAGAGCTCAAACTGCAGGTCCTCGGGCAGGCCGCCCACGTTGTGGTGAGCCTTTACGCCGTCCTGGGACTCCAGAATGTCGGGGTAGATGGTGCCCTGGGCGAGGAAGCTGACCTCGTCGCCAACCTTGCGGGCCTCCTCCTCGAACACGCGGATGAACTCGGCGCCGATAATCTTGCGCTTGGTCTCGGGCTCTTCAACGTCCACGAGCTTGTCCAGGAAGCGATCGGTAGCGTCCACGTAGACCAGGTTGGCATTCATCTGGTTCTTAAAGACGTCGACGACCTGCTCGCTCTCGCCCTTACGCATCAGGCCGTGGTTCACATGCACGCAAATGAGCTGCTTGCCGATTGCCTTGATGAGCAACGCCGCGACAACTGAGCTGTCAACGCCACCGGAAAGGGCCAGCAGGACCTTCTTGTCACCGATCTGCTCACGGATTGCGGTAACCTGCTCGTCGATGAACGCCTGGGCAAGTTCGGGAGTGGTGATACGCACCATGTCGTCGGGACGCTTGTTGGGATCCATGCAGAGCTCCTTTTCGGTTCGATGGAAATGCGTTGCACATATGCAAACGCACCGTCATATGACCTCATTATATGCAGAACGAGGCCCATTTCCCATCGCTCCCATGGAGCTTTTCACAGGGGCGGTAGTTTTTCTATATCCCAAGGTCAGCTAGGCTTCGATAACCGCCTCAGGGGCAGGGCCACTAAACTTGTCGTTTATACGCTCGGCGCACTCGTAAGCAATACGCGCTAACATCCAGCTTTCAAATGACGGGGTACAATGGCTGCTATCGTTGTCAGCCGATGGGAGATGAAAGATGGACTGCGATGGTTGCGCACGTGTTCCTATGCCGTTGATGTGCACCGCCTTTGTGCCGGGGCAAATGGATGCCGCGGTCGCAAGCATCACTGACCCCGATTCGCGCGCCATCGCCACGGCAGAAGCGCTGTACTTTCGCGGACAGGCCACGCTCGCCGCCGCGACGGCACGCCCCTATCTTGACGCCACCGACCCCGCACTGCACTATTCCGCATGCTTCATCTGCGGATATGCCAGCCTGTCGCTCAACCGTATCGCCGATGCCCGCCGTTGCCTTGCGGGTATCCTCGATACGCCAACTGACGAGGAATCGCCCGCCGTCCACGCCATGCATATCCTGTTCGCCTCGGCCGCAAGTGTCCTGTTGCACCTGCCTTCCCCGTATTCTGCCGAAGAGTTTTATCCACTTGCGGCACATCTGCCCGAAGGCCTGCGCCTGTTCGCCAGTTACGTGATGGCGCATGCCCTGTACCTACGAGGCGAATATGGCCGTAGCCTGGGCATGGCGGAAAACGCCCTGATCATGAAACAGGAAAGTTATCCCATCTCGGAGCTGTTCCTGCATCTGTCAGCCTCAATGGCCTGCATGAGCCTCAAAAACGTCGACGCCGCAAAGACGCATTTCGAAACTGCTTGGAGCATTGCGCGCCCCGACGGCCTTATCGAGCTCATCGGCGAGCACCATGGTCTTTTGCAGGGACTTATCGAGGCGTGCCTAAAACAGCAATACCCCGACGATTTCGCACGCATCATCGAGATCACGTACCGCTTTAGCTACGGATGGCGACGCATCCACAACCCCGACTCGGGCGAGGATGTGGCTGACGATCTAACCACCACGGAATTCACCATGGCCATGCTCGCCTGCCGCGGATGGACCAACGCCGAAATCGCACGCCATATGGAAGTATCGCCAGGCACCGTTAAAAACCGCCTGTCCGGCGTGTATGCCAAGCTTGGTATCGGAACTCGCGCCGAGCTGGTTGCCCACATGTTGCGCTAGCGGACCGCCTGCCAAACACGCCACACGCACCCCAGCGCTCCCGCGCTTCCGCATTCGCATTTGGACATTTTGCCCCTCGAACGGCACTACCGCGACAGGACACCTTCTCGCATAATTTGATTATTTCCACCGATATTTGCGGGATGGGAGCCCAAGATGCTTGATCGCCGTTCGTTACTTGTTGCCGGAGCGTCCTCGCTGGCGAGCATTATGTTGCCGCGCGTGCCGGGAAGCGCAAACGCCTTCATATTGCCGCTCGCGCCCACCGAAGCCTATGCCGACGAAGAAGACCCCTTCAAGGTGCTCGTTCTCTCGCGCACCATGTTCGGCGTGGTCGTGGTCGACGTCGCCAACAAGAATACGCCCATCACGGGTGCCCAGGTCACACTAACGTCGCGCTATGTCGCAGGCAAGCAGCTCACCGCCACCACCGATGACGAAGGCACGGCCATCTTTGAGGTTGCCCCGCTTTCGGAAGGCTACGTGGACGAGGCGACGCTCCTTGACGCGTACGACTTTAACGGCGGCATCTCCATCAGCATGCCGGGCTACCGCGATGTCGAGATCCCCCTCGCGCGCATCCAGGGCGGCACCGCCATTACCGCTCCCACGCGTCCGCTCTCCGATGGTGAGCCGTACTTTCGCCAACTCACGTTTGATGAATGGGACATCCAGTACGCCGACGCCACATTCATGGCGATGCCCAAAGACGATGCAGCGAATGCGCAGCCCGACACGCACGCCTTCACTGTACAGGCCCATCTGCCGCAGGGTGGGCAGGCGACGCTGCGCATCAACAAAGTGACGCCTGCCGCGGGCGGCTCACCCGAAACCGTCACGCAGATTGGCCAGGTCAAGGCCAGCGCAACGGGTGCGGATAATCTGGCGACGTTCACGCTCGAAGACAAGTTCCTCGATGCGGCATCGGGCCTTCTGGAAGAAGGGTGCAAGCTGCGCTTTGTCCTCGACTATCAGGGCAAAACCTACACGCTCTCCTCCCCCATGGCCGTCGCCACCGCGCCGGCCGCAAAGGCGGAATCGGGCTCGACCACCATCATTCCCACCACCATGGATCAAGAGGTCACTCCGTTTGATTTCCCCGCGGCGTTCCCCGGCATCGGCGGCAACAAGTTCACCTGCTGGATGCCCACGTTTCCGATTCTCTTCGATTTCTCGTTTGCCGGGTACGTACTGTTTGGCGGCGGATACAAACCGGCCAGCTACATGAACGATTCGGGCAACCCTGATCCGGAGTACTGGAAGAAGTCGCCGCGCGAGTCGGGCGCCAAGCAGGCAAACCGCTACCTCGACGAGATGGAGGGGAAGTGGAATCAGTACAAGAGCATGAGCGCTGGCTCGGGCACCGACCCAAGAAACACTAAGCTCCTTCGCCACCATTGCACGCTGCTGTTCACGATGGATATCGCCACACAGCTGTACGGCTCGCTCGCCTACGATTGGGTGGGCAAAACCTGGGGCAACAACAACGACCCCGCATACGGCAATATTAAGGCCCTCTTCCAGGTAAGAACCGACCTCAATTGGACCGAGCAGTTTACCCTGGGACCGGTGCCGTTTTTCCTAAACGTCAATCCTTGGGTGTTGGCAAAGCTGGCGCTCGCGGTAGGCGCCCACACACACGGCAGCGGCGCGGCGTTCTTCAAAAACATTTCGCTCGACTATTCCAATACGTCGGGATCATTCACCATCCAGATCGGACTTGCCGTCACCTTTGGAGCCGGCGTTGCAGGCGTCGCATCGTCCGCCGTGCGCGGTGCCGCATCCCTCACGCTGTTCATTGGCTACGAGAAGGCGGATGGCCACCAGCTTCCGCGACTGCGCGTGGGCGCAGACGTCGATGTCGACGTGATGCTCCAGTTTGTCATGTTCAAGTGGACCACCAAGGCCTGGTCGGGGTCGTGGCCCACGCTCCTCGATTCGTGGAATATGTCGGTCAACAACGGCAACCAGTATGTGCGCCAACATTCTGAGCTGGCACTGGGCGGAGACACGCCATATACGCTGGGTGCCTGCTTTGGCGCGACCGGCAATGCCGAGTCGGGCGGCGTGCCGAAGTTTATCGCGTCGGCCACCATCGTCACCAATGCCGAGCTGCTCGCATGCGCCGAAGTTGCAGCCACCGCCGCAAACGTCGCGCCGGCCGTGCGCGATTGGGAGCAAGCGGTCACGCGTATTGAGCTCGACGCGGATGCAGAGAGCGATGACACGGGACAGGTCGAGCATTTCGTCCACGCTCTGATGGAGAATGACGAAAACGCCGCGCCGATGTATAAGTACACCTATATCAGGCAGGCGACGAATGCCGTTGCGGACCCAAACGCCAATTCTGCCGGCGTGTCGGAGGACGAGCGGGGCGGTATAAAGCCCTCGAGCGACAACGTACTCTTCCACGGCGTGCTCAGCGAAGCCCACATGAAGTTTGCGGAGATAGCCGGCGTTGAATGCCTGTTCCGTATCGCTTCGGTACGCTACGGCGAGGATGGCCGCTCGCGCCTGGTGGTACACACGAAGGCAAACGGCGCGTGGTCCACACCCATGCCCGTGGACTTCCCCCTTGGGTTTGGCGAAGGCGACGTCGAGCGCAACGGCATATTCGATTACGACTTCGACGTGGTGGAATATGCAGACGGGAGAGGAAACAAGGACGCCTACGTGCTGTTGGTCTCGGGCGAGCGCCCCGCCGGCGACAACACCCTTTTCGATACGGCGAGCACATCCGGCATACTGTCCGTCGTGCGCCTGCGCATAAGCAACGACGGAGTTCGCGTGATATCGCACACGTCATGGCGCAGCATCTCGCGCGGCCGCCTGCAGGAGGACGGCTACCATTGCCTGCAGTGCCCACGCATCACGGTGGGCAAGACACTTGTCGACGGACGCCTGTCGGGCGCCTATCTCCACCGCCGCGGAGCCACCGCAGAAAAGGCGTTGGGCACCGAGGCAGAGGTCGCACTCGAGTGCTTTACCCTGTGGTCGGATCTGTCGGGCGACAGCCTCACGTTCCGTCAGGTCCTCCGCTTTCCGCAGGCACCGTCGAGCATCGAGCTGGGCGCGCCCGAGAATATCAACGGCAAAATGGTGGTGCCCGTTGCATACGAGACTGCAAGCGGTTGTGGCTGCGCATCGTACGCCGTGATCGGCCAGTCCATCGCGGGTTGGGGCGTTATGTCGCCAGATGCCACAGTGCCCCACGCGGTGCCGTGGCCGCAGCACACGGGCTTTTTGGCTACCGTCAACGAGCAGCTGCAGCATATTACTTGGACACGAGGCGCGACGGCATTTGCATCGGAGCCCGTGGGCGCCGCGGGCTGTGGCCCGGCGTCGTTCAGCGCGAGCAACAACGGTCGGTGCTTGATGTACGTAGAGAACACCGACGGCAAGGTGGGACAGACCTACGACGAAGAAGGCAACCCGGTAGCGGTGATGGGCAAGCACTTCCGCATCTTCGCCAGCACCTTGGAACGCGATCTGTTCACAGAACCGTTCGTGATGTGTGAGCTCGACCACCCCGTCGATCAGATAACGACGTTTTTGACCTCGGGCGGCATGCTCTCGGCGCTCGCCACGCACATTGTGAGTGCCGAGCAGAGCAAGGCAGAACTGCACGGCATCGAAGTGCCCCTGGTAGCGTGCGCCACTCCGACGGGTGCGGTCGCTACCTCGGGCGCGGTGGTGCCCGGAGCAGCAGGCGAATCCTTCATGGTCACGGTGCGAAACGACGGCAACACCTTGCTGACCGCCGGTACGATCGATCTGTACCGAGAGGGCTCTAACCAGCCGTTCTCCAGCGCATCCATCGGGTTCGGAGCGAACGCACGCATGGCATCGATCTACGATCCAGAGCTTGCCGAGGACGCTTCGGCCAACGACATGGCACACGTGAAGTACGCAGTCGAGACGCTGGGCACACGTTTTGCGACGCACCCGCTGGTCGCTGACAATGGCAACGCCGTGCTGGCACCGGGTTGCACGGCACAGTTCCGCATGAGCTTTGCCATCCCGGAGAGCTGGGGCGACGAGGTGGGCAAACGCGTCACGCTGTATGCGAAGGCGCGCGACCTGGTGGCACTCGATCCCGTAACGCTCGAGGAGATCCGACCCGGCGCAAACTCGGCTCTGGGCGCTGTGCTGCACGAGCTTCACATGCCCGACGCAGCATGCGAACGTGCAGAGGTGCTGGTGGGCGTAAGCAGCAACGCGGATACGACGGGACTCCACGACGCACCGATGACCGTGGACGGCGATGGCGGCTCGAGCGGCGGCGGTTCCGGCACGGGAGGCGGCTCCGGCGGAAGCGGCTCTGGCAGCGGCAAGGGCAACGACAATAACAAGCGCTCTGGAAAAACGGGCGCGCTCGCCGGCACGGGTGACAGCAACGTCCCCTTAACCGCAGCCGCAGCAGCACTCGCCGCAGCTGGTGCCGGCCTTGTCGCCTACAGCGCCCGCCGCACGGCGCTCGAAAACGACACCGCCGATGAGGTCAATTCGGATAAGCCTCGCTAACTCCTAGTTGCTTTTGCGAGAGACGCCGACTCGGCTCATCGAACATCAAAATGGGCTGATTCTGGATACCCAGAGCCAGCCCATTTGCGTACTAGATGTCGCCGGCGTCGTCGAGTTCTGCCTCGAGCTTGGCGCGACGTTTTTTCGCCGTGAAAAACGTCGCGCACAGGACAGCAAATGTGGCCGCGAAAATCGTCGCACCACAGAACACGCCCGTGGCCAGGTTTGCCAACCAAAAGACGCTTTCGAGCGGTACGATCTGCGCCTCAGCGATACAGCGCATTGCGGCAATAACAAGCGCGAACGCAGCGCCGCTAAGACCGCTGACAAGCAGGAAATATCCAACAGGAAGATGCTCGGTTTGCCCAAAACGATTGGTATCGACATAGCCCTTCCGCGTTTGCAGTCCTGCACAAATCAACATCACGAGAACGAGCCACGCATACATGGCTGCCTCGAACGGCGTTGCAAAGCCATGCGGCATTTCACTGGCGTCGCTGTGAACCCACGCAACCTGTCGAGCTATAAACTGGTAGAAAAAGATCATCAGCATGCCAAACGAAAGCAGCACGAAACCAATCTTGTAGATCTTCGCGTTCTCAGCCTCCAGACGTTCATCCTTTGGACCGGCATATTCGCGCCACTTTTGCACGAGCTTTAAATCTTCAAATTTCATAGCGACTCCTAAAGAGCGTTAGGGTCGACGTCGGTCTCGTCTTCCCAAAACAAGTCGTTCAACGTGACGCGCAGCGCTTTGCAAATTGCCACGCACAAGTTGAGCGTGGGGTTATAGCCGCCCGCCTCAATCAGGCCGATGGTTTGGCGCGTAACGCCCACGGCCCCGGCCAAGTCAGCTTGCGAAAGGCCAGCCGCCGCGCGCGCCGCCTTCATGCGTAGGTTCTTTTTGCCCGGCATGGAGTTCCTTTCGAAGTAATGGACAGATATCCGTTGCAACATGACAGAAATATATTGCATCTATCAACCAATGTCAACTATATCTGTCATTATGAAAATCATGTCTGTCATTGCATGCAGGGTGCCCAGCTGCACCCGAAGCTGCGCGAGGCGCTGGCCCTGCTCATCGAGCACCAAAAAGGGCTGGCCCCGATAACTCGGAGCCAGCCCTGAGTCGCCTGACGTGGGAATCGCAATCCGTTACTTGAGCTTCAGCGCCTCCATCATGGGCACGGCAGCATCCCAGTCGATCTTCCAGCCAATCGACACGCGGACGGTCTCGCCCGTTGCGGGAGCCGTCGCAAACAGCGTATGGCCGTTGTCGGGACCGGTAAAGCACAGCCACGTTATGCCGTTGTACTCGACCTGGTCGGTTGTCGTCTCCTTGCCTTCATAGACCTGCTCTAGGCTTGCAATCTCTTCCTCCGGCGAGCGCGGGAAGATACTGATGTGCAGGCGTCCTCCAGTCTCGTCGTGGAAGAAGTCCGCCTTTTCGTGCTCTTCGTTGGACGAATCCAGCGTGTACCCATCGGCGGCCTCGATACTGTACGATGCGCAATCGATGCCCGTTAAATCTGCCTTCTCGCCAGAATCGGCCACGCCGCCGGCCGCCTTGAACTCCTTGGTCTCGCATCCCGTGGTGTCAAAGTGCATGGCCTCATGATTCTTGGCGGGGGCGTAAGCGTCTACGAACTCGACAGTGATGGGCCCGTAGTACGCCGTCTTGGGCGCCCAGAAGTAGACATACTCAACGGTCTCGCCCGGACCGATATCTTGCCTCTTGGAAAGATCGATGCCCTCGTGAAGCTCATCGGGAGCCTCGCTTGCAACGTAGTCGAGCACGGCCGCCTTGCCGGAAGTAAACAACGGGTCGCCTGCCTCAAGATCGCCCTGGGCAGCATGCACGTTAAAGGAGTTAAACGTCCTGTTCTTTTCATTGTTGTTGGTGATCTTGACGTGCAGGTAAAAGCCGTCCTGCAGCTTAGCGTCGCCGCGATAGAACGTACCGTGGGCTACCGACTCATAGGTTATGCCAGCCACCTCGACCGTCTGCGACTCATAGGCCTTGGCCTTCTTCTCTACGGGAGCACTGCCGCCCGAGCTGCCAGCCGAGCCGCTCGGAGCACTACCGCCACAGCCGGCCACCGAACACGCCAGCACGGCCGAAAGCGTCACGATGGGAATTCCTAACAGCAGCTTTTTCGTCATGGGCTTCATCATCCTCACCGCTCCTTTCGGCTTGCAGCTCATCCGTTGCCCGAGGCTTTCGTCGTCCCCGTGGCATCGGCTTCCACTATGAGCGTATGACGAAAAGCGGCACGGGCGAAGTGACCGGCGGCCCAAATAACGCCCCGTTAGGCCACCTTTCAGGCCAAAAGGGCCGTGGTTCGCATACCCTCGGCCCATAAAACGAGACGCCTGTCCCAATGTTCGATTTAAACCAACAGCCGCAAACAAGATAGGGCGCCTTCAGCCGCCTTCAAACTTACTCGGACAGAACCGACTCGGTTTTGTCCGAGTAAGCGCCATTCCATCAAATTACGAACGATTGTTCGATGGATTTCGTGTTGGATGGAATCGCCCATGGGCTGGGCTATGCTACCTTGACTATCTATACGACTTAAATGCACAAGAGGAAGCACCAAGAGAGCGAGCATGGCAAAAAACACCGCAAACTATGGTAACGACAGTATTCGTCAGCTCAAGGACGAGGAGCGCGTACGCCTGCGCCCCGCCGTCATCTTTGGCTCGGACGGGCTCGATGGCTGTGCGCATGCCGCCTTCGAGATCCTGTCCAACGCCGTCGACGAGGCGCGCCAGGGCTACGGCAAGCTCATCACCCTTACCGCCTTTCGCGATGGCTCTATCCAGGTAGAGGACAACGGCCGCGGCTGCCCGCTCGACTGGAACCCCTCCGAGAAGCGCTTTAACTGGGAGCTCGTCTTTTGCGAGCTCTATGCCGGCGGCAAGTACAACAACAACCAGGGTGGCGATTACGACTTCTCGCTCGGCACCAACGGCCTGGGCTCGTGCGCGACTCAGTATGCCTCCGAATACATGGACGTCACAGTTTGGCGCGACGGCAACAAGTACTCCCTGCACTTTAAGAAGGGCAAGGTCGTCGGCGCCAAGAAGAAAGCGCTCGAGATTGAGCCCAGCGATGAGAACCGCACCGGCACCACCATCAAATGGCGCCCCGATCTTGAGGTCTTTACCTCCATCAGCATTCCCCACGATTGGTATCGCGAGACCATGCGCCGTCAGGCCGTGGTCAACGCCAACGTGACCTTCCGCCTGCGTATCGAGGGCGACGACGGCGAGTTTTCCGAAGAGGACTTCTGCTACCCCAAGGGCATCGAGGACTACGTGCTCGAGAAGGTCGGTGCCGACTACCTTACCGAGCCTTTCTTTATCGAGGCCGACCGTCGCGGTCGCGATCGCGAGGACCTGCCCGACTACAACGTAAAGATCACCGCTTGCATGTGCTTCTCGCGCACCTTCATGATGCAGGAGTACTACCACAACTCGTCGTGGCTCGAGAACGGTGGCTCGCCCGAGAAGGCCGCACGCAGCGCTCTGACCAGCGCCATCGATGCCTACATTAAGCAACAGGGCAAGTACAACAAAAACGAGAGCGGCATTAAGTGGCAGGATGTCCAGGACTGCCTGGTGCTCGTGACCAACTGCTTCTCCACCCAGACGTCCTACGAAAACCAGACCAAGAAGGCCATCAACAACCGCTTTATCCAGCAGGCCATGACCGCCTTCTTTAAGGAGCGCCTCTCGACCTACTTGATCGAGAACAAGGATGCCGCTAACAAGATTCTGGAGCAGGTGCTCATCAACAAGCGCTCGCGCGAGAATGCCGAGAAGACGCGCCAGAGCATCAAGACTAATCTGCAGCAGAAGACCGACATGGCCAACCGCGTGCAGAAGTTCATCGACTGCCGTTCCAAGGACAAGAGCCGCCGCGAGATCTACATCGTAGAGGGCGACTCGGCAGCAGGCGCCATTCGCACCTCGCGCGATGCCGAGTTCCAAGGCGTCATGCCCGTCCGCGGTAAGATTCTCAACTGCCTGAAAGAGGACTACCCGCGTATCTTTAAGTCCGACATCATCATGGACCTCATGCGCGTGCTGGGCTGCGGCGTGGAGATCAAGGACAAGCGCATCAAGAACCTTGGCGCCTTCGACCTGGACAACCTTAACTGGAACAAGGTCATCATCTGTACGGACGCCGACGTCGACGGTTATCACATCCGCACACTCGTGCTCACCATGCTCTATCGCCTGGTACCCACGCTTATCGACGAGGGCTACGTGTATATCGCCGAGTCGCCGCTCTACGAGATCAACTGCAAAGAGAAAACCTACTTTGCCTACACCGAGCTCGAGAAGAACGGCATCCTTAAGGAGATCGGCGACCAGAAGTGCTCGATCAACCGCTCCAAGGGTCTTGGTGAGAACGATCCGGACATGATGTGGCTCACCACCATGAACCCCGAGACGCGCCGCCTGATCAAGGTGGAGCCCGAGGACGTCACCAAGATGGAAACCATGTTCAACCTGTTGCTGGGCAACGACGAGGCGGGCCGCAAGCGCCACATCTCCGAGCACGGCAAGGAATACCTGGACCAGCTGGACCTGCAGTAGCAGCAAATCGATAACGACGGCCCACAAGAAGTTCAAGAGGAAATCGTGGCAAAGAAGAAGACGAAGAACCAGCCAAAGAAAAAGCAGGTCAACGCCGAGAACGTCATCGGCCTGCACTCCGAGGTCACCGACCAGCCGATCACGCAGACGCTCGAGGTCAACTACATGCCCTACGCCATGAGCGTCAACGTCTCGCGTGCGTTCCCCGAGATCGACGGCTTTAAGCCCTCGCACCGCAAGCTGCTCTATACCATGTACAAGATGGGCCTGCTCAAGGGCGAGCGCCAGAAGAGCGCCAACATCGTGGGTCAGACCATGAAGCTCAACCCGCACGGCGATGCCGCGATCTACGAGACGATGGTGCGCCTGGCAACCGGCAACGAGGCGCTGCTCGCGCCCTTCGTGGAATCGAAGGGCAACTTTGGCAAATACTATTCGGGCGACCTGAGCTACGCCGCCTCGCGTTATACCGAGGCCAAGCTCTCCCCCATCAGCGCCGAGATCTTCAAGGATATCGACAAGGACCCGGTCGACTTTATCGACAGCTACGACGGCGCCATGAAGGAGCCGCGCCTGCTGCCCACCACGTTCCCCAACATCCTCGTCTCGGCCAACAAGGGCATCGGCGTCGCCATGGCGTCCGACATCTGCGGCTTCAACCTCAACGAGGTCTGCACCGCAACGATGCACTACCTGCAGGATCCCGACTGCGACCTGCTCGAGTACATGCCCATGCCCGACTTCTCGACCGGCGGCGAGATCATCTACCGCCGCGAGGAGATGGAGAAGATCGTCGAGACCGGCCTTGGCAGCTTCCAGATTCGCTCCCGCTGGCGCTGGATCCCCGAAGAGCGCATCATCGAGGTCTATGAGATTCCCTACACCACCAAGACCGATGTCATCATCGAGCGCATCGTCAAGCTCTCCAAGGAGGGCAAGGTCAAAGAGATCGCCGACATCCGTGACGAGACCGACCTTTCTGGCCTGCGCATCGCCATCGACCTTAAGCGCGGCGTCGACCCCGACAAGCTCATGGCAAAGCTCTTTCGCTCAACCACGCTGCAGGACTCGTTCTCGTGCAACTTTAACGTGCTCGTCGACGGCTATCCCCGCGTTATGGGCGTGCGCCAGATCCTGCACGAGTGGGTCAAGTGGCGTATTGAGTCCACGCGCCGCCGCATTAACTTTGACCTGGGC
Source organism: uncultured Collinsella sp. (assembly GCA_934658705.1). Lineage (GTDB taxonomy): Bacteria > Actinomycetota > Coriobacteriia > Coriobacteriales > Coriobacteriaceae > Collinsella. The sequence continues at coordinate 2,766 of CAKUHP010000018.1, read as the reverse complement.
AAAAAGTCCGAGCGTCTGCACCTGCTGCACGGCCTCGAGGCAATCCTGCTCGACATCGACAAGGCTATCGCCATCATTCGCGGCACCAAGCTCGAGGCCGAGGTCGTGCCCAACCTTATGAAGGGTTTCGATATCGACGAGACCCAAGCCGAGTTTGTTGCCGAGCTCAAGCTCCGCAACATCAACGAGGAGTACATCCTCAACCGCACCAAGGACATCGCCAAGCTCGAGGGTGAGATTGCCGAGCTTGAGGAGATCCTCTCCAGCGAGGAGAACATCAAGAAGGTCATCAGCGATGAGCTGGCCGCCGTCAACAAGAAGTACGTGATGCCGCGCCGCACGGGCAGGATCGAGCCCCACGAGGTTATTGAGGTGAGCTTGGAGCCCGAGGTCGAGGAGTACCCGGTGACCATCATGCTCTCGCGCGACGGCTACCTCAAAAAGATGACCGACCGCGTGCTCAAGAAGGCCGCCACGCTCAAGTACAAGGACGGCGACAAGCCCTTTATCGAGTTCCCGTCCTCCAACACGCACGAGCTGCTGGTCTTTACTAACAAGAGCCAGGTGTACAAGTGCAAGGTCGCGCAGTTTGAGGACACCAAATCCGCCCAGCTGGGCTCGTACCTGCCGACCGATCTTGAGATGGAACCCGACGAGAGCGTCATCTGGGTCATCGACCCCGAGGACTACAAGGCCGACGTGCTGTTCGTCTTTGAGAACGGCCGCGTGGTACGCGTCGCGCTTTCCGGATACGTCACCAAGACCAACCGCAAGCGCCTCAAGAACGCCATTTACGGCGGCAGCAAACTGCTGTACGCCCAGGTGCTTAAGGAGGATCGCGACATCGCGCTAGTCTCGAGTGACTACCGCCTGATGAACTTCAACACGTCGCTGCTCAAGACCAAGACGACCACCAACACGCAGGGCGTCCAGGCCTTTACGGCCAAGAAGGGCCGCTCGGTCACCACCGTCGGCACGACCGAGGACATCCTCGGCGCCGGCGTCTCGGCCGAGAAGTTCACCGCACAGAGTCTCCCCTCCGCCGGTGCCCTCATGAAGGAAAACGACATGCCGAGCTTGTTTGACTAAAAGCCAGAACTCTTCATCAGGCGCATGATTTAGGAACAGTTAAAGGCCCAGGCGACACAACCGCCTGGGCCTTTTCGTCAAATGAAAGGCCTGATAGCGTCGTTAGCAAAAGTTGCAAAAAATACCAAAACTTGCAAAAGGAAATGTCAACAGCCACGCATGCAATCAGCAATCCTCTTGGTAAGGACAGCAGGCACTTCCGCCTGCGCTGATTGCCATGCGCTCTTCTTGTCCTTAGGCGAGCTTGCGAGCGAGCTCTCGCACCTCTTCCAACTTGGGCGAGGAGGCCATGCTGTCACGCTCAGTCATACCGCTGATGGTGACGATGCCCTGGTCCTCCCACTTGCAGTATGCGCATGTGGACTTGTACATGGCGATTGCAGCATCATAGACGCCCTCACTGTGGCTATCGAGCAAAAGGGCCGTCTTGGTGAACGGGAAGCCCGTAGCACCGAAGGCGTACAGGCGGTCGATGGCGGCTTTCTCCTGCGCGGTAATGTCGAACCAGTAGATAGGCGAAGCGAAGACGACCATGTCGGCGTCTTTCAGCAACTCGATCACGCCGGTCATGTCGTCCTTCTGCACGCAGGTGCCCTTATGGGCAAAGCAGTACTGGCATCCCAGGCAACCAGCGATCTTCTTGCTGGCAACGCGGACGGCCTCGACCGCATGGCCGGCCTCACGCGCGGTCTCGGCAAACGCCTCGACCATGGTGTCGGTATTGGCGCCTTTACGTGGACTGCCGCTCAACACAACGATATTCATAGAAATCTCCCTCCTTCGCACCGCAGGCGCGGTGCATATTTCGTTGTAACCAAAACAGATGGAGCTATTCAGTCGTATGCAGATCACGTCTTTCGTTCGTGTTCTCCTTCCTGGTTTCGAAACTCGAATTTAATTAAAGATTCGAAACCGGGAAGGCAATATGCAAAAGCATGCGTCGAGGACGGAAGGTACGGCGTCGCCCGCATCGTATTCGGCGCGGAGCCGTCCGATGAGGAAATCCTGCGATTCGTTGCCAGCAAATGGGAAAAGCTCTCGTTCTTCGGCGACGAGGCCACGGAAACAAGCAAGCCCGCGAAGAACCCTAAGCGACGCGCTCGCGAGACGGCGAAAGCCCTTAAACGGCCCGCGATGAGCACAAAGGCGCAGCAGGCACTCGTGGCACAGAGAGAAGCGATGAAGCAGGAGTCAGCTCATGCAAGAAGCCGACGCCGCGCGGGCGAGGCGGAGGCGCGCTTCGAGCAGCGAAAGCTGAAACGCAAGCAGAAGCATCGTGGGCATTGACCGGCACCGACATAGACTCCGTCATGCGAGCAGAGCTACGTCCCCTGTTCGCGTGCATTTTTGCAAGCATAGATAACTTACGGGACGCGAAACGATAAAGGTTGCCCAGAGGTTGCCAAATGAAAAGCCCCTGACCCGTTGGTGCAGGTCAGGGGCCTGGGATCGCCTAATATGGACTATTCCCACTCGATGGCTTCGGCTCTGCCGTTCCGTCATTCCAGTTGCATCCAGTTTTCGATGCCGTCTCAAGCCGAGTGCCGCCAGGTAACGTCTCGTCGCGTTTTGTCGGCTTCAGGGACAAAAGCTGGGACAATGTTAGCGTCGGAATAATTTAGCCAAATATAGTCGGCCGAGATTGACCAATCCCGGCCGACCCATTTTAGCCAACAC
>CAKUHP010000017.1 GCA_934658705.1 uncultured Collinsella sp. | reverse complement strand
CCGGGATTGCAGCCAATGGTGAGGCCCTGGAGCGCCTGGAGGTCGCCCGTGGCCAAGTCGTCTCGGTCGGGCCTGGCATAGATGTAGTAGCGCTCGGTGCCCTCGGGGTTCGATGAGAAAAGCAGCTTTTGGGCGCGTTCCTCGGAGTAGGAGATATTGGCCATGAGGTCGATCTCGCCCGCCTCGAGCTTGTCCATGAGCTCGGTGAACGTACCGGAGACATATTCGTATTTCCATCCGGGGGTGTAGTACGAGAGGGTTTGGAGGTATTCGTAACCCCAGCCCGAAAGGCGTTCGCCCGGCGTGCCTTCCTGGAAACCCTCGCTGCTGACGAGCCAGCCAACGCGTACCGTTTTGACCTGCTGATCAGAGTCATCGGCAAAAGCCGGAGTAGGCGCAATGGCGTTCAGCACGGTGAGCGCGGCGAACACGATGGCGAGGGCGCGGCACATAGTTGAACGAAGGACGGCGAAAGGCTTCACAAGCAATCCTAACGAATCGAGGCATTACCGCATAAGGATACCAGCTCAGCCGCCACGTTTGACCCGCATGCCGTTAAACGGCTGGCCGCTTTCATCCGGCAGATGTGGTCGCCTGGGACGTTCTTAAACGACTAGTCATTCAAGAACGTCCCCAACGACTAGTCATTCAAGAACGTCCCCGATGACTAGTTCCGTTTGCAGGGGAGGCGTGGGACAATACCGAGCGAATGTGATTGATTGTCCGCGGAAGGGGTCGCGATGAAAAAGCTCAGGACGCTTGCCGATGTGTTGCATCAGGCTGGCTTCGCCCACATAACAGGCGTGTTTCTTGTCTTTTTCCTGCTCTGCTCAACGGCTGTCTGGCTGTCCGAGCCCACGACCCTCACCTTTGGTGATGGGCTCTGGTTTAGCTTTGAGACGGTATCGACCATCGGCTTTGGTGATATTCCGGCCGAGACACCGGTCGCCCGCGTCATCACGGTCGTCTTGAGCGTCATTAGCATCTTCTATATCGCTATGCTCACGGGTGTTGCGGTGAACTATTGCAATACGCTCATCAAGATGCGCCAAAAGGACACCATGGCGCGCTTTATGGACGACTTGGAGCATTTGGAAGAGCTCGACCGCGATGAGCTCGCCGACCTGTCGCGTCGCGTGCGTGAATATCGTCGTCGACAGCGTTAGGGCAAACGCATCGCGCAGCAAGGGGGATTGCATATGAACATCACGGTGTACCTAGGTGCGAGCGTCGGCAACGATCCGGCGTTTTTGCCCGCGGTGCAGCAGCTCGGCACGTGGATTGGTGCCAACGGCCACGCGCTGGTATACGGCGGATCCAAGTCGGGCCTGATGGGCGCGCTTGCCGATAGCGTGCTCGATGCCGGCGGTCGTGTGACGGGCGTGGAGCCGAGCTTTTTTATCGAGGCCGAGTTCCAGCACGACGGTATCGACGACCTCATCGTGACGAGCGATATGGCCGAGCGCAAGGCCAAGATGATCGAGCTCGGCGACGCGTTTATTGCCTTTCCCGGCGGCACGGGTACGCTCGAAGAGATAGCCGAGGTCATGTCTGCGGTGTCGCTGGGGCATCTCGGCGCACCGTGCATCCTGTACAACCTGGACGGCTACTACAACGACCTGAAGGCCCTGCTCGGCCACATGATTGAAAAGGGGCTATCGAGTCCGCAGCGCCAGCGGGGAATTTACTTTGCCGAAGATTTGCACGAGATTGCCTCGATCATCAATGGCTAAGTTCTAGATTGGGCGCGCATTGCGCCCAATGGTGCCGTTTGGGGTGCAGATGGTTGGCTCGTCTGGGCAGCGCTCGCTCTACAATAAAACGTATTTCTGTCGATTTTGACCACGGGAGGACCCGATGGATAACCTTGCCAAGCCTAAAAACCGTGCGCTGTTCCTTATCAGCGTAGCCTTGACTGGCGCGCTCGCCGGCGCTGCGGTCTGGCTGTTCTTCTTTGCGATGGAGCATGGTATCGACTTCTTTTGGACCGAGGCCCCGCACATGCTGGGTGCTGCTTCGCCCGAGCTTGCCAGCGGTCCCTTCGGCTGCCTGCCGTATCCGTTTTTCGTTTGCCTGGCGGGCGGTCTACTCATCGGCCTGTACGAAAAGATGACCGGCGCCAAGACCGATGACCTCAACCAGGTGATGGCCAAGGTCAAGCAAGACGGACGCTATCCGTATGACAATCTGGGCAAGCTTTCGCTCGCGGCATTGCTGCCGCTGCTGTTTGGCGGAAGTATTGGACCGGAGGCCGGACTGACCGGCGTTATCGCGGGTCTGTGCAGCTGGGTCGGTGACCGCATGCGTCGCTTTGGTGCCGAGTTTAGGGAGCTTACGCTGCTGGGCACCCAGGCCGCCCTGACGGCGCTCTTTACCGCACCCGTTTTTGGCTTTGTGGCGCCGCTCGCCGGTAGTGCCGACGGCGATGAGGATTCCGCATCTGACGAGATCACCATTAAACTCCCCAAGGCGCAGAAGACCGTGGTCTACGGCATCGCGATTGCCGGCGGCCTGGGCACTTATCTGCTGCTCGGCCAGCTTATGGGTGGCGGCATGGGTATGCCCAGGTTCGAGGCTGCCGAGATGGGCAGCTTGGAACTGACCTGGCTCATCCCTCTGACGTTGGTCGGCATGGTCTGCGGCTGGCTGTACTTTGTCTCGGAGCACGTGAGCGAGGCGCTGGCCCATGCCATAGGGGAGCGCCCCGTCGCCAAGGCCATGCTGGCCGGTCTGGTGCTTGCGGCTTGTGGCACGGTTCTGCCCTACACCATGTTTGCCGGCGAGACGCAGGCCGACGTGCTTATGGAAACCTACCTCACCATCCCCGCCGGTGTGCTCATCGCAACCGGTCTGGTCAAGGCTATGCTGACCCCGGCTCTCATCAACATGGGCTGGCGCGGTGGCCATTTCTTCCCCGTAATCTTTTCGGGCGTGAGCCTCGGCTACGGTTTCGCGCTGCTCACGGGTGCCGATCCGGTCTTTTGCGTCGCCGTCTGCACTGCCTCGACAATGGGTGCCGTCATGCGCCAGCCCGTTATGGTCGTGGGCCTGCTGCTCATGTGCTTCCCGCTCAAGGGCATCGTCGCTATGATCGTCGCCGCGGTTATCGCCGCCGGCATTCCACTACCCAAGCCGCTGCGCAAGTAGCGGGCCGCCCGTTTGAGGCTGATTCATAACCCGTTTTGAAAGAAGCCGCGCGAGGTCGTATGTCTACGGCCTCGCGCGGCTGTTATTTAGAGCTTCCTCAGCACGATTGCTATGGTGTTGAGATACTCGAGGGCGCCCGCTTCAACGGCAGCGCGGTCGCCCGCTGCGTATTCGTTGTCACAAGCGAGCCAGTCTTCCCATGCCTCGTCGGTGCAGAGCATAGGCCGCATCGAGACAATCTCGACGTCGGCGGTCGGCTCGATCATCGCACGCCACCAGGCTATGTCGTGCATGTAATCGAGCTGCTCGGGTGTCCAGGATTTGAGCAGGCAGTCCGGCAGATTGTCATGGCAGTCGCGGACCATGCCGGGGATGCTCAGGCAAAGCATGCCCCCGCGCTTAACGTAGGGAAGCAAGCGTTCGCCCAGATAATGCGGGTCGCGACCGTAGTAGTTGTACGAGTCGATGCTCACGACCGCATCAAAATAGTCGTACTCAAACGGCAAGCCTTGCGAGGCGTCTGCCTGAACGGGATGAATCGTGTCGCGCGAAATGCCGAGCGAAGCAAAGAACGCGCGGTTCTCCTCGGGGTCGCTCCACAGGTCGACTGCGTAGGTGTCAAACCCATATTCGCGGGCGAGCAGGGCACTGGTGATGCCGGTGCCCGATCCAAGGTCGCAGACGCGAGCGCCGCGGGGGATACGTGCATCGCAAAGGAGCTCCTCGCAGAGCTTGAGGGGATTGGGCCCCATAATCTTAGAGCGCACGAGTGCCGTATCGAAGCTGTTGGCTTTTGGGAAGGTTTGGGATTCCTGGGATTGCATTGTTCTTTCCTATCAGGTGCAAATTGGCAGATGACGGGGGCGGAACGGCACAACAAACCACGGCCGTTGGACGGCCGTTTTCATGGGTTCTATGCGATTGACCGTTCCCTAAAGAACAATGACCAAAAAGACATCCCCTTGGATGATCGAAATTGGGCCAAGGCCCGTGACGCCTCCATTGTAAAACGTTGCGTACGGGCCGGGGACATGTCATTTGTCATATATTCGTATTTGCTGGCGACCGATTGTGGCCACGAGTGCGCCGAGGCTCGCGTTCGCTGCGCCTTACTTCCAAATTGCGAGTGCAGCAGTGCCCAGAACGATGAGAAAAAGGCCGGCCGCGCTTCGGCGCGACAGCTTTTCGTTGAAGGCAAGGCGTGCGAACAGCACCGATACGACAATCGATAGCTTGTCGATCTGCACCACGATGCTCACCTGCCCGGCGGCAATGGCGTAGTAATACAGCAGCCATGATGCGCCGGTCGCAATGCCCGATGCTGCGAGAAATGTTAGTTCACGCCGGTCAACGTGCGCTACCTGCCCCAGTTTTCCCTTGGCGGCAACGATTGCCCATGCCATGGCTAGTACCACGCAGGTGCGGATCGCCGTGGCCAGATTGGATTCGACTCCTTCGATGCCAACCTTGGCAAGGATGGATGTGAGTGCCGCGAACACGGCCGCGCCGACGGCGTAGACGAGCCAAGTCCGATCTTGCTTCTGACCCACGCCAGTGGATTGCTTCTTCTCGATCATCAAAAACGTGCCGAGGGTGATTACGGCCGTCCCGACAAGCTTTACGGCCAGACTGCTTGTCTCGCCAAAGAGCGCGATAGCGAAGAGCGTGGCGAGCACGGTGCTCATCTTGTCGACCGGTACAACTTTATTGACGTCTCCAATGCTGAGCGCCTTAAAGTAGCAGATCCATGAAACGCCGGTGGCAAGTCCCGAGAGGACGAGGAACAGCCAAGACTTGGCCGCGATGCTGCCAATGGTTCCGATGGATCCAGAAACGCCCGCCATTCCCCAGGCAAATACGAGCACCACGCAGGTGCGGATGGCGGTCGCGACATCGGAATCGGTATGTTTAATGCCGCATTTGGCCAAAATAGATGTGATGCCGGCAAAGAATGCCGAGCCAAGCGCTGCAGCGACCCACGACATGGGTGAAATGCCTCCCCAAGAACGGCTGCGCCAAATCTACGGCGCACGTCCGATGATACCGCTCATGGCTACAGGTCGCGTGCTTGATAGACCTTGGTGCTGACGGTGTAGCTGATCATGAATAGCACGAACGCAAGGACGGCTATGCCGGCGCACAGACATCCGATGACGGCGGGGTCGGGGTTTGCCCCGGCAAATGACATGAGCCAGTTGCTGATGGGGTTGGAGGAACTCAGCATTGCCATGGTGCCGCAGCCAAGCAGGGCAAACAGGCCAACGGAAAGGCGTAGCGCCTCCATATGGCCAAATCGGAAGAATATCGGCTGTGTCAAAAACACCATCATGAGGGAGATGAGCATCGATGCCGCCGAGGCGGTCGCGATTTCAAAGATCGTCTGGCCTGTCGAAGGGATGCCCATGTGATCGAAGAACGGAAGGGCGAGGATGTTCAGAAGCGTAGCCGCGCATGCCATGACGGCCGAGAAGGCAATAATGCACAGGTAGCGTGCGCAGACGATGTCCTTGCGCGAAAACGGCAGCGTTGCCCGATAGCGCTCCCAACCGTTTTGGTTATCGTAGCCAGCCAACGAGTTCATGATAATGATGGGTGACATGGCGCTGACCGCGCAGGTGCCGGCGCTCATGCCGGAATCGCCGTCTGTCGCGTTGGCAAGGGTCAGCACGACGAAGATGAACAGGCCGACGCCGGCGATGCTCGGGAGAAACGAGCGCGCGATGGCGGTCTCGGACATAAAGGCACGTTTCATTTGGAGGCCCCTTTCAGCGTAAGGCGAAGATAGTCATCGATGGAAATCCGGTCGCAGGGAATCTCGGGAAAGGCCTCGAGCGCTTCGCGGCGATTGGGGACCAGCACGTCAACGCTGTAGGCATGATGCGTGGCGCGGGCGCCTTCGACGCAAGCCATCAGCTCGGCAGCTTGCGCCTGGGTGCAGTGGGCAATGCCGGCGCGGTCGGTAATGTCCTCGCGCGGCAGGTCGAACGCAACCGAGCCGTTATCGATGCAGACAATACGGTCGGCGGCACGTTCAAGATCGGATGTAATGTGGCTCGAGAACAATATGCTGCGCTGCCCGTCGGCGACAAAGGCGAGCAGCTCATCGAGCAACTCCTCACGCGCCATGGGGTCGAGGCCTGCCGTGGCTTCGTCCAGGATGAGCAGCTCGGCCTTGTGGCTGAGCGCACACGCGAGCTGCAGCTTCATGCCCATGCCGCGGGAGAGGTCTTTGACCTTTGCCTTGGGGTCGAGGCCAAATCGATCGTTGAGGCCGGTGAACGTGTCATGGTTCCAGGTGGGGTACGCTGAGCCTACGAGCGCCTCGACCTCGGCCACCTTGAGCGTGGTAGGGAAGGGGCACGTGTCCAGCACGAGTCCGATGCGAGAGCGCGTGCGACGTTGCTGTTCATCGGGCGCATTGGCATCGCAGCGCTGTCCAAACAGATATACCTCGCCGGTATCGAGCTTTATGAGGCCGAGCGCGGCACGGATGGTCGTTGTCTTGCCGGCGCCGTTTGCGCCCACAAAGCCAACAATCTGGCCGGGCTCCACGGCAAACGTGACGTTGCGCAGTGAAAAGCGGTCGCTTACACGGCGTGAGGCACCTTTGAGTTCTAGCAAGTTTTGCATGGTATAGCCTTTCTTGCAGATGGCTACTGCATGGTTTCGGGGGCAACAAGGTCGAGCATTTCGTGCAGCTTCTCGCGCGTGACGCCCAGGGCTTCTGCCTGTGTCGCTGCCTGCGCAAGCAGCTCTTCGACATGGCAGAGCTGGTTTTCGCGCAAGAGCTCTTGGTTGCCCTCGGCGACAAAGCAGCCTTTGCCTTGCACAGTGCAGATAAAGCCGAGCTGCTCTAGGTCGGCGTAGGCGCGCTTGGTGGTGATGACGCTCACGCCGAGGTCGCTTGCGAGCGCGCGGATGCTGGGGAGTTTGGCCCCCGCGGCGAGTGTCCCCGAGAGTATCTGAGCTTTGACCTGCGAGGATATCTGCTCGTAGATGGGCTTGTCACTCGAATTGGATAGGATGATGTCCACAGCGGCTCCTTAGCTGATGGGCTACACGTGTATATAACCGGTAAGCACAGTATATATACACTATGCACAGTTACGCAAGAGGAAAAATCGGGATTGCCGGCGACCTTTTGTCTCGATCTGTAACAGTAAGAGGGTCAAATCGGGTCCAACTGTTACAGATTGAGATTTTGGCGGCAGGTCCGTTCGTTCATCTCGATCTGTAACAGTAAGAGGCTTAAAACCCGTCTAGATGTTACAGATCAAGACAAACTGCTGCGGAGTGCCGCCGCCGACCGGCAACCAAAGCCCCGACTGATGAATTTGTCCTGATAGGTGCTCTGTTGCAGCATTTCGCGGCTACAATAGACGGGTTACATCGACGTAATGCATATAGAACGCAAGAAAGGATCCGCATGGCAAGCCTGTCGGATGAAATCTCGTCGCGCCGCACATTCGCGATCATCAGCCACCCGGACGCCGGTAAGACCACGCTTACCGAGAAGCTGCTGCTCTATACCGGCAGCATCCAGACCGCCGGTTCGGTCAAGGGCAAGAGCTCGGCCAAGCACGCCGTCTCGGACTGGATGGACATCGAGAAGGAGCGCGGCATCTCCGTTACCTCCTCGGTGCTGCAGTTCACCTACAACGGCGCCTGCGTCAACATCCTCGATACCCCCGGCCACCAGGACTTCTCGGAGGATACCTACCGTACCCTTATGGCCGCCGACGCCGCGGTCATGGTCATCGACGGCGCTAAGGGCGTTGAGGCTCAGACCAAAAAGCTCTTTAAGGTCTGTACGCTGCGCCACATTCCCATCTTCACCTTTGTGAACAAGCTCGACCACGAGGCTCGCGATCCGTTTGAGCTCATGGAAGAGATTGAGAACGTCCTGGGAATCAACACGTATCCCATGAACTGGCCGATCGGCAGTGGCCGCAACTTCCGTGGCGTGTTCGATCGCCAGACCCGTCGCGTCATCGCCTTTGAGGGCGACGGTCACGCCAACGCTACCAAGAAGGTCGCCGAGGTCGAGGCCGAGCTGGGCGATCCTTCCATGGACAAGCTTATCGGCGAGGAGAACCACAAGAACCTGATGGACGACATCGAGTTGCTCGATGGCGCCGGCGACGAGCTCGACCTGGATGCCGTGGCCTGCGGCAAACTGAGCCCGGCGTTCTTTGGCTCGGCACTTACCAACTTTGGCGTTGAGCCCTTCCTCAAAGAGTTCCTGCGCCTGGCCCCGACGCCGCGCGCCTATACCGACACGCTCACCAGCGAGCCGGTCGATCCCTGCCGTGACGACTTTAGCGGCTTCGTGTTTAAGATCCAGGCCAACATGGACAAGAATCACCGCGACCGCATTGCCTTCGTGCGCATCTGCTCGGGCAAGTTCGAGCGTGGCATGGACGCCTTCCACATGCAGGGCAACCGCAAGCTCAAGCTGGCCACGGGCACCTCGATGATGGCCGATGACCGCGCCATCGTGGATGAGGCGTACGCGGGCGATATCGTGGGCCTGTTCGACCCCGGCATCTTTAGCATCGGTGACACCGTGTGCTCCGGCAAGCGCCACGTTCAGTATCCGCAGATCCCGACGTTTGCGCCCGAGATGTTCGCCCGCATCACGCAGGTCGACACCCTCAAGCGCAAACAGTTCGTCAAGGGTATGGAAGAGCTTGCCCAGGAGGGCGCCATCCAGATCTTCCGCGAGCTCGGTGCTGGCATGGAGAGCGTCATTGTGGGCGTGGTCGGCGTGCTGCAGTTTGAGGTACTCGAGCGCCGCCTGAAGGCCGAGTACCGTGTTGAGGTGCGTCGCCAGCCGCTGCCCTATACGGACATCCGCTGGATCCAGAACGACCCCGACACCATCGATATCCCGGGCCTTTCGCTTACGCGTGACACGCTGCGCGTCGAGGACATGCGCGGCGGCAAGTTGCTACTGTTCACGAGCCCGTGGAACGTGGACTGGGCGACCGACCATAACCCCGACCTCATCCTGTCGGAGTTTGGCAACATAGCGTTTTAGCGCATCGGCGCGGTGGCCCTGCGGGGCTGCCGCGCCGTTTACTTGCCTGTCGCCGTGTGAGCGGCTATCATACCCACCGTCGTCTCAAGACCGGGGCGGCCGAGCAGTTCGGGTCCGATATCCTGCTCGTTAAACCTAAAACCAAAGGAGTACATAATGATCAAGAAGGTCATGGAGGACTACAAGGTCCTGTTGCGGAGCATTCCCGCGGCAACGGTTTCGCTGTTTATCGTGAGCGTTATCATGATGAACCTGCTGGCCAACAAAGAGCTTATCAGCCTGCCGTATCTGGCACTCGACTGCGGCTTTGTAGTGAGCTGGGTCTCGTTTTTGTGCCAGGACATGATCTGCAAGCGCTTTGGCGCCAAGGCATCCATCAAAATCTCTATCCTCGCACTGCTGGTCAACCTGGCCGTGAGCCTGTGCTTTTGGGCATGCTCGCTCACGCCCGGCATGTGGGGTGCTTACTACGACACCGGCATGATCGAAGTCAACACTGCCCTTAACGCCACCATCGGTGGCACCTGGTACGTGGTGCTTGGCTCGTCGCTTGCCATGCTCGTTTCTGCCGTGGTTAACTCCACGCTCAACCAGTCGCTCGGCCGTATGCTCAAAAAGAATAATTTTGCGAGCTTTGCCTTCCGTTCCTATGTGTCCACGGGCATTGGCCAGTTTATCGACAACCTGGTCTTCGCCATTGTGGTGAGCCATACGTTCTTCGGCTGGACCTGGGTGCAGGTGCTAATGTGCTCGCTGACCGGCGCTATCGCCGAGCTGCTGTGCGAGGTCTTCCTGAGCCCCGTGGGCTACAAGGTCGTGCGTAGCTGGGAGCGCGAGAACGTGGGCGCCGAGTATCTCGAGCGTCACGCAGCTGCCTAAGGAGCCAATATGCAGGTATTGATCACGGGCGCCTCGGGCGGTATCGGGGCTGCGTGCGTGCAGCGCTTTTTGGACGAGGGCCACGAGGTTGTGGGCTTTGATCTGCTGCCGGCCACGGTTGAGCACGAGCGCTACCGCCATCTGGTCGTGGACGTCCGTGAGCCGGACACGTTTCCGGACGACCTGGAGCCCCAGGTGATCGTGAATGTTGCCGGTACGCAGGATTCGGCCGACGATATCGCGGCCAACCTGACGGGTACCATCAACGTGACCGAGCGCTATGCCTTTGTGGGAGAGGGCCTTGCCGCCAAGTCGGCGCCGGCCATCCGATCCGTGGTCAATGTGGGATCGGCGAGCGGGCATACGGGATCGGAGTTTCCCGCCTATGCCGCCAGCAAGGGCGGTGTTATCGCCTACACCAAGAACCTTGCAAACCGCCTAGCGCCGCAGGCCATCGCCAACAGTGTGGACCCGGGTGGCGTCATCACGCCGCTCAACCGTTGCGTGATGGAAGACGAGCACCTGTGGGCCCAGATTATGGAGCTCACGCCGCTTAAGCGCTGGGCTACGGCACAAGAGATCGCTGAGTGGATCTACTTTGTGGGCGTGACCAATCGGTTTATGACCGGGCAGAGTCTACTCATCGATGGCGGCGAGGCCGGCCGCACGCAGTTTATTTGGCCCGAGTAACAGACGCGCCCGATGGAAAGCTGTCGGGCGCGTTTTTGAACTATCGATTGTTAGCCGAGGCAAGTCCAGTTGACGGGGCTCGAGCCGCGCTGTTCGAGTAGCCGATTGGCTGCCGAGAAGGGACGCGACCCCATAAAAGCGGGGAGTTCTGCCGTGGCACGGTTGGCCGAAAGCGGTGAGGGGTGCGTGGATGCCAGGCAGAACTTGCCGGTCGCCTCGCCTGCGCCGGTTGCAGCGAGCTTGCCCTCGACCATTTGCTGGGCAAAACGACCCCAGGCCAAAAAGACCACGGGTTGGGGCAGCTGGCAGCAGCGTTCGATGATGTAGTCGGTCAGGGTGCTCCAGCCCAGCTTGGCGTGCGAGTTGGCGGCGTGCTCGCGCACCGTGAGCGTGGTGTTGAGCAGCAGGACGCCCTGTTGTGCCCACGGCGTTAGGTCACCCGTGGCAGGAATGGGGCAGCCTAGATCGGCGTTGAGTTCCTTGTAAATGTTGCGCAGGCTGGGCGGCAGCTTGGCCTGCGTCACGGGAACCGAAAACGATAGCCCCATGGCCTGGTTGGGCCCATGGTAGGGGTCTTGGCCTAAGATGACGACTTTGACCTGATCCGCCGGCGTGTAGGCGAGCGCGTTGAGGATATCGTCTTGTGCCGGGTAGATGGTCTGCTCGGCACGCAAAAGGGCGATGCGCTCGAGCAACTGGTTCGTGGTGTCACGTACCGGCTGCGGCGCATCGCCCAACCAAGTTGCTATGTTGCGGTCGCGAGTTGCGGTGTCCATGGGGCTCCTTGTACGTAGATGCTTTGCTGGCATCTATTGTAAGGGCGTCCGATGGCTGCTGGACCGCGGTGTGTATAAAAGCGCGGAGCTCTAGGAGACGTGCTCGGGTGTTCCTGCTATACGAGCGTGGCTGCGTGCATGAAGGCGCGGAAGCTCGACGGTCGCCACCATGACGCCGGTGAGGATGAGGGCAGCGCCAAAGAAGGCGATGGGGCTCAGGACTTCGCCAACGAGGAAGAACGAGAAGACGGCGGAGCAGACCGGCTCGAGCGAGAAGGCAAAGCCGGTGGTCTCGGCGGGCACGTGGGGCTGCACGATCGTCTGGGTGATAAAGCCGTAGGCAGAGCAGATGAGCGCGAGGGCAACGACGACCACAATCTCGCTGGGCGTGCTGGGAAGCGTAAAGCCGCCAAAGACGCATGCGGCGATGCCCGAGAACAGGCCGCCAAAGCCCAGCTGCCAAACGCCCAGGGACAGTGGGTCGACTTCTTCGACAAAACGCTTGGCAACGATGATGTGCCCGGCGTAGACAAAGGCGGAGAGCAGCATGATGATCGCGCCGGGGTTCAGGCTGGTAAAGTCGGCGCCCGAGAGCAGCAGCATGCCGCAGGTGACGATAGCGGTGCCGACGAGCACCTTGCGCTCGGGGGCGCGACGCAGTAGGGCGGCGTTGGCAAACGGAACGATTACGACCGTCAGGCTCTGCAAAAAGCCAGCGGTGGAGGCGGAGGTGAGGCTGGAGCCCAGGCACATGCAGGTGAGCTCGGTTGCCATGATGGCGCCGATGATGGCGGCGCGGACCATAAGGTCGCGGTTGATGCGGAAGGCGTGCTTATGGAAGAGCAACAAGCAGGCCGCAAAGGCGATGAGGCAGCGCAGCGCGACGATGCTCGTGGCGTTCATGCTGTCCATGCCGATCTTCATGAGGGGGTACGAAAAGCCCCATGCAACGGGAACGGAAAATGAGAGCGCGATTGCTTTTTTGCGATCCATGGGACTCCTTTTGTTACAGAACGGTTTCGCAAAAAGGATTCTGCGCCCAGATATGGATGTAGTAAAGCGAATGTATCTTCAGTATGATTAAGCAAAGCTAATGTAGGCAAGAAAAGCGCTGGCAAAACGTTTTACGACTGCGTCAATGTGGAGGCAAGATGGCATCGCGGTATCAGATTGTTTGTATGGTGGTCGATCGTGGCAGTCTTAAGAGCGCGGCCGACGAGCTGGGCTATACGCAAAGCGCGGTGAGCCAGGCGGTCAAGGCGCTCGAACGCGAGCTGGGCACCACGCTCATCGAACGCGGTAAGCAGGGCGTCTCGCTTACGCGCGACGGTAAGCAGTACCTACCGTACCTGCGTCAGATCGTGACGGCCGAGGCCGAGCTCGAGGGCAAGCGCCAGGAGCTGCTGGGCCTGTCGTCGACCGACATTCGCATTGCAACGTTTACCAACGTGAGCCGAACCGTGCTGCCGCGCGTGATCCGCGACTTTGGAACGCTGCATCCGGGTGTGCGTTTTACCCTCAAACAGGGTGATTACACGCGCAATGCCCAGTGGGTGCACGACGGCGTGGTGGATTTTTGCTTTACGGCACGTGGGTTTACCGCCGGGCTTCAGAAGCGCGTGGTCTATCACGATGAGCTCGTGGCGCTGCTGCCGGCAACGCATCCGCTGACGGCAAAGGAAAAGGTCACGCTTGCCGATTTGGCGTCCGAGCCATTTGTGCTGCTGGACGAAGGCGAACAGAGCCTGGTGCTTGACGCGTTTGCCGCATACGGGCTATCGCCGCATGTGACGAGCGAGGTCACCGATGACTACACCATTATGGCGATGGTTGAGGAGGGGCTGGGCGTGAGCATGCTCTACCGTCGGACTGTCGAGGGTATGCGGGCAGATATTCGCGTGCGGCCTATCGTGCATGCCCCCTCGCGCGACGTGGTGGCGGCCTGGCGCAGCTGGGACACCATGCCCATTGCCACCAGGCGCTTTATCGATTACATGAGCTCGCATATCGTGAGTTAGCGATTGCGTGGTGCTCGGGGTTTCGCCTAACGCGCCCCTGCCTTGGCCTGAGCAAGGCGGTACGTGCGCGCCGGGTGGCAGAGCAGCACGGCCACGACCATAAAGAACGCCGTGGTGCCCAGGCTGATGGGGTAGACCATCATGATGTTCGCAAAGGTGCGGAAGTGCGGGAAGACGCAGAACACCCAATAGAAGCGAATGCCGCAGACACAGATCATGGTGATGAGGGCAGGCATGAGCGAGATGCCAAAGCCGCGCAGGTAGCCGGACATGTTCTCGTAGAACATGCTAAAGGCGTACGCCGGGAAGATCGAGCACACGCGGATATAGCCGATTGAGACGATGTTGGGATCGCTGTTGAACAGTGACAGAATCTCGCGTCCCAGGCCGACGATGATAACGATGGTGGTGAGCGCGACAATACCGCCTTCGACCAGGCAGACCTTAAGTGTCTTGGTGCAGCGGTCGATCTGGCGGGCACCGTGGTTTTGTCCCACAAAGGTGGTGCAGGCCTGGCTAAAGCTGTTGAGCAGGTTGTAGCACACGTACTCCAGGCTCATGGCTGCGCTCGAGGCCGCCATGACCTCGGTGCCCAGGCTGTTGATGGCAGACTGGATGATGATGTTGGCGACGGCAAAGACGGCGCTCTGGATGCCGGCGGGCAGGCCGATCTTGACGATGCGCTTGAGGGCGACGGGGTCGATGGCGAGGTCGCGCGGGTTGACGCGGACGACGGAGTCGGTCTTGAGTAGGCGGATAAAGAGTGTGACGGCGCTCGTGGTGTAGGCGATGGCGGTGGCGATGGCCACACCTGCGACACCCCAGTGAAGCACGGGGACAAAGATAAGGTCCAGACAGATGTTGAGGACGGTGGACACGGCAAGCGCCTGCAACGGCATGCGGGTGATGCCGACGGAGCGGAAGACCGCGGCTTCGAAGTTGTAGAGCAGGATCGAGGGCATGCTCAGCAAAAAGACGCGCAGATAGAGCGATGCGAGCGGCATGGTTTCGGCAGGGACGTTGAGCGCGGCGAGCATGGGCTCGGCAAAGATCTCGCCCAGCGCGATGACGACAAAGCCCACGAGTGCCATGAGGATCGAGGTGTGGACGGCGCGCTTGACCATGTTTTGGTCGTTGCGGCCGATGGCGTTGGCGATGACCACGTTGGAGCCGAGTGACATGCCGATAAACAGGTTGAGCATGAGGCTGGTGAGCGGAACGTTGGAGCCTACCGCCGCCATGGCAAGGGTTCCCTGATCGCCCGAGAAGTTGCCGATAATAACCGTGGCGATGAGATTCGAAAGTTGCTCCAGGATGCTCGTGGCCGCGACGGGAAAGGCAAACAGGGGAATGTTGCGCCACAGCGAGCCAGTGGTCATGTCGATGTGCTTAGATGCGGTTTCAGCCATACGCTCTCAATCTCTTTATATGCGCTTCAATGCTCATTTGCGCAGACGATGATACTCCTAATGCAACCACCCGGCACTTGGGGACGTTCCTTTTCACCCGGCACTTGGGGACGTTCCTAAAGTGCCGGCAGAAAAGGAACGTCCCCAAGTGCCGCCATGTGGGGGAGGCGTGAGACAATGGTGGGCATTGTGTTGTCCGTGCTAAGGAGTTGCCATGTTGTTGTGTCCCGTTTGCCATGAGCCGTTGGTGGATGACGAACGTGGAGCCGTGTGCGCGGGTGGGCATCGATTCGATCGCGCGCGCGAGGGCTATCTGTACCTGTTGCGCTCGTCCAAGAGCGGTGACTCCATGGGCGATCCCAAGTCGCAGGCGCGCAGCCGTCGTGACTTTCTCAACCGCGACTACTATGCGTCGTTGCGTGATGCGATGGTCGAGCTGGTGCGCGAGCGTGCGGTTGAGTGTGGGGCGTCCGCGGACACGCCGCTGACCCTGCTCGACATTTGCTGCGGCGAGGGCTATTACACGAGCGCTATGGGTGCGGTGCCGGGCGTTGACGCCTACGGATTCGACCTGGGCAAGGAGATGGTTCGCCTGGCTGCCAAACGTGGCGATGCGACCTACTTCGTGGCCAACATGAAGGACATCCCCGTGGCGGACGGCGCCTTCGATATGGTGACCGAGCTCTTTGCTCCTTTTAATGAGCGCGAATTTGCCCGTGTGCTGGCACCCGAGGGCTCGCTCTACACCGTGGTGCCGGGTGCCCGTCATCTGTTTGGGCTCAAAGAAGTGCTCTACGACACGCCGTACCTCAACGACGAAAAGCTTCCGCAGACCGCCGAGCTTGAGCTGGTCGGTACACAGCGTGTGACGGCTTCTATCACCCTCCAGACGCAAGCGGACATCGAGGCCGTCTTCCAGATGACGCCCTACTACTACCGCACGCGCCCTGCCGACAAAGAACGCCTGGCAAACCTGGACACCCTTCAAACCGATATCGACTTCATCATCGCCGAGTACCGCCACTAACCTGCCAAAAAGGGACAGGTTTATTTTGGCAGGTTTTATCTGGGCAAACGTAAAGGGCCGACCGCGTTGCTACGCGATCGGCCCTTTTTGGCTGCTTGATAGCAGGGGTTATGAGAGACGGGTGCCTACAGGCGATCCTTGTTCTCGGCCTTAACGGCGTGTGCCTGCTGAACAAAGAACAGGTCGTACACCACGATGACAAAGGCGCCAATGTTGATGGCGTCGCCACCAAGCGCGGGAAGCGTAAGCACGGCTTGGAGGAGCGTAGCGGCAGCGGCGATAATACCGAGCTTAAACGCGCCGTCTACCTGCGAAGGCTTGTTGGCGCCCTTGATTCCCGCGACGCCCGCGGCGAGGTCGACGAGACCCTTGGCGATAATCACGACCGCGGCGAGCATGGCGTTCGGTCCGTAGGTGGACTCGAGCTTGCCGGTCGCGATGCCAGCAATTCCAATGACGAGGCTTGCGATGCCCAGAACAAAATAAATCAGGGCAAGGATTTTGAGTGTCTTGCGAGCGGCGCTCATAGCTGGTCCTTTCGATGTGGGCGCGGAGAATCTGTCGCACCCAGGTTGCGGCACATATCGTGAAGCACATTGTAGTTCAACGGCGGCGTGCATGCGTTTGAAAGCGTCTCTTGCCTGCGCGGTCCAACCTTTCAAAAGGGAAAGCTGGGCGTAAGCCAAATCGATGGCAGCGTATGCGCAGCGCTGCGATGATGGGGCCATGATAAGAGCTGGGCCGAAGGAGGAGCCATGATGTACGGAGCAGAGCAGGTGCGTGAGCCGCGGTCGTTGGGAAGGCGCATGAGCGATTCTGTAATCGCTGCCGTGTGCACGGGATTGATGGCGGTGCTTTGCATTGGGATGCTGTGGACCATGTCGCATGTGGGACAATAGCGGACAGTTGGGTGCCGACATGAATGGCGCCCATGTATTCGTTTTGTTTGCTAAGGAGTGCCCATGGGCGTCGTCGATCCCTTTTCTGTTGCACGGGCGGCAGGGCTCGAGTTAACCAGGACGCCCGAGGGCCTCACGCTCACCGATGGCACGATGGAGTTGCGAGCCGATTTTGCCCGCATGCTTCCACGACTCAAGCAGGGCCGCCTGCAACAGGAGCTGCTGGTGAAGGCCGCGCGCACGAAAGGTATTGAACATCCGTGGGCAATTGATGCGACGGCAGGTTTTGGCGAGGATTCGCTGCTGTTGGCCGCCGCGGGCTTTACCGTCGATCTGTATGAGCAGGATTGCGTGATCGCGGCGCTGCTGCAGGATGCCTTGGACCGCGCGGCAGACGATCTGGCGCTTGCGGATGCCGTGGCCCGCATGTGCCTGCATGCGGGCGAGGATAGTATCGCCGGCCTTCATCAGACCGCCGCTTCGATTGAACAGGGCGAACTCGCCGCGCCGGACGTGGTGTATCTGGACCCCATGTTCCCCGAGCGCACCAAGAGTGCAGCGGTCAAAAAGAAGTTCCAGCTGCTGCATCATCTGGAACAGCCGTGTGCCGATGAGGAGACGCTGGTTGAGGCGGCGCTTGCCGTGCATCCGCGCAAGGTCGTTATTAAGCGGCCGGTGAAGGGCCCGCTGCTTGCCGGAGTAAAGCCGAGCTATCAACTAGCGGGCAAGGCCGTTCGCTACGACGTTTTGGTGCCGCCGCGTCCGTAGCCCGTGCGCAACGGTCAGCATCGCGCCGATGGGGGCTATTTCCAGGGATGCGACGTTAGGTGCCAGCCGCCGCAGTACTCGCATTTGTAGCAGGCCAGGCCGCGACGCCCACGATTCTCGCAATCGGCCATAACGGCCTCGGCCTCGGCGCGCGTATCGTAGCGGTTCTTGCGCTCGCACGACTTATAGCGCCAAGCTTCGTCGCGCTCGGCATCCAGGGCGTCGCGACGATTGCCTTCGCGCGCAAACAGGTCGCTCATATCGCCGCCGGTGGCAGCGCCCAAAAACTCGCTTTTGGCCTTTGACCAGGCGGCTCGCTTTTTGCTTCCCATCCGCTTCGCGCCCCTTTCCAAACGCTGGTATCATTGCTCAATCAAAGTGATACCAATAAACGTGAGGTCGCCGCGCGATGATCAGAAAAACCCTCGATACCGATATTCCCGCCGTCATGGCTATCTACGACGCTGCCCGCACTTTTATGCGCGAGCATGGCAATGCTACGCAGTGGCCGGTGGGCACGCCCTCGGCCGAGCAGCTCAAAAGCGATATCGCCGCGGGCGGTAGCTATGTGTGCGAGGAAGACGGTCGTGTGGTGGCGACGTTCGCCTTTCTGCCGGGGCCAGACAGTTCCTACGATGTGATCGAGGACGGTCAGTGGCGCAGCGATGCCCCGTATGCCGTGCTGCACCGCGTGGCATCCGACGGCACCGTGCATGGTGTCGCGGCTGCGATGTTTGCCTTTGCCAAGGAACGCTTCAATCACCTGCGCATCGACACGCATCAGGACAACCTGCCCATGCAAGGCGCCATCGCCAAAGCTGGGTTTAAGCGCTCCGGTGTCGTATATGTGTCGGACGGTACGCCGCGCGTTGCCTTTGACTGGCTGCGCGAGGCGTAAAGGCCGAGCTGCGTATCGGCAATTCGCGCGAACGAAGAATGGCCCCAAGCGGGGCCATTTCTGTTTGCTCGTGATGTCATGGCAGGGAAAGGGACCATTGCCCGTCGCAGGGAAATGCTGTCTACGCCTTGGGCAGCTCGCTTCCGCAGTGGCAGCATTTGGTCGCGCCCTCGTTTATCTCTTCCAGGCAATAAGGGCAGACGGGCTTGGGGGCGGCTTCCTCGGCGGGGGCGCCGGCCAACTTGTCGCCAATCTCCTGTGCCTTGTTAAACGCCTTGACGATGGCAAAGACAATCGCCGCCACGATCAAAAAGTTGATGCACGCGCCGATGAACGCGCCAAAGTCGATATTGGTGCCCGGCACCACCAGCCCCGAGATCTCGGTGGCGCTGCCACCGGCGATGACGGAGATGAGCGGGTTGATGATGTTATCGGTAAGCGAGGTCACGATGGCGGTAAACGCGCCGCCGATGATGACGCCGACGGCCATGTCCATCACGTTGCCGCGATTGATGAATTCCTTAAACTCGTTGAGTAGTGCCTTCATGGTGGCTCCTCGCTGTTGTGGGGCTCGCGTTGCCACCGCCCCAGATGAGCCCGGGCAAACAAAAGGGGAGGTGCCGGCTTTCGCAAGGCGCGAACCTACGAAAATCGCCGCGCGGCAACGCAGGGCGATGAGCTTGGTCGGGGGATAGGGCCCGCTTCGCCCGCCGGCTCGTAAATTGTATCATCCGGTGTGTGACAAAAGCGTACCCTGCGGGGTCGGCGGGCTATCAACGGGGGAAATCATGTCAAAGCAAGCGGTCATAGGAATTCTGGCGCACGTCGATGCCGGTAAGACCACGCTGGCCGAGGCCATGCTGTTTCATGCGGGTCGCATTCGCAAGCGCGGGCGCGTGGACGATGGCGACTCGCATCTGGACACGAATGAGATAGAGCGCGAGCGCGGCATCACAATCTTCTCGTCACAGGCCGTGCTCGACCACGGCGACACCCACGTTATGCTCGTGGACGCCCCCGGCCATGTCGATTTTTCTGCCGAGGCCGAGCGCACGTTGCGCGCGCTTGACTACGCGATTCTGGTGGTGGGCGCCAACGATGGCGTGCAGGGTCATACCGAAACCTTGTGGCGGCTGCTTGCCCGCTACGACATTCCGACGTTCATCTTTATCAACAAGATTGATCTTGAGAACCCTGGTCGAGATGCGCTGATGGCGCAGCTCGGGCAGCGTCTTTCCGAAGGTTGCTTGGATGCCGAAGATTTGCTGGCAGGCGGTGCCGTGCAAGAGGATGCTGCGGCACTGGACGAGGTGGCGCTTGACGAGTTTCTTGAGTCGGGGGAGCTTTCGGTTGCCACGCTTTCGCGCATGGTGGCCGAGCGCAGGTTGTTCCCCTGCTTTGCCGGCTCGGCGCTCAAGGACCAAGGCGTGGCGAAGCTGCTCGACGGCATGTGCGCCCTGATGAGCGAGCGGGCATGGCCCCAGGAGTTCGCCGCACGCGTCTATCGCGTGAGTCGTGGAGACCGTGGCGAGCGTCTTGCCTGGGTCAAGGTGACGGGCGGCGTGCTGCGCGCAAAGCAGGTGATTGAGGGACGCTCCGGTGTCGAGGTGTGGGAGCAGAAGATCGACCAGGTGCGCATCTATAACGGTGAGAAATACGAGCTTGCCCAAGAAGTAGCCGCCGGTGGTATCTGCGCCGTGACGGGCCTCGCGCACGTTCGTCCAGGTGATGCCCTGGGCGCAGAGCCCATGGGCGAACAGCCAATCATCGCTCCGGTTCTCACCTATACGGTGCTGCCGGGCGAGCACGATGTCCATACGGTGTTCCAGGCACTGACCGAGCTTGCCGACGAGGACCCTATGCTCGGCGTAAGCTGGAATACGCATCTTGAGCAGATTCATCTGCAGTTGATGGGTGCCGTGCAGCTCGAGGTCGTGCAGCGCGTACTGGCCGATCGCTTTGGCCTTACGGTTGAGTTTGAGCCCGGCGGCATCCTCTATAAAGAGACCATCTCGCAGCCGGTCGAGGGCGTGGGCCACTTTGAACCGCTGCGTCACTATGCCGAGGTGCACCTGCGCTTAGAGCCGCTGCCGGCGGGCTCGGGCGTGCAGTTTGGCACCGTGACCTCGACCGACGAGCTCGACCTGAACTGGCAGCGTCTGGCGCTCACCAATGCCATGGAACGCGACCACCTGGGCGTGCTGACCGGTTCGCCCATCACCGATATACGCATTACGCTCACAGGCGGCCGTGCGCATGCCAAGCACACCGAGGGCGGCGACTTTCGCCAAGCAGCATACCGTGCGATTCGACAGGGACTCATGCAGGCGCGTGAGGCGGGCGCTGCGGTACTGCTGGAGCCGTGGTATCGCTTTGAGCTCGAGGTGCCGGGGGAGTGTGTGGGCCGTGCACTTTCGGATGCTACGCGTATGAGTGCCGAGTACGAGCCGCCGGCAATGTTGGGTGATCGTGTCAAGCTCGTAGGCCGCGTGCCGGCATCCGAAGTGAAGGATTACGCGCTGGAGGTCGCAGCCTACACGAGCGGCCACGGGCATCTGTACCTGGAGTTCGCCGGCTATGCGCCCTGCCATGATGTTGAGCGCGTGATCGAGGCCGCTGCCTATGAGCCCGAAGCCGATCTGCCCAACACACCCGACTCGGTCTTCTGCTCTCACGGCGCCGGCTACACCGTCAAGTGGTACGACGTCCCCGCCGCCGCGCACGTCCGCATCGATCCAGCCACCTTCCGCCCTTGGCGAGCAGCCGATGCCGAATTCTTCGGACGCATGTGACAAAGGGACAGTCCCTTTGTCACATTCAGTTGGTATAACTCGGTATAAGTTGGTATAACTGTAGAGAGCGTTTGCCGATCCGAGGAGGCCGACATGAATCCAAATCCCTTTAAGCCCACGGCGGGCAAGCGGCCTCCGGTGTTGATTGGTCGCGAGTCGGTCATTGAGGATTTTGAAGAAGGTCTCGACAACGGCGCAGGGGCGCCGGGCAGGCTCATGCTCGTCACGGGAAACCGCGGCTGTGGCAAAACGGTTCTCTTACGGGAGCTGCAGCGTCTGGCGGCAGAGCGCGGTTGGGCGGTCATTTCCGATTCGGCGTCGCTTGGCTTATGCGACCGCCTGACCGATGCGCTTCGCTCGAACAAGCCGGTTGTGGCATCTATGGAATTCGGCTCGTCGTTTGGCCGGATGTCGGTCGAGGCGGCGCGTGCAAAGGGCGAAACGCTGCGCGGGTTGGTCAACGAGCGTCTGAAAAAGCTTGGGCCGGGAAAAGGCATTCTGTTTGCCATCGACGAGGCGCAGTCGGCATCTATCGAGGAGTTGGCCGCCTTGGCCGTTCTCTACCAGCAGGTGCTGGGAGACCAAGATGCCACGGGCTTGCCCGATAGCGAGCAACGCGGTCTTGCCTTGGTGTTTGCCGGCCTGCCCAGCATGGTGGACGATCTGCTCGAGGAACCGAGCGTGACGTTTTTACGCCGTGCTCAGCAGCGCACGCTGGGGGCGATCTCTTTGCCCAAGGTACGCGATGCGTTTATTCAGACGGTTGAGGACGCTGGTCTTAATGTTGACGCGGAGACGGCGGACCTTGCAGCGCGCAAGAGTATGGGCCATCCCTATATGGTTCAGCTCGTGGGATATTACATGTGGCGATCTGCTGCCCGGCGTGGCTCACAGGCCATTGAAGAACACGACGTCGAGGCCGGTTACGCAGACGCCATTTCCGAGTTCTATGAAGCGGTCGACGCGCCGCTGTATTACGGGCTGCGCAGCCCGCAGCGCCTGTTTATCGAGGCGATGGCGGTTGACGAGGGTAGGCCGACGCGCATGGCAGACATCATCGAACGCTGCGACCGCACCCAGAGTTGGGCGAGCAAGTACCGCGCAAGCCTAATTCGCGAGCGTGTTGTCGAAGCAGCTGGTTACGGCCTCGTCCGCTTTACCGTGCCCATGCTGGGCGAGTACATTCGCGATCGCGTTCTATGGCACGAGTAGGGGGGGGTAAAGATGACGTCACAACAACCAGACGCTATCGAGGTACGTGGCGCACGTGTCCACAACCTCAAAGACATCGATATCGATATTCCGCTGGGAAAGCTCGTGGGTATTGCCGGTGTATCGGGCTCGGGCAAGAGCTCGCTGGCGCTGGGCGTTCTTTATGCCGAGGGCTCGCGCCGTTACCTGGAGGCACTCAGCACCTATACTCGCCGTCGTTTAACGCAGGCTGAACATGCCCAGGTGGACGAGGTGCTGCACGTGCCGGCGGCGCTCGCTTTGCATCAGCGCCCGAGCGTTCCGGGAGTGCGCTCGACCTTTGGCACCATGACTGAGCTCAACAACAGCTTGCGCCTGCTCTTTAGCCGTTGCGCCCATCACGTGTGTCCGCACTGCGGAACGCGCGTAGAGCCGAGCCTCAATGTAGCGGCGGGCCTGTCGCTTATGTGTTCGTCATGCGGCCGCGAGTTCTACGCGCCGAGCGCCGAGGATCTTGCCTTTAACAGCGGCGGTGCGTGTCCGACCTGCGGCGGCACCGGCGTTATGCGCGAGGTGGACGAAGCGAGCCTGGTGCCCGATGAGTCAAAGACCATCAACGAGGGCGCCGTGCTTCCCTGGGGCACGCTCATGTGGGA
This sequence comes from uncultured Collinsella sp., assembly GCA_934658705.1. Lineage (GTDB taxonomy): Bacteria > Actinomycetota > Coriobacteriia > Coriobacteriales > Coriobacteriaceae > Collinsella. The sequence goes on along the minus strand of CAKUHP010000017.1, from coordinate 12,886 downwards.
CCTGATGAAGCAGGTTGCCGGTGAGATGGGCGTGCGCACTGACGTACCGTTTAACCAGCTCACAGCGCATGAGCGCGATATCGTGTTCCATGGCCCGGCGGTTAAAAAGCACATCCTCTACGTGCCCAAAAACGGTGAGGGCGCCACGCCGCTCGACTTTACCTATTACAACGCCGTCTATACCGTCGAGAATGCGCTTGCCAAGGTCAAGGACGACAAGGGTCTCAAACGTGTTGCGCGCTTTTTGCGCGAGGGGCCGTGCCGCGATTGCGGCGGCACGCGGCTTTCCGAGGCGGCGCGTCAGCCGCAGGTGCGCGGTATCAATTTGGCACAGGCTGCAGCTATGACGCTGGGCGAGGCGATCGAGTGGGTGCGCGGCGTGCCCGCATCGTTGCCGGGCGAGATGCGGCTCATGGCGTCGGACATTTGCGATTCGTTCTTGAGTACGGCTCGTCGTCTGGTCGACCTGGGGCTCGACTACCTCGCACTCGATCGCGCCGGTGCCACGCTCTCCACGGGCGAGCGCCAGCGTGTGCAGCTCGCCCGCGTGGTGCGCAATCGCTCGACGGGCGTGCTCTATGTGTTGGATGAGCCCTCAATCGGTTTGCATCCGGCCAACGTTGACGGTCTGGTGGGTGTGATGTGTGACCTGGTTGCCGACGGAAACACCGTGGTGGTTGTCGACCACGATACACGCGTGCTGGCAGAAGCCGACTATCTGGTCGAGATGGGGCCCGTTGCCGGAGCGGGCGGCGGCAACGTTATTGCTGCCGGTACGGTGGATGAGGTCGAGCAATCGCAGAGCAGCCGAATCGCGCCGTTCCTCCGCTCGAACCCCAAGCGCTTACGTCCGCAGGTGGCCGACGACGAAATGTTTGACCAGGGCCATATCCGCATGGCGACCGAGGCCATTCACACCGTTAAGCCGCTCGAAGTCGATATCCCGCGCGGCCGTCTCGTCGCGGTGACAGGTGTTTCTGGCTCGGGTAAGACGACGCTCGTGCTCGAGACGCTCATTCCCGCGCTTAAGGCACAGGCGGCCGGCGAGCGCCTGCCCGGCCACGTACGCTGGGTCGATGCCGAGGGTATCGCCCGCGCCAACCTCATCGACGCCACGCCCATCGGTGCCAACGTACGCTCGACGGTGGCGACCTATGCCGATATCCACGACGAGCTGCGTCGAGCCTTCGCCCGTACGCCCGAGGCCAAGGCTGCCGGTTACAAGGCGGGCGCCTTTAGCTACAACACCGGTGCCCTGCGCTGTCCCACGTGTGATGGTACCGGCTCCATATCGCTTGACGTGCAGTTTCTACCCGATGTCGAGATCGTCTGCCCGGCATGCCGCGGCTCGCGCTACGCCGAGGCCGCCTCGCATATCCATCGCGAGGGCAAGGACGGGAGTCTGCTTACATTGCCGCAGCTTATGGATATGAGCGTGGACGAGGCACTCGACGCCACGGTGGGGCTCAAGAAGGTTCAGACACGCCTACAGACCTTGCACGACTTGGGCCTAGGCTACCTCACGCTCGGCGAGCCCACACCGGCGCTCTCGGGTGGTGAGGCGCAGCGCCTTAAACTCGCGAGCGAGATGGGCCGTGTGCAGGACGATGCCGTATTCGTGTTCGACGAGCCTACAATCGGCCTGCATCCGCTCGATGTGCAGGTTCTGCTGGGAGTGTTCGACGGCCTCGTTGCCAAGGGCGCCACGGTTATCGTGATCGAGCATGACCTTGATCTCATCCGTAACGCCGACTACGTGATCGACATGGGACCGGGCGGTGGCGATGCCGGCGGACAAATCGTCTGTGCCGGCACACCGGACGACATCGCGGCTTGCTCCAAGAGCATCACCGGCCGCTACCTATAAGCGAATGTGACAAAGGGACTGTCCCTTTGTCACATCCCGGCAAAGTCTGTCTGGCGTAGGGCTTCGTAGAGGACGATAGCGGCGCTGTTGGAGAGATTGAGCGCGCTGATGCGGTAGTCGTCGGGATTGATGAAGTTGCCGCAGATGTCCTGTTGCAGGATGGCCTCGTGGCTGTCCTCGGTATGCCCGAGCGATTCCTCATGGGCCTCCCAGGTGTCGGCGTTATCGAGTGAGTCGCAATCACGCAGCATGGGGATGCGCTCGCAGCGCTCGGGTGCCGCGGCAAGCAGCTCCTCGGGAATGCCCGAGCTCTCGCTGCCAAAGACCAAGTAGTCGCCGTCGCGATAGGCGCTCTGCGCATAGGTGCGGCGCGCCTTTTTGGTTAGCAGGTGCAGGCGCTCGTCGGCGGGGGAGAGCCCGTTGCGGGCAAGGAAGTCCTCCCAGCCGGCATACGTCGTCACGTCCAAGTTTTGCCAGTAGCCCAGGCCGGCGCGACGCACCGTCTTGTCGTCGAGCGAAAAGCCCAGCGGCTCCACCAGATGCAGGCGGGCGCCGGTAACCACGCAGGTGCGGCCGATGTTGCCCGTGTTGGCCGGAATCTCGGGCGCATACAGCACGATATTGAACATGAATCTCCTTGGCTCAGAACGAAAAACCACCACGAAGGGGACAGGCACCTTCGTGGTGGTTTGGCGGTTGCATAACGGGCGGAAGGGTCCGCCGCGATAAAACCTAGGCGCGGTGCCAGTCGGTCAGGCAGGCATCGAGGGCTGCGATGAGTGCATCCTTGTCCATGTGACGGCCGATGATGCACAGGCTCGTCATGCGGTCGCCCGTCTCGTCGTCCCAAATCTGCATGATCTCGGGGTTCTCGTCGATGATCTTCTGCTTCTCGCCCTCGGGCGCGGAATCGACGAACAGGCCGTTTTCCATCAGGCGCATCTGGTGACCGGCCTGCTCAAACATGTAGCACATGTCCGGATCGCCGGTCTGCCACAGCGGACCCTTGACGCGGATGACCTCGTCAGGCCACTCCTGCTCAACAAAGTCGGTGAACTTCTGCAGGTCAAACGGCTTGCGGCGCGAGTACACAAAGGTCTCGATGTCGTACTCCAGCACCTCGGGGTCGTCGTGCTCCTCGGGATGCTCCATGGCCTCGATCCAGGCGGCGGAGTTGTAGGCGCGCATAAAATCGAAGCGGTCGGTGTCGAGCAGCTCCTCCATGGGGACCTCGCCGTTTTGAGCCTCGACGATCACGGCGTCCTTCTGCAGGCTGCGCACGATAGCCTTGAGCTCGGCGATCTGCTCGGGCGTGACGGTATCGGTCTTGTTGAGGATCAGCGTGGAGCAAAACTCGATCTGCTGGATGAGCAGGCTCTCGATGTCGTCCTCGTCGATGTCCTCGGCCAGCAGGTCGCGACCGCCGTTGAACTCGTCGTACATGCGGGCGCAGTCGACCACGGCCACGATGTTGTCGAGCGCGAGCTTGGGCTCGCCGCCCACCTTGGCCTCGTCGCAGAAGCTCGAGATGGTGTAGGCGATGGGGATAGGCTCGCAGATCCCCGAGGCCTCGATGATGATGTAGTCGAAGTTACCCGAATCGGCGATGCCCTGCAGCTGGTTGGCGAGGTCGTCCGAAAGCGTGCAGCAGATGCAGCCGTTGGTGAGCGGGATGAGGTCGTCGGTCTCGGAAAGGCCGCCGTCGGCGATAAGGCTGGCGTCGACGTTGATCTCGCCGATATCGTTGACGATGACGGCAGCGCGGATGCCGCCGTCGTTGGCGAGGATGTGGTTGAGCAGCGTGGTCTTGCCGGCACCGAGGTATCCGGTAAGCATGATGATCTTCACGGGTTTGTTGGGCATGTGCCCTCCTTTGTTAGACATGGCTTACAGTTGAATCATATGCCAAACGCCGACTCTTATACCCACGAGCCGGCAAATAACACAGGCTACTCCCAGGCTCCCCACGCGTCGGGACAGTAGCCGACGGTTGCCTTTTTGCCGTTGCGCACGATGGGCTCGGCCAGTACCTGCTGATTCTCGAGCAGCTTGTCGAAGCGTTGGCTGGGCGTGAGGTGCTGGATGAGCGCGAGCGTCTCCTCGTCTTTGGCCTTGGGGTTGAGCAGCTTGTCGATACCACCGACCGCCTGCATGACGCTCGTAAGCTCGCCCTTGCTCATCTCCTTTTCCTTAAGGTCGATAAACTGCACCTTAATGCGGCGTTCTTTGAAGAAGCGCTGGGCCTTCTTGGTATCGAACGATTTCTTTGTACCGAAGATTTGCACGTTCATTTACTAGTTCCGCCGTTCTACCTGATGAAGTTGGTCCTGGCGCGATCGGCTTCGGGGGCTTCGATGCCGGCGGCCTTGCCTGCCTCGATGCAGCGCAGGAGCCAAGCCATGTTCTTGCCGATATTGCGCATGGTGGCCAGGCCTTCGGCGTCCTGGGCGGCCTCGCCCGGCATGGCGCCAAAGACGTTGTTCCAGTAGGTGGAGGCCACCACGGGCATCTGGTTGATGGTGAAGTACTTGTTGAGCACATCGAAGGTGGTCGACGTGCCGCCACGACGGGCAACGGCGACGGCAGCGCCTGGCTTGTGCGCGAAGGCCTTACCGCCGGCATAGAATGCACGGTCGAGGGCCGAGAGGATGCGGCCGCTGGGATGCGCGTAGTAGACGGGGGAGCCAAAGACAAAGCCGTCTGCCTGCTCGGCGGCGGCGATCAGCTCGTTGACCACGTCGTCGTCAAAGGTGCAGCGGCAATCGAGCTTGCCGCACTGACCACAACCAATGCAGTCGCGAATGGGCTTGGCACCCAGCTGGAAAATCTCGGTATCGATACCCTCGACGTTGAGCTGCTTGGCAATCTCGGCGAGTGCTGTGGCGGTGTTGCCGTTTGCCTTGGGGCTGCCATTAACCAAAAGAACCTTCATGAAAAACTCCCTCTGCTGTCGGTGGTTTCTGCGGAGGATTATCTCACGATGAGGCAGATGGCACGGGGCGCGATGCGAAACGGCTCGTGTTTCACATCGCGCCCGTGGTGCTAGTCCAGCTTGGTGCCTGGCACCTGCACTGCTTCCCTGAGCAACGCTTTGAGCTCATTCAAAATGGAAACGGGCTGTCGGTCGACACCGTCCAGATGAAGCGTGGCTACGCGAATGGGCGGCTGATATTCAAGCGATCCGATAAGCACGGGCGAGCCCAAGAAGCGCTCGATCTCGTCGGCGATCTCGTCAATCGCCTCGGGATTAAGGTCGTCGAAAAGCGCCACAAAGGTCGGCCCCGTCGAGCGGAACAGGCGACCCTTACCGCGCGAACATTCCATAAGACAGGCGGCGCTTTCGGCCAAAACGCGATCGCCCGCATCAAAGCCAAAGCGGGCATTGACCTTGGCGATATCGTCGATCTTAATGGCGATAAAGCCTGCCTCGTGCGGCACGCGACGCATCTCCCCAATGGCGTTGACCAGGGCGTGGACATCGCCCAAGCCGGTCACGGAATCGGTCGTATCGGCCAAGCTGCGGTTGATGATAATGCCCACGTACATGTTGGGCTCGGTGTCGGTGCCGTCCAGGCGGTAACCCGTGCAGTCGCAGAGCACGTACTTTCCGGTGGCATCCATCACGCGATATTGCATGTAATGGAAGTGCCACGATCCATTTACCACCATGTCGAGCTCAGAGCGCACGTTGTCGCGGTCCTCGGGGTGAACGCGGGCGAGCCACATATCGACCGAGTTAAAGGGATGCTGGGAAGGCAGGTCAAAATCGCGCACGGCATTGACCGACCATTGCGATTCGCCGGTATCGAGGTTGAGGATGAACGGGTAGCGTGTCTCGGAGCTCATGGAGATTGCCTGGAACACGCGGTCGTTGCACGGAAGATGGTCGGCGATGGGGTGTTGCTGCGTGCCGTCGCCTTCTGGTTGCTGCACGCGATGCATGAGTTTATAGCGATACATCTTGCGGTCGGCATCCATCGTCATCTGACGACGTGTGTCGCCGGCAAGTGGGTTAACGCTTGAACAACCAAAGCTAAAGCTGGCGATCATGGGCGCCTTGCCGTCCGAGGTTGCCTCGATCAGATTGGTGCGTACCTGCTCCAGGCGCTGCTCGAGTTCCGTCTCGCTTGTCGTGGGTGAGATGAGCACGAACTCGTCTCCGCCAATGCGGAACAGCAACTCGTCGTGCTCCATGGTTTCGGAGAGTGAGCGGCAGATGCGCAGAATATAGCGGTTGCCTTCGGCATGGCCGAATATATCGTTGCAGTGTTTAAGGTGATCGATGTCAACATAGGCGCAGGTGAAGGGATCGCCTTTGCGCCAGAGTCGGTCGGCGTGACGGTCGAGCCCGCCGCGGTTGCCCAGATTGGTGAGCGGGTCGATATGGGCGCTGCATTCGAGCAGCTGGCGCTCTTGTTGCAGGATGGCGTGGGTCTTTTGCAGCTGCTCGCCAATACCGCGCAGCTCTGTAGGCAGTGCCGCGACATCGAGCTCGGCGGACGAGACCCCATTCGCCAATCGCTGAAGATAGGCGACAATCGATTGCTCGCCCAGGCGATACGATTCGTTCATGATGAATAACCTCCTTGGGCGAAACAGTGGTCTGTATCATATCCCCAAATCGATGAGGATTGAGGATATAAGTTAGCCGAAGGGGACAAACGTGTCCCCCAGCGGCATTGCATTACGCGTGTATACATCAATCGGTGATCTTGCCATCAAGCAATGCCTCAAAATCCGTCGCCGGCATGGGGCGGTAGTAGAGGAAGCCCTGCGCATAGCGGGCGCCCATCTGGCGCAGCAGCTGAGCCTGGCCTTCCGTCTCGATGCCTTCAATCACAACGGGCAGCTTGAGCGACTGCGCCATTCCCAGCATCGATGACACGATCTGCGTGCTGCGTTCGTCGGCTTTTCCGGCGGGCACAAACGTGCGGTCGAGTTTAATGACGTCGACGTTGACGCTCTTGAGCATGGCGAGTGTGGACTGGCCAGTGCCAAAGTCGTCCATGTAGGTCGAGAACCCTCGGTTGTGCAGCTCGGCCGTTAACCTGTCCACGGCCTCGGACTCTCCGGTATAGGCGGTCTCGGTAATCTCGATGCGCATGAGCTCGGGTGGCAGGTTGTACTGGGCCGCCAGCGCCCCCATATGTTCGGCGACATCGCAGGCAAGGATGTCCACACGCGATACGTTAAGGGATATCGGCACGACGCGAAGTCCGCGGTCGAGACGCTCGCGCAGCCATATGGCAACGCCCTGCCATATGTATTTGTCGAGCGTCACCACAAACCCGCTCTCTTCGAGTGCAGGGATAAAGGTTACAGGCGGAATCAGGGACCCATCCTTGTCGATCCAACGCGTGAGTGCCTCGGCGCCGATGATCTCGCCGGTTTCCATGTTGACCTGAGGCTGCAGATAGTAGGTGATGCGCTCGTTGGAGAGGGCGTACTGGAACTCGGTCAGCGTATGGTGAAATGCGGCCTCGTGCTTGTAATCCTCGGGGCTAAAGACGGCAATGCGCTCCTTAAAGTCGTTTTTGGCGCGCCGGTTGGCAAACATGGCCTTGGCCTGAGCATCGATGGTGATCTGCTCGTGGGAATTGATAGGGTAGACGCCCATGGACGGCCAAAAGCCCACACCGTCATCGTGCTTGGCCACGGCTTCGCGTACGCGAGCATAAATGCGATGCACGGTAGCGTGCTCAAAGGGGGCGAGTATGCAAAAATCGTCCTGACCCCAGTATCCTGCAACGCCCTTGCCTGTATTCTCGATATCTTTGAGCACCGTGCCCACATCGGCGAGCACACGGTCGCCTTCTGCCTGGCCATGCCACTCATTGAACAAGCGCATGTGTCCCATGTCGACGGTGGCAATGCACCATGCGCCGCCGTTCACCGTGGTCAAAAACTCGTTGGCGCGGCGCATAAACTCGCTGGGGCGGTAGAGGCCCGTGAGCGCTTCGATGCGCTCGGCGATGGCGCCTTTGCGCTCGAGCTCGGGAATGGAAAGGCTGTTGTTGTGGAACGGTCCGTTGATGGCGCGCAGGCGACGATCGAGCTCTTCCAAGATGGCCGGTGCTTGGTTGATTAAGCGCTCGTAATAGACGGGAACGACCAGGCAGGTAGGGGTGATGGAATCGCCGGCAATTTGGACGGGGGCCGAGATGACGCGCTCCAAATTGCGAGCGAGACGGTCGAAGGCATCGCGGTCCAGACTGTTGGTAAGAACGACGAATTGTGCGCTGCGCGAACGGAACACGCGACTTCTGCCACGAGTGAGCGAGAGCATGCGGCCAGCGTACTCGGAAAGCATGGTATCGACGGCGTCGGCTCCATAGTGCTCATTGAGTTGGGTCGTACCGCGAACGCGCACGGCGATCAGTCCCGTCTGGTGGTTGTCGCGGCGACAGCCGTCGACGGCGTTGACCAGCATGCGTTGAGTGCCGAGCCCCGTGGCGGGATCGACGGTTTCGACAAGGGAGTGGTTAACGAGCTCGCCGACATAGAGCGAGGGCGTGTCCTTGTCACCATCGATGCGATAGCCCCGGACGCGGCACAGCACGTAATCGCCTTGGGCGTTGCGTATACGATACTGCATCGCACGATAGTGCCTGGAGCCGTCAAGGATCTGGTTGATATCCTGGGTGTACGCCTCGAGGTCGTCAGGGTGCACGCGCCTTTTCCAATAATCGTGACTGTTGTCTATATGCTCCGAAGGCAGGCCAAAGTCGCGCAGCGCTCCTTGCGACCAAAGCGTGCGGTTCTTATCGAGGTTTTCGATAAAGAAATAGCGTCCCTCATCGAGCATCGAGAAGGCGTCAAAGATGCGGTCGCTGACCTCATAGTCGTCCGTATGGACCTGGCTGATGTTGCGTCGATCCAAGTGGATGGCATGGCGCAGCTTGTAATCGTACATGCGGTGGTCGGCGTCCATGGTCATGCGATTAGAGGTTTCGCCCAACTTGGGGTCGGCGTGCGACACACCGTAGCTAAACGAATGGGGCATCTCGGCGTCGTTGTTTTTGAGAAGTACCGCGCGGCAGTGCTCCAGGCGCTCAGCAAGGTCATCCTCGGTCGAGATAGTGGAGAGCACGGCAAACTCATCGCCGCCCAGGCGAAATGCCGCTTCGCCAACCTTGATATAGAGTTTGAGGTACAGGCTCACCTGCATGATGTAGCGGTTGCCTTCGTCATGGCCAAAGGCATCGTTACAGTGCTTGAGGTTGTCGATGTCGATAAACGCCATGGTGACCGGCGTGCCCTGCTCCCAGATCTCTTCGAGAGACTTGGTAAAACCGCCGCGGTTGCCAAGACCGGTGAGCTGGTCGGTAAAAGCGGTCTTGATCAGGTCTTCCTGGCGATCAAGCAGGTCTTGAATGGTTTTTTCGAGCGTCTTGGTGTAGGTGTTGGCGCTATCCATGTTTATGCCGCTTTCTTGGGTCGAGGCGATGCGGCGCGCGGGGCGCGCGGCGTGTTAAAGGTGGGGGTTTTGCCGTTAGTGAGTGGCGTTATTTTGCAAAGTCGATGTGCCGCTCGTTGTCATGCAAGAGGATGCCCCGCGGGTCAATCGGCGAAGCGCCGACCAGGAGCTTTTCAAACGACTCGACCGGCATGGGTCGGTAATAGTAATAGCCTTGGACGTAGCGCGAACCCAGGTCGCGCAGGAAGGCGACTTGCTTTTCGGTTTCGACGCCTTCCACTATGACCGGCATGCCAATCTCCCAAGACATGTTGATGATGGACTTGACGATGTTTTCGCTCCTGTTGGCCTGATGGGCCTCCGCGGGCATAAAGCGGCTGTCGAGTTTAATCGCGTCGGCATCGATATTCTGTAGCATGCTGAGCGACGATGCTCCGCTGCCAAAGTCGTCAATCAATACGGAAAAGCCCAAAGCGCGGAGCTTGCTCGTGAGCGCCTTAATATCTCCGGGATTATCGGCGTAGGCGCTTTCGGTAATTTCGACCTTAACGAAGTGCGTGGGAACGGCATGGCGCATCGCCAGGCGTTCGAGCTGGTCGGCGACATCGACCGAAATCAGGTCAGTCTGGCTTACGTTGATGGAGATGGGCACGCAGGGCAGTCCTTGGGCCAAGCGCTTGGAGAGCCACGTAAAGACGAGGTTCCAGATATGGCGATCGAGTGTCACGGCAAAACCGTTGCGCTCGAGCAGCGGCACAAACGTGCCGGGCGAGATGAAGTTGCCGTCTCCGTCTTTCCAGCGGGCAAGGGCCTCGCCGCCTACGATCTTTTTGGTCTCCATGTCGTACTGCGGCTGAATATAGAACGTGATATGCCCCTGGCCCAGGGCGCGCTGAAACGCCGAAAGCAGATAATCCTCGCGTTCACGCTGCGCATACGTTTCGGGTTCAAAGTACTTGATACGGTTTTTAAAATCGTGGCGGGCTCGGGTGAGTGCGGCTTTTGCATGGTCGTATAGCAAGATATCGATGTGTTCCGTCGGACCAACCGGGCAAACGCCAAAGGCGGGCAAGAAGCCCACCGAGTCGTCGCGCGAGGCGACGATGGTCTGGATGCGATGGTAGAGCGCATCGATGGTCTCGCGGTCGCCAGGGAGGTAAGCGACAAAGTCGTCCTGCCCCCAGTATCCGGCGAGTCCGCCGCAATCGGCTCGCAGCGCCAGCAGCGCACCGCCCACTTCGGCGATGAGGGCGTCGCCCGCTTGGCGCCCGTACCATTCGTTAAAGACGCGCATGCGTCCCAAATCGATGGCGACAATGGCGCGGTTTTCGCGAACGTGTGCGGAGTGGTGCATATCGGCGGCGTATAGAAAGTCGTTGCCGCGCATGAGCCCGGTCATCTTGTCTCGACGGTCGTATGCAGCATGACCAATGACGCTAGCTGGGCCGCTTTGCTCGAGGGGTGTCGGAACCTTGCTGCGCATCTCGGCGTCCAGACGGCGGTTGAGGCTGGACAGCATCGTGAGCGGCTGCGAGACGATAGACGGATAACGCGCAAAGGCAGTATGGGCGACGGGGGCGATTTCGATACTGTGCGCCGCGATGGGCATCATAAGCGCTTGCTGCACCTCTTGGGCAATATCGAAAAGATCGATGTCGGGCTGGCTGTCAAACATAAGGACAAACTGCAGCCCATACGACCGATAGAGTTCGCCCGACCCATTGAGTCGTGACAAAATGCGCTCGACGAGCTCCGCGAGGACATCGTTGCCCATTTGATAGCCATAGACAGCATTGATGCGGTCGATGTTCTCGAACTTAAACGCCACTAGATCGGTGGGCTTGGCAAGCTCCTTGCGTCTTTCGATGGCCGTCATCAGCGCGCGCACATCACCAACGCCGGTGGCGGGGTCGGTGCTTTCGACAATACTCGCATTGGTGATGGATCCCACGAATAGTGTGGGCTCGTTTTCGTTGCCATCGAGACGGATGCCGGCGCACGTGACGGTGGCGTATCGGCCGCTTGCGTCCAGGGCGCGATAACGCATGTTGTGGTGGTGCTTTTTGCCCGACATCACCTCTTCGATATCCTGGCGCCAGGCATCGACATCGTCGGGATGGATGTGCTGCGACCATATCTCGCCCATCTGATAGATGGTTCCGGACGGTAGGCCAAAATCCTGTACGGCGTTGTGGGACCAATGAGACTGATCGGTGTCGACATTGCAGATAAACAGGTAGCGCCCAATATCCGTGAGTGACAAAGCCTGGAAGATACGATCTTGCACGGCATGAAAATCGGCCAAGGTGTCGAGGATATGATGCTGTTCGTCGAATGCCCTGCTCATGCGGTTGCGTGCGGCGTTGGTGAACTTGTAGTCATACATCCGCCGGTCAGCTTCGGCCGTCATCTTATGAAGGGCATCGCCGGCCTGGGGATTGGCATGGGCACAACCGTAGCTGTAGCTCATGGGGGTCTTGCCGTCATCGAACGTCGAGGTCGCAAGGGAGGCGCGACAAGCCTCGAGCCGCTGGTTGAGCATGTCAACCGAATCGGTCATGGAGATGAGCACGAACTCGTCTCCGCCTATGCGATAGAGATGCTCATCGGGATGGCAGTGCAGCTTAAGGCAGTTTGCGACTTTGGTGATGTAGCGATTGCCTGCCGGGTGCCCAAAGCGATCGTTACAGATTTTGAGGCCGTCGATATCGATGTAGGCGATCGTGTGCTCGAGCTGGCGGTCCCAGACACATGCGAGGTCGTAGGTGTAGGCAGTGCGGTTGGGCAGCCCCGTGAGCGGGTCGGTGTACGCGTCGGATTTGAGTTTCGCAATGCGGCCGCGTAGGCGGGCGGCGGCATCGGTCGCCTCTGCGAGCAAGCGTTCGGCTTCGGGCTGTTGTGGATCGCAGATGCTCGACAGCGCGGCGAGGCAGGTGTTTAGCTGGTCGAGCGCATCTTCTTGACGCGGCTCGGCACCCTGCGTGTTATTCGTTTCCATGCCCCCGCCTTGCTGCATTGTTGAGTTTATTTGTCAGCTACTGTTCATTATTGAACAGTACTGAGTAGTATAAACAACCATTATATGGGCGTGCGGGGGCGGGCGTGCTGTGAGGCACCGTTTATTCGCCAAATGGTAATGCGGTTTCGTGCGCAGAAAAATGCGACGAGAACGATATTTGTTGACGGGTATACTTGTTCCGTTTGCATTGCGCAGGGACGGAGATGGTCGCATGACACAGCCAGATACGACGCCTACGGTGGGGCTGGCGCTCGAGGGAGGCGGCTATCGCGGTATGTATACGGCGGGCGTGCTCGACGTTTGGATGGAGCATGGCCTGACCTGCGACCATATGGTGGGCGTCTCGGCGGGGGCGGCGTTTGGCTATAACTTTAAGTCGCGCCAGATCGGTCGCGCCATTCGCTATAACAAGGCCTATTGTGCCGACAAGCGCTATGCGAGCGTGACGAGCTGGCTGCGAACGGGCGATATGTTCAATGCCGAGTTTGCCTATCATGAGGTGCCGCTCGAGCGCGATCCCATCGACCTGGAGTCATACCGCGCCTGCCCCATGCGGTTTACGTGCGTATGCACCGATATCGAG
>CAKUHP010000016.1 GCA_934658705.1 uncultured Collinsella sp. | reverse complement strand
GATTCTGGGACGCACTTTCCCCTTAGACCCTCAACCGGAAACCACATCCCACTTTGAGCGCAAATTCTGGGACACGCTTTCCGCCAAGGACCTCAACCGGAAACGGCATCCCACTTTGAGCCTCGCTTCTGGGACACACTTTCCGCCTGAGCCTCATTGGGAAACTGCATCCCGTTCTGAGCACTAATTCTGGGATGCACTTTCCGCCAGAGGCCTCAACCGGAAACCGCATCCCTTTCCAAAGCCAAATTCCGGGACACATTTTCCGAAACCCCACCCATCCGGAAAGCCCGTCCCACCCTGAACACATCCGGGCATGAAATTTTCAGCCCCCCACCTGCTAGGCCTAGGTTCCGCAAAGTGGCGCCTGCCCGGCGGAGGCATATAAGGTTCATCGCGAGTTCCGCACACAAAGAAGGCCGCTTAATGTGGCCTTCGTCTTGCGCAGGACTGTAGAGCAGGGAACTTCGTGCCCCGACGCCCGGGAGGACGTTACATTTAGAAAGATGGGCCGACCGCCGTCAGCGATGGGAGCTACTCCCCCAGCACGGCCTTTTTGGCAGCTGCAGCCATGTTGTCCAAATCCTCCTTGGTGGGGTGATCCTTTGCGGCGACCCAGTTGTCGAGCAGCATCTTAAAGCGGGCATTGTCGGGATCTTGCTCGAGCATGGCCTCGTAGCGCTGCTTGACCGCGGGGCCCATCTTGCCCTGGCACATAGCCCAACCCGCAAGCTCGGCATCCCCAGCCAAATTGGAGGTCACGCGATCGATAATCTGCTGGTAGTAGCTCTGGTCGGCGCCAAAGCCGCAGGTACCAAACAGGAAGACGCGCTTGCCGTGTAGGGCGGAGAGCAACGCCGCGACCGAAGGCGTGCAGGCGCCCTTGTCACACCAAAAACCGACGAGTACGGTGTCGGCCGCACAAGCTCCTTGCGCCTCGCGCGCGACCTGCTCGGCATCCGCGTCGTCGCTCAACGCCGCGGCATGAATAAACTCAACGCCCGCAGCCTGCAGGGCACGCTTGATCGCGCCCGAAACCATCCTGGTATTACCGCTCTTGCTGTTAACCACCAAAGAGCATGTCATAGTCACGTTGCCCCGTTTCCCCCAAAACTAAAGCCACTAATGCAATTTATTAGATGAATATCTTAGTACTAACGTGACAGATGTAAACCACCGTCTGTCGATTGGCGACGCAGGCGACATCTTTGGACAGATTTCGAACCGCGTGTACCTGGATTAATGCCGCCGCAAAGTGCTTCACGGAATACCGTCAAATTGTGTCACGAAGAATCGTCAAAATGTATCACGCGCTGGTAGAACGCTATATAACAAGATGGCTCTATGGGACAAACTAACCTGATTAATTTGTCCCACGCACCTGCTTACTGGGCGAATTGGCTGCGGTAGAGTTCGGCGTAGAAGCCGCCTGCCGCTAGCAGCTCGTCGTGCGTGCCGCGCTCGATAATCTCGCCGTCGCGCATCACCAGGATGCAATCGGCATTGCGAATCGTGCTCAGGCGATGCGCCACGACAAAGCTCGTGCGGCCGGCCATGAGCTCGTCGAATGCCGCCTGCACCTGCAGCTCGGTGCGGGTATCGATGCTCGAGGTCGCCTCGTCCAGCAGCAGGATCGCCGGGTCGGTGAGCATGACGCGCGCGATGCACAGCAGCTGCTTTTGGCCCTGGCTAAACGTGCCGCCGTCCTCGCCGATCACCGTGTCGTAGCCTTTCGGCAGCTGCACGATAAACTTGTGCGCATGAGCACGCTTGGCCGCCTCGATGACCTGTTCGCGCGTGGCGTCGGGACAACCGTAGGCGATGTTTTCTGCCACCGTGCCCTCGAACAGCCACGTATCCTGCAGCACCATGCCAAAGGCGCGGCGCAGGCTTGCGCGCGTGTAGTCGCGCGAGGAGCGGCCGTCGACAGCAATGCGGCCGGCATCGATATCGTAAAAGCGCAGCAGCAAATTGATGAGCGTCGTCTTGCCGCAGCCCGTGGGGCCGACCAGGGCAAAGCGCATGCCGGGCTTGGCGTCAATGCAAATGTCCCGCAGCAGCTTGCGGTCGGGCACGTAGCTAAAGTCCACATGCTCAAAGGCGACCTCGCCCTGCGGGGCGGCAAGCTCCACGGCATCTGCGGCATCGGGCTCCTGCTCGCGGGCATCAAGCAGCGCAAACATGCGGCGCGCCGAGGCGTACGCGGTCTGAATTTGCGTAATGACGTTGGTGACCTCGTTGAACGGCTTGGTGTACTGGTTGGCGTAGGACAGGAAGATCTGCACGCCGCCCACCGTAAGCGCCGCGGGCACGCCCGTGATCACGCCCACGCAGCCGATCACGGCCACCACGGCATAGATGATGTTATTGATAAAGCGCGTGCCGGGGTTGGAGAGCGAGCCCATAAACTGCGCGCGCTCGCCCGCGGTGTAGAGCTCGGCGTTGAGGGCGTCGAAGCGCTGCTGGGCATTTGGGCCGTAGGCGAAGGCGTCCACGAGCTTCTGCTCGCCCACATACTCCTCGATATGACCGCCGAGCTGGCCCTGGATGCGCTGCTGGGCCGTAAAGCTCTTGTTGGAGAGCTTGGCGATAGCGCCGGCCGCAAAGATAGAAAGCGGCGTGACGAGCACCACCACGAGCGTCATGGTCAGGTTGATGGAGAGCATAAACGCGAGCGTGCCCACGATGGTGATAACGCCGGTGAAGAGCTGCGTGAAGCCCTGCAGCAGACCGTCACCCACCTGATCGACATCGTTGACCACGCGGCTCATAAGGTCGCCGTGGGCATGGCTGTCGATAAAGCTGAGCGGCATGCGGCTGAGCTTGTCGCTCGCCTCCACGCGCATGTCGCGCACCGTCTCGTAGGACAGGCGGTTGACGCAGTAGCCCTGCAGCCACTGGAAGGCCGCGGCGCCAACCACGACCAGCGCGAGCTTGGTGACGAGCGGCAGCAGCGCATCAAAGTCCACCTGTCCGGCGGCAACGATGAGGTCGATGCCTTCGCCGATGAGGATGGGCGTGTAGAGCTGCAAGATCACCGAGATGGCGGCGCTCACAAACGACGCCGCAAACGAAATGCGATGCGGGCGGACATAGCCCATCAGGCGACGGGTCACCGCGCCCACGGGATAGCGCTCGGGGTCGCCGGGCTGGCGCGGGCCATCGCCCAAGTCGTTGAGCTTATCGTTGCCAGACACATTGGCCGTCATTGTGGCGACCGAACCGGAAGAAGTATACGGATTCATCTAGCAGCCCTCCTTTGCGCAGGTGGATGCAGAGGCAGTCGGGGCGGACACGGCCGCCGCGCTCCCCTGCTGTCCCTCGAGCTCCTCGCGGCGGAGCTGCGACTGGCAGATCTCGCGGTAGAGCTGGCAGCTTGCGTACAGCTCGTCGTGCGTGCCCAGGCCCGCGACCGAGCCGTGGTCGAGCACGCAGATCATGTCGGCGTCGCGCACGGTCGAGACGCGCTGGCTCACGATCACCGTGGTCAGCGGGAGCCCGCCCTCGGCGGCACCACGCGCGCTGCGCTCGCGAATGGCATGGCGAAGTGCCGCGTCGGTCTTAAAGTCGAGCGCCGAGGCGGAATCGTCCATGATCAGAATCTGCGGCGAGCCCACCAGGGCGCGCGCGATGGTCAGACGCTGACGCTGACCGCCGCTGAAGTTCTTGCCGCCCGCCTCGACCAGGGCATCCAAGCCCTGCGGCTTGTTGCGCACAAACTCGCTGGCCTGCGCCATATCGAGCGCCGCCCAGAGCTCCTCATCGGTCGCGGACTCGTCGCGCCAGGTCAGGTTGCTGCGAATCGTACCGCTCACGAGCGACGCGCGCTGCGGAACGGTCGCGACCACATGGCGCAGCTGGTCGAGCGGCCAGGTGCGCACGTCGGCACCCATCACATTTACGCTGCCGACGCCCGCGTCGTACAGGCGCGGGATGAGCGAGACGAGCGTCGACTTGCCACTACCCGTGCCGCCGATAATGCCGAGCGTTTTGCCCAGCGGCAGCTCCAGAGTCACGTCATCAACGGCGTTGGCCGCGCCCGCGCCAAAGGAGAAGCTCGCGTGGCTCAAGCTCAGCGCGAAAACCGGAGCGAGCTCGCCCCCTACGCCCGGCTCGGGCAGTGCGACCGGCTCGTTGCCCTCGTCGGTAATACTCGGCACGCAGTTGAGCACCTCGTTGATACGCGACGCGCTGGCGCTCGCCTTGGTAAAGACCACGACCAGGTTGGCGACATACACGATGGAGGTGAGCGTCTGCGTCATGTAGTTGACGAACGCCATGATCTGGCCCTGCGTGAGCTCGCCCACGTTGACCTGAATGCCGCCCACCCACAGGATGGCGCATACGCCCAGGTTCATCACAAGAAACGTGACGGGGTTGAGAATCGACGAGAGTTTGCCCACCGCGATGGCAGTATTGGCCTGGTCATCGGCGGCTTGGGCAAAGCGCTCGCGCTCGTGGTCCTCGCGCACAAAAGCACGAACCACGCGGGCGCCCGAAAGACCCTCGCGGCAGATAAGCGCGATGCGATCGAGCTTTGCCTGCAACTGTTTGTAGTACGGAATGCAGCGCGCCATAACAAACCAAAACACCAGGCCGATGGCGGGCGTGCAGATCAAAAAGATGATGCCGAGCTTAAGGTCGATAGCAAGGGCCGCGACCATGGAGCCCACGGCCAGGAAGGGCCAGCGGATGAGCATGCGCACGCCCAGCGCCACGGCCAGCTGCACCTGGTTGACGTCGTTGGTAATGCGCGTGATGAGCGACGGCGTGCCAAAGCGGTCGAGCTCGGCATAGCTCAGCTTGTTGATGTGTTCGTAGAGCGCGCCGCGGATATCGGTACCCATGCCCTGCGACGTCAGCGCCGCCATCTTTTGGCAGACGAGCGTAAACGAGATGCCGATCACAGCCATGGCGCCAAGCACCATACCGTAGTGGACGACGGCGTTGACGTCGTGCGCGCCGATGCCCTTATCGATCATCTGCGCAATCACCAGCGGCGTCAGCAGGTCAAAGATCACTTCGATCAGCTTGCACGCAGGGCCGATCACCATATACCGGTGAAACTTACCGCCAAAACGCCTAAGCAACTCAATCATAAAAAGGCGCTCCCTATCATCATTCACACTCAATTCGAACCATGATAGTACGAAGAACTCAAAAGACGAGTAAACAACCGGCCAAAGATGACGCCAATGTTTTGTCAACGCCAGCGAGCAGCACAACGCGCGGGAATGAATTGTTCAGATTAATGCGCCATCTACGGGTGATTTTTGGACGACGGGGCCCGGTTGGCGGCGAGGTATTTGGTAGTCGAGCGATTCCGCAGGCGCAGCCGAGGACCAGCGAGAAACGTCTGGACCACGGAATCGCCGATGTTTTGGCGCAGCCAGCGAGCGACATCCAGGGCGAACAAGTTGGCATGAAAAAGGCAGGGCATAGACCTTCTGGTCATGCCCTGCCTTTTGAATGACAAATTGTCGCCCTGGGTGGCGCGCAGCGTCGAGCATTGCGCGGTTTGGTAAAACCGCGCAAAAAGAAAGCCCGCGCACTCGATGGATTCGGATGCCCGACAGAGGCTCCTTATGGCTGCTTCCTTCCGGACCTGACCAGATTCGGAACATGTCGTCATCCGAACCCATCGAACGCGCTAGGCGCTCGGTATATCTTACCCGCTCCCGCTCAGCAGGGCAAGTGGGGCGAACCCATCGGATGGATTCGCCCCACTCGTGCATATCGCTAACGGCGCCTGCGGTACAGGACCGCGCCGCCCGCTGCGGTCAGCGCGCCGATGCCGGCCATGGCAGCGAGCGCCTCGACCGGCAAGCTGCGGTCGCCGGTATCGGGCATGCCGCCCTTGGATCCGTCGCCGCCGGAGCTGCCGCCGGAACCGCTATCGGAACCGCCGCCCGGCGTGCCGGGGTTCTCGGGCGTGCCGGGGGTGCCGGGATCCTCGGCGTAGCTGTTGGTGAAGACCGGCGGCAGGCTGGCGTCGCCCTCGTAGGAGACCTTCGCCGACAGGTAACCCGTCTTGGTGCCGTCGGCCGCCTCGTCGCTCACCGTGACGACGATCTTGCGCACAGCCTTGTCGTAGGTCACATGCGCTTGGTCGTCGTCGACCTCGCTCACCGTGAAGGTGTAGGTGCCGGCCTGCTTGAAGGTCAGGGCGTCGAACGTGACGCTGCCGTCCGCGGCGTTCTTGGCGGTCGACATGACCTTGCCGTCCCGGCTCTTGAGCTCAAAGCTAAACTGGCCCGCCTTGAGCTCGGCGCCCTTGAGCACCTTGGCGGCGCCCAGCTTGAGGGTGACGGGTGCGGCCTCGTAGCCGTTGGTGAAGGTCACCGAGGTGTCGCCCGTGGGATTGCCCTCGGCATCCACAAGCTCGTGCTTGACGGCGAGTGTGCCGTTGCCGGCATCGGTGACCGTCGTGTGCACGCGGCGGATCGCCCTGTCGTAGGTCACGCCGCCCGCCGTGCCGGTGACCTCGCGCAGCTCGTAACTGTGCGAACCGGGCGCGGTGTAGGTGATGGAGCCGAGCGCGACCGTGCCGTCGGCGGCGTTCTTACCTGTCGCCTTGACGCTCTCGCTGCCATCGGCGGCGATCTCGACCAGCTGGAACTCGAACTCGCCCTCGGCCAGATCGCGGCCTTTGAGCTTCTTGCTCACCTTGATCTGGTCGGTGACAAAGCTCGGCGTCGGGTCCACGCCGTAGGTGTTGGTGAACTCGAACGCGCCCTTGCCCTTGGGCGTACCCTCGGCGGGCAGGACCTCCGCGACGAGCGTGCCCTTGTTGGTGTCCTCGACGACCTTGACCGTGAAGGTCCTGGTCGACGTCGCGTCGTTAACCACGCCGTCGACCGAGCCGGACTCGCTCACCCGGTAGGCGAACGTCTTGGTGCGCATGCCGTCGCCGTCGATCTCGACGTCGTCGAGGTCGCTCGGCTGCTTGAACGTGACGCTGCCAAGCTCGACGTTGCCGGCGGCGTCATTGGTCGCCTCGGTCACCGTCTTGCCGGAGGCGTCGACCGGTGCGGGCGCGCCGTCCAGCGGCTCAATCTTGAAGGTGTACTTGCCCGCGATGTCGGCCTGCGTGAGGCCGAGTCCGGCCTGGCTGAGCGCCAGCGTCTTGGTACCCGCAAGCTCGACCGTCGCCTCGTTGGCGCGGTAGCCGTTCACGAACGACAGCTTACCGTCGGAGCCATCGGGGTAGGTCACGGCTACATCCAGCCCGCCCTTGCCGTTATCGGTCACCTTGACGGTGATGTCGAAGCTCGAGGCGGTCGCCGTCACGGGCGCGGGCAGCGCCGCCGTGTCCTCGGAAACGGTATAGGGGATGGACCAGGAGCCGTCGTCGGCCCAGGTGGCGGTGCCATCCATCACCATCTGCTCGAGCGCGTCGGTGGTGTAGGAGATGGACGAGAACGTGAGCTCCGCGGCCTCGCCGTCGCCGGAGGCCCGGTTGGATGCGGTCGCGACCTCGCTGCCGCGGGCATCGCGGACGGAGAACTTGAACTCGCCCGCCGCCGCGGGGCGGCCCGTCAGTGTCTTGGTGGCGTTGATGGCCACATTGCCCTCGCCGCCGAGCGTTCCGGTGGCCTCGTAGGAGTTCTCGAACGCGACCGTCACGGGCGCGGGCAGCTCCGCGATGTCATCGGCCGTCGAGACCTCGCTGCGGGCGACCTCGACACCGTCCTTGACGACCGTGGTCGTGACCGTGAGCTTGCCCGTCGCTACATCGTAGGCGGGCGCGATGGTCACCGTGCGCGGCGCGGTGTCGTTGGTGTAGCCCTCGCCGCCGAGCTTGGTCTCGGCGACAGTGAAGCTGTAGGTCTTGCCCGCATCGGCGTCGGTGAACTTCACGTCGCCCTTTGCGGCACCGCCGATCAGGTCGACCAGGCCGGCCGCGCCGTCATCGGCCGCGGCCACGGCGTAGGCGTCCTTGCCGGTCTTGAGGCCGAGCTTGTCGGCCGTCTCGTCGTCGGCGGTCACGGTGAAGGCGAACTGCCCCGCCTCCATGGCACGGCCGGAGAGCGTCTTGGACAGGCGCACGCCCGCACGGGCAGAGTAGTCGAGCTCGGTCGTGTAGGTGTTGACGAAGTCGCCGCCGCTCACCTGCGCGATCGCGGGCGTCGAGGCCGTGAGGTTGCCGGAACCGTCGTCGGTCACAGTCACCGTCATCGTGGCGACGCGGCCGTCGTAGGACACTCCGGCGATGGCAGAGCCGTCATCGGGCCTGACCTCGCGCACCGCGTAAGTGAAGGTCTTGGCGCGCACGCGCTTGCCGCCGACCTCCGCGAACCCGGCGGCCTTGATATCGTTAAGCGTGTAGCGGATAGAGCCGAAGTCAAAGGCGACCTTAGCGCCCGCCTTGGTTCCGGCGGCGGCCGTCACGCTGACGGTCTTGGAGTCGTCGACAGAGCCCTCGGGCATGGGCGCGCCGCTCTCGCCCGTAAGCGTGAACTGGAAGCTATCGCCCTCCGCCCAGTCGCGGCCCTTAAGCGTCTTGGTGAAGAGCCCCGCGGTGGAGACGTCCCTGCCCTCGGCGGCCGTTCCGTACGTGTTGGTGAACGCCGCGGTCGCGCCGGCATCGGTCACGGTGCCCTCGGCCCCCTCGGCCGTGGTCGTGTAGCCCTCGGCCGCGTCCTCGGTCACGGTGTAGCGCGCGCCCACGGGCAGGCCGACGATGGTCTTCTCCCCGCCGTCCTTGAGCGTGAAGGTCGCCTTGCCGTCCGTGAACGTCATGGCGCCGTCGCCCTTGCCGAAGGTGCCGGAGACGGGCTCGCCGTCCTCGTCGGCCAGCATGACGGTGAAGCCGAACTCGCGCTGGCTGTCGCCGTCGACGACCGTCTTCTTGACGGTGAGGCTGCCGGCCTTAGCGGTGTTGGTAAAGACCGCCGCCTCGACCGTGCTCTCGGCAGCATTACCGGCATCGTCGGTCAGCTGCGCAATCTTAGTCTTGGCAGACAGCTTTCCGGCGCCGTCGTCAGTCACCGTGACGGTGGCGCGATAGGTGGCCTTCGAGAACGTGAGCGCCGTCTCGTCACCCGCCTGCTCGGCAATCACATAGGTATAGGTACCGGGCTTGGTGTACTCGATGGTGCCGAAGTTGCCGACCTGGGCATTCTGGTTCAGCGTAATCGTCGCCACGCCCTCCTTGGCGCCCTCGGGCATGGGCGCCTCGCCCTCGGCAGTCAGCGTCATGGCAAAGGCATCCGCCTTAGTCCAGTTGCGGCCGGAGATCTTCTTTTGCACCTTAAAGGCGTTCTCCACCTTCGTGGACTCCACGCTGTAGGCATTGGTGAAGCCCGCCTGCGTCGCCTGCTTGACGGTGCCCTTCTGCGGGTTCGTCTTGTCGGCAACCGTAAAGCCGTCCTCGCTCGTCATGAGGTTGCCCTTGGAGTCGAGCTCCTGCACCTCGTAGCGAGCGCCCGCGGGCACGGTAACCGTCACGGAGCCGCCGGCCTTAAGCGCGATAGTGTCCCCGCTCTTGATCTGTCCGCTTACATAGGTGCCGTTGGCACCGCTGGGGCGACCGGCGTACGCAAAGGTGCCGGCCAGAGGCGTTGTGCCATCGGCCTGGTAGAGCAGCACCTTAAAGGTAAACGTCTTGTTGGGCGCGGTGATTCCTTCGGCGGCCGTGACCGTCTTGCTCAGCGTCAGACGGCCGTCAGAGACCTCGCCGGTAGTAGTGTTGGTCTTAACGGCAGGGTTGTTGCCAACCGCCACCGACGCCTGGTTGGAGATGTCGCCCGAAGCGCCGCCGCTCTTGAACGCATCCTCGGTCACGCGGACCTTAAACTGGACCGTGCCCTCCTCGCCGGCGGGAACGTCCGCCAACGTCCAGGTGAGGTTGCCGTCGTTGTCCTTGGATGCGACATCCGCATGGTCGCCCGCGAACTCAACGAACTTAGTCCCCGCGGGAACGGCATCGGAGACCGTCACCGTAGCCTGCTTGTTCTCGGTGTTCTTGTAGCCGATGGTATAGGTGAGCTCATCGCCCAGCGCCACACCCGACTCATTCGAATCCTGAGCATCGCTCTCGGACTTCTTGGGCACGTAGTTAGTCGTGGTACCGGTATAGCTCCTTTTGCCAACCGTAATGGTGGCGGCATTCTTGACGGTGCCGACAGCGCCCTGGGCACCCTTCACGGCGTCCTCGGTAATCTTGACGCGCACGCGCACCGAACCGTGGCTGCCCGCAGGCTGCTCGCCCAGGCTCCACGTGAGCGACTGGCCACTCGCGGTGCCCTTGTCGGCGTTCTCGCCCTCAAAGGCCTCGAACACGACGCCCGTGGGCAGCTCGTCGGTCACGGTCACCTTGGCCGGAACCAGGTTGCCGTCAGCATCGGCCTCGGTGTTGACCCAGTTGATGGTATAGACGTAGGAGTCGCCCACGGAGAGCAGCTGCCCATCGATGTCCACATTGGGCTCCGCGACCGTGCCGATCGTCTTGACCTTATCGCGCGTGTTGTGGAAGACGATCATGCCGTTCTCGGTACCGTTGCGATAGTTCACTTTGGACGTAAGTTTGCCGTTGTTGTTGTCGGTCACCTCGAGCAGCACGCGGCACGTCGCGGACGTGTCCACGGGACGCACGCCCTCGGGCAGGTTGGCCAAGCGCTCCTTTGCCACCAGGTTAAAGCTGTAGGTGGTGGTGTGGTCGGCATTGTGCCGCTTGGTGGCAATGCCGTCTTTGACGGCGCCGGCAAGGTCGATCGTCTGCTCATGGGATTCGCCGGTAGCGTTGCCGAGCTTAAAGTAAACCTTACCGAAGTCGACCGTGGCTTTACCGTTATCGCTCGCCTGGGTCGTGCCCTCATCCATCCATTTGAGCGTGCCGTCGGTCTTCTCGGCATACAGGTCAAACGTATACTGGTCAGCCTCGATCTTGTCGTGGGAGTCCATTACCTTCTCGGCAGCAAGACCCTCAAAGGTTCCGCTCGCGATGTAGCTGTTGGTGAAGAACACCTGGGCCTCGGCGGTGCCGTTTTCGGAGTTATAGATCTTTTTATCAGCGGAAAGCTCCGCCTTATCAGCGTCATAGTGCTTGACGGTAGTCACGGTATAGAGCGAACCGTTATCGCGCTTCTTAACTGCAATCTCTACCGTCCAATAGGTAGAGTCGTATTTATAGCCGCCCTTGTCGCCCTTATTCTCGACCACCTTGTAGGTGAACGTCTTGCCCGCGTCGCCCGTCGCAAAGGTCAGACCGCCCAAAATATCGGTG
The DNA here is from genome assembly GCA_934658705.1 of uncultured Collinsella sp. GTDB lineage: Bacteria > Actinomycetota > Coriobacteriia > Coriobacteriales > Coriobacteriaceae > Collinsella. The sequence goes on along the minus strand of CAKUHP010000016.1, from coordinate 24,928 downwards.
TAGGACTTACCATCGGCCTGCGGCTCATCGTTGGTAACGGCAAGCTCGCCCTTATCCTTATCCGCACGCAGCAGCGCCTTAAGCTTTTCGGTTGAGGCGGTGTCTTCGCCCGTCACCGTAAAGCCAAACATGCCGGCATGCAGGTCGTGCCCGTTAAGCGTCTTGACGATCTCAAGACCGCCCTGGAGCTCGTAGCTCGTCGAAGTTTGGTATCTATTGGTGAAGATGAAGCCTTCCGAGCCGGTCGTGCCGTCGTCGCGGGCCACAAGCTTGCCGCCCTCATCGGTTACGGTAACGGTCACGGTATAGGTGTGCGTGTCATACTTCCACTCGCCAAGACCGCTGTTCGCAGCCAGCTCGTTAATAGCAAACTTATACGTGCCCGGCTTGTTGAAGGTGAGCGTTGAGAAGTCAATCTTTTCGTGCTCCCCGTCCTTGAGGGCCGCCGTCGTTTGCTTCTCCTCATCGTAGCCGTTGTCCGCACTCATCGAAGAGCCGGTGACGAGCTTGCCATCGATGGCAGCCCTGGTGGCGTCGTCAGCTGCGGTCATGGTAAAGGTGAACTTGTCCGGGGCATTGGCGCCGACAACGGCCTTCGTCACGGACGGAGTGTAGGTTGCCGCCTTGGTAACCGTATAGGTGTTCTTAAACTTGACCGTCGCGACACCGGTGGACGTCGCGTCCGCCGGGTAGATCCACTGGCCCTCAAGCTCATCCTTGCCATCGACCTGCTTGCTTACCGACGTCGTGACCCTGAGCGTGCCGTCGCCGTTATCCGCTACGACGACCCTAACCGTATGGACCGTGTTGTCGTACGTAAAGCCCGTCGCCTTGTCGTCAATCTCGCCCACCGTATAGGTGAACGTCTTGCCAGCATCATTCTGAGTGAGGGTCAGCCCGCGCGCGGGAACCAAGCTCACGGTCTTGGGAACATTGGCCTCAACATTTGCGGTCTCGTAGACCTTGCCGTCCATGGAAATGCCGACCTTGTTGGCAGAGGCCTCATCGGCAGGCTTGACGATATAGCGGAACGTGCTCTTGGGCGAGCCGAGCACCGTTGCGCCCTCGGGGTACGTCAGCGTCTTCTCGATCTGCAGACCGCCGGCGACGCCATAGTCGAGGCTTGCCTCATAGCGATTAACAAACGAGACAGTAGGCGTAGGCGTCGTGGCGCCGGCCTTGCTTGCATCGTACTGCTGCACGTAGGTATTCGGATCCTGCTTGAGCTCGGCAATCTTGTCGTCTGTCAACGCGCTCGCGTTGCTGGCATCGCCCAGCAGCTTCGTCACGCCTGCGCCCTTGAGCACGGTCGTCACGGTATAGAGCTTGGCAGGATTGTTGTCGTGCGCAAGAACCTTAACGAGCACGATAGCGTCGCCGGTGTAGTTGGTATCGTAGGTGTAGCCAACGGGCGCGGGCTGGTTCTCGTGGATGCGGTAGGCAAACGTATGGCCAAGGTCCTGCTCGGTGAGCGTACGGGCAAAGAGCTTCTCTTCCCCGCTTGCGCTCACCACGGCGCCGGACACGCCGGCCTTCGCCGCCTTGTTGGACAGGTTGGCCTCGGCGCCATCGACCGACGTCTGGACGCCGTTGTACCAAAGACCCGTCACGGCAAAGGTAAACTGGCCCGCGGTAGAGGCGCGACCCTGAAGGGTCTTGCTCACCGTCACGCCGCCAAAGGTGCCCGTCGCATGGTATGCGTTGGTAAAGGCGGCCTTGTCGGTTACGGCCTTGTCTGCATCGGAGGCACCGGTGTTGGCATAGGTCACGCTCGACACGCGCAGCTCGCCCGTGTGGTTGCCCGACTTGTCCAGATCGGTCACCACGACGATCGCACGTGCGGTGTGCTTGTCCATGGACATGCCCGCCTGGCCATCCTGCGCGGCATTCTCGGTGATATTAAAGCTAAAGGTACCTGCGCGTTTGAACGTCACGGCCGGGGCGGCTTCGGTGCCAAAGGCGAACGAGGCCACGCGTCCCGACTCGGGCGCATTGGCGACAGCTTGGTTAGTGCCGATAGCAACGGCTCCATCCGTTACTGCCTTTGCGGTGGTCTTACCCAGACCAGTTGCGCTGGCATCATCCGTAGCGGCAGCGAGGTTAAAGGTATAGCTCTCGCCCTGGTTCCAGTCGCGACCGCTCAGGGTCTTTTGGCCCTGCAGGGTCACGCTTGTGGGCTCCACGTTATACATATTGGTAAAGGATGGCGTAACGTCCGTGCCCAGCTTCTCTACCGAGCCGTTTGCCAAGACCTTGTAGTACTCGATCGAAGTCTGGATGCCGGCGCCCTGCTTGGCGTTGCGCACCACGGCGTAATAGACCGATCCGTCGTAGGTCATGCCCGCGACACTGCCGGGATTCTCGGCAAACTTGTACACGTAGGCGCGTCCCGCATCCGCCCTGGCGGTATAGGAGATCGCCGGCCAGGTCACCGTGCCGTCGGCGTTGTTGCCCACGGACGCGGTGTCGCCTTCGGCGCCCTGAGGCATGGGAGCCTTGACGCTCGTGTTGACCGTCTTGGGATCGAACGCTGCGCTATCATCCGTATAGCCGCCCACACGCTCGAGCTTAAAGCTAAAGGCGCCCTGGGCAAGCGGGAACGTCCCGGCGTTGTCGACTAGGTTCTTTTGAGCATGGATGATGATGCTCCTCTCATGCTCGTCGTAACGGTTGGTGAAGGTCGCGGTCTTACCGGCGACCTCTGCGGTAGCCGGTTTGTCCGCGTCGTCACGCACCTGCTCCACCTTTACGCTCGTAACGACCAGAGCGCCAGCCTGGTTGTCCTCCACCACGACCTTCGCGGTATAGACGGCGGCAGAGTAGCTTATACCGTCTGCCCCGGCATCGGAACCGGGGATAACCTCATTGATGGTATAGGTGTAGGTGCCCGGCTTGGCATACTCGATGGTTCCGAAGTTGCCGACCTGAGCGTGCCTGTTCAGCGTAATCGTGGACACGCCGTCCTTGGGCATGGGGGCGCCATGCTTGGGCGTAAGCTTCACGGTAAAGGTATCGTCATCGGTCCAATCGCGACCGATGAGCTCTTTCTTGACTTCCAGGAAATCTTTGCCCTCAAGCGTTACAGAGCTGGCGCTGTAGTTATTGGTGAACTCGAGCCTGTTGCTCGCGGGGATCTCTCCACCCAAGAGCGCGTCGATCGTACCCGTGATAGTGTTGCCGGTTCCCGACTGTTCCTCGCCGCCGGCCCTGCGGCTCACGAGCCTAAAGCCAGCCGGAAGCACCGACTCATCGGCAGAGCCGGTCACGGTGTTAACGATGCTCGCCAGCACGTTGCCGTTGGACTCCTCGTCCTTGGTGGTGAGCTCGCTCACGCTATACTTGTCGCCCTGCATAAGGTCGTATACGCGAATGGTCTCGCCGGCCTTGATGGAATGGGTGCTGCCGTTCATGAGCGTAAAGGAATCGCCCACGGCATTGCCATTCGCATCGAATACGTGTGCCTCGTAGCCCTTCTCGGACTCCGGCAGGGTGAACTTAAACGTAAACGTCAGATCGTTGTTGTTCGCATCCTTGGTAGGCGCGGTAAGCCTAGCATCCGCCGTCACGGTCTTGGTCACTTGCAGGCGCGCCACGCGACGGTCGGTATACTGCACGGCCGTTGCCGTGGTAAAGAGATGGTTGAGCTGGAGCGTGCCCAAGTTGGTACGAGTCTTGGAGGCATCATCGATATATGATGGGTCGTCCTCTTGGTAGAGGGCCATACGGTTGATGCCCGTATCGGCAAAGATCGTCGCCAGCTGGCCGTCGCGGACGCCCTTGTCCTCGACATAACGCAGAACGGTCTTGGTGCCCTGAGTCGCCTTGTCATAGCGCATGTGCATCAAGTCATTTTTGAGCGAAGGCGTCACGCCCTCGGCGGTGCTCGTCTGGCCCCACGTCAGGTTACCCTTGACATCTGCACCAGTCACGCTCTGCAGCTTGCCCTTGATGTGTGTAAGCGTGTTGTCGATCGAGTCGGGAGAGCCAAACTGCGCCAACGAGGCAATCAGCGAACCCGGGCCACTCATGCTGCGCACGCCGTCGTTCTTCTCACCGGCATCCACGTACACGCCCGAATCGTCCACGATCACCTTGGTAATGGTGGAATTTATCTCGTAGCCATCCGGGCTCAACGATTCGCGCAGATAGTACGTACCTTTGGTAAGAGGTGCGTGATTATTCGAATCGAGCGGGAAGCATGCAGCACCCTTAATCTCATACGGATAGGTCATGCCTTTTGCCTGCACGGTGTCATACGGCGTGGCATTGGGCTTGATGGCATACGTGCTGGGACTATTGCCGGTAACGTCGTTGGCTTTGTACAGTTCAAACGTTGCGCCGTTCACGGGCTCGCCCAGGTCATCGACCTTCTGCACAAACAGACGGTTCTGAACGTTCGTAAGGTGGATCACGGTTGAGAACTGCCTGTTTATCGACTGGTATTCAACCATAGAGGTGTTCTCCGTGGTTGCCTCTGCCAGAGACGACGCCGTGGTGTGATACGCCGCCACGGTATATTCGGACTGAGACTTATCCTGTAACATGGCGGCGTACTTCTCGATATCGCCGGGCAGCGACCTGACCGTCACCTCGTAATCGCCCTTGGTGTTGACGGCAAAGACACTCGTGTCGGCCGATTGGGCAGCCTCGACGGCACCGGCAATGCCGTGTTTGGAGCACAGTTTGTAGCCATCGAGCGGATTGCCCGTGACCGCCGTCCATGCGTCTTCGCTTGTGTGGTCCTCGCCCGCACCGGTGAGCTTGAGCACGACGGCAAAGGTCGTACCCGAGCTAATGGCGTGGCCCTTTTTGTCTACCGTCTCTTTGGACAGGGAGATGGTCTCCTTGGCGGCCAGATAGCCACCGTTGAGCCACATACGACTACCCGTCCATTGTTTGCCGTCGGCTGTGGTGACCGTTGTTTCCGGGGCAACAACCACGCCGCCCGTGCCACTCGCCGCGGCCTGCTTGTACTGCAGATGCAACTCGCCTGGCGTTGCGGTGGTCGACGAGGTCAGACTCGAGCGATATCCCTCGGGCAGGCCTTCCTCTTTGAGTACAAAGTAGTCGTGCCCATCGGCATGCTGGTTATCAAACGAGAGCACGGAACCGTCCGACTTCATCCGAAGCACCAGCTGGCCATTGGCGCCCGTCGTGCCCTGAGCGATGGCCTCACCCTGCTCATTCCAGTCGGCATCCGACTGATACAAAGCGAAGGTTGCGCCCTGGACAGCCTCGCCGTTCTGGTTGACCTTCTCGACCTCGGACGACGGCAGGGTGGTGAGGTTAAACTTGAGTGACATGTTCGATGCGCCCGCGCCGCGCTCCAGATAAAAGAAGCTCAGCGTGTGCTTGGTGCTGTCACGGAAGGTGCTGCCGGAGAAGTTGGTGGTATCTGCACCGGCGGCGTCGAACTTTGCCTTGATGGTGGTTTTTTCGATTTCCTGCTCGTCTCCATCCGCACCGTCAATATGACCGACTTTCACTTCGCCGGTAGCAAAGTTGATATCAAGCGTTGCCTTCTCGTGAATGCCACCCAGATCGCCCACGAGTACGTCGTCGATGTAGACCCAGACGTCATCATCGCCCGAAAACTTAAAGATCATATCCTCGTTTTTGGTGGTCTTACCACCGTTAGGCTGGACAAACTCCGTGGTCATGGACATGCCAAAGTGATGGTTGAGCTTATCGTTTGTTCCGTCCGTTATTCCTATAGGAGAGAGCTGACTGTTCTTCTCTTCAAAAACCTTGTCAGCCGAGTCAAAGGGGAAGAACTGACCCCGATTCGCATCTGACACGCTGTCCTTATATACGCCAGCCTTATCGTAGACGTCAAAGGAGTTAGTCGTGGAGTTATATACGGCATAGTTGCCGCGAGAGCCATACGAGTCGTAAACGTAATAGCCATCCTTGAGCTGGAAGAGGCCCTGCACGTTGTTGTAGACGGCCTTGCCGTCCTGTTTGCCATTTGCCTGGCTGTCATTGTTAAAGAGATAGGCCAGCGACTCGTCGGTGTAGTTAGCGCCCTGGCCTTGGGAGGTGTAGGTGCCAGCCTTGATCTCCGGATAGCCCTTTACAAGCTGGTCCTTAACAAACTGAAGGCGACCGTAGCCAGCAGTACCGATTTTGCCCGTCCACTTGTTAATGCCCGTGCCGGCACCACCATTGAACTTGAGCTGATGGTCTTTATTGATACCGGTGTTGTTATTCTTGTTGTCGTTGTTTATGTTCTTCGAGCTATCGTTATCGCCATCGACAACCCAGTAGTCGAACAGGTTGACCGTGGTGCCGGTAGGATTCACCGTTTGCACGGTGTGGTCACTCACGGCAGCCGACGCACTCGTCGCACCAAACAAGAGAGCGCACGCCGCCAGCGGAACGGTCAAAACCCTTAGAGCGCGCTTGACTGTATTGGTTTTTTCGCCAAAAAGCTCCAGCTTTTCTTGAGCTCTCGCACATACGCGATTCATGAAGGCCCTCCCCAATCCATGAGGACGGCAAGCAGTGGCTCGCTATATGTGTGTCGTCGTCCTCATCGATGCAAATATACGCCCCCCCCCCGCGCAGAAACGCAAGGCGGGACATCGCTATATGCTTAAAATTGTAGCAATTTGGGTGACCCGAAATTTCGCCTCGGGTTGCCACTCAGGCTCAAAATCGAACCACTCGCGCCATCGACATACCCCAGTAGCAAAGTAGCTAATTTGGGACGGGGCTATTTTGAATACCCGGCCAAACCGGGCTCCCGACCCAAGACCCAAGGCGACCAGCCTCGGATAGCGATTCTCGAAGTTGCGGTGGAATAGTTCCTGTTTTTGCTGCCTGAGCCGTCAAACAGGAACTATTTCACCGCAACTTATTGGGGGATGGATTTTAGAGGCGGGCGAGGTCGTAGGCTTGGGCGGCTGACTCGCCGGCGCAGGTGAGGTTGGTTGTGGCTTCCTGAGGATTGAGCGCCTGGTCGAGGGACATGGGCTTGCGGCAAATCGGCAGTACCAAGTCGATACCTTGCTCGTATACCGCGTTCAGGTTGTCAGTACGACCGCCCACGACGGCAGCCACGGGCTTGCCGTATCGCTTGGCTCGACGCGCCACGCCCACCGGCGCCTTACCGGCGGCGGACTGCTCATCCATATTGCCCTCGCCCGTTATGACCAGGTCGACATCGCGCACGCGCTCGTCAAACCCCACAAGATCGAGTACCGTCTCCACGCCCGAGCACAGCTCCGCACCGAGCGTCAGCAAGGCAGCCCCCAGCCCACCGGCAGCGCCCGCGCCGGGCACACCGAGCACCGAGCCAAACGTTCGCGCACCCTCGGGCACGCGCAGCAACCCTTGTGCCCGCGCCTCGGCAATCGCCGCATCGAGCAGGCGACCGTAGCCGATCATCCAGCTGTCGTATCTACGCAGTACCTCGGCATCCCCCGTCGGCAGACCCTTCTGTCCGCCGAACACCGCCAGTGCGCCACGACGTCCCACAAGCGGATTCTCGACATCGGAAAGCACAACGATACGAGCGCCATCCAGCGCCTGCATCGCGGGCGTCAGGTCAACACCGGCCACACGCTCAAGACCCGCGAGCCCCGGCGCAACATCGCGACCGTGCTCATCAAGCAGACGCGCACCGAGCGCCTGAAGCATGCCGGCGCCACCATCGTTGGTGGCGCTACCACCCAAACCAATATAGATAGTCTTTGCGCCCGCACGAACCGCACGGATCATAAGCTCGCCCACGCCATAGGTCGAGGCCACCAGCGCCGCCGACTCCGTACAGGGTGAATAACCAATCCCTGCCGCCTCGGCCATCTCAATAACCGCGGACTCGCGCCCAGCATCCACCAGCATCCGGGCAGACACGCGCTCGTTCAAGGGGCCTGCCACCTCACAGGTCACGACCTCGCCGCCGCACGCAGCGACAGCGTCGAGCGTTCCCTCGCCACCATCTGCCAGCGGCAATGCGCACACCTCGGCATCGGGCCACGTGCGGCACACGCCCTTGGCAACTGCCTCTTCTGCCTGCGTGCTTGAAACGCTGCCCTTAAAGGAGTCAATCGCCAACAGCACGCGACGAGGCCGGCGCTGCGCGGCGCCAAAGTCGACCGTCTCAACGGCAATATCTCCGGCATCCGCAAGTGCCGCGGCGTGAGCGGCATGCGCGTCAAGATTGGACTCACAGCCGCAAGCAGCCCCGTCCGCTCCACGCAGACCGCCAAAATAGCCACTCAGCAGCTCGCGACACTCATCCGCCAATACACCGGCGGTCACGTTAAACCGATGATTCAGGCGCGAATCGGCATTGAGGTCATACAGCGAGCCCAGCGCGCCCGCCTTGGCATCGGCCGCGCCATACACACAGCGCCCCACGCGCGCGTTGACCATAAGCCCCGCGCACATACAGCAGGGCTCCAGCGTCACATAGACGGTGCAATCGGAAAGGCGCCAACGGCCGAGCGCCTGGGCAGCGGCACACACAGCCGCAAACTCGGCATGGGCCGAAGGGTCCTGGTCGAGCTCGCGTCGATTGTGCGCACGCGCGACGACCTCGCCCGCGCGCACCACTACGGCACCGATCGGTACCTCGCCCACCGCCGCGGCGGCTCGCGCCTCCGCTAACGCCTCGCGCATGAACTTCTCGTCGATTCCGGTGCTCGTCATCGTTCGCCTTCCCTGTTGTAAATTCAAAACGATGCTATCATTACGACTCACGGAGAGATGGCAGAGCGGTTGAATGCGGCGGTCTTGAAAACCGTTGAGCGCGAGAGCGTTCCGGGGGTTCGAATCCCCCTCTCTCCGCCACTTTTAGTGCTTTACCGGCGTCATGGTCCGCTCGAACAGGGCATCGACCACGTCGGCTATCTCGGGTTGACGTTCAAGGTCATGGCCCGATTCCCACCACATGGTAAATAGACGAATGATGCCGCCGGCGACAAACTCGGACGTCGTCTCGAGCGACACGGGCGCAAGCGCATCCTCGTCAAGCGCGCTCATCACACGCTCGCGAATGGACCGCGCGATGCGGTCGCAAATCATGCTGGTCAACATACCCGACATGCTGCTCGCCAAAATGTTGTCCATGAGCTGCTCGTGCGCCAGAATCATGTCCATGGCGTCGGTGAACACCTCGTGGCGAAGCACGCGCACGTCGTCGGCCGACACCGTGCCGCCCTCGGCAGCCCGCTTTTGCGGCAGGCCCGACATGAGCTCATCGATATAGAAGGCGAAGTAATCGTTCTTATCGCGAAAGTGCTTGTAGAACGTCGTGCGCCGAATCATGGCGCGGTCGCACAGCATGGCAACCGTCAGGTCCTCAAAACGATGTTCTTCCAAAAGCTCGGTAAAAGCTGTGAACAGGGCCCGATAGGTTTTCTTAATGCGAAGGTCCATCCGCATCGCCCTCCTCAAGGAAAAGACAGCACCCATCAATCTGTCGCATATCTTACACCTGTACCGCCCATTCTCCGCACGGTCGTCCTCCCTTGGTGGAAACATAACGCTCACCGGAAAGTTCGGCACCGTCAACGGTTGCGGGTATACTAGTAGCGTTATACCAACGGCAGCTGGCGGATGCCGCCGCGGCCATTCGAAACGGAGACATCATGATTACCGCCATCATCGGCATCGTTGTTGTCATTGCGATTGTCTGCGCCATCGCCGGCATCTACAACAACATGGTCACCAAGCGCAACCGCATCGACAACGCGTGGCAGAACATCGATACGCAGCTGCAGCGCCGCAACGACCTGATCCCCAACCTGGTCGAGACCGTCAAGGGCTACGCCAAGCACGAGCAGGAGACGCTCTCCGCCGTAATCAGCGCGCGCAACACCGCCGTCAAGGCCACCACGCCCGAGGCCAAGATGGAAGCCGACAACGTACTGACCGGTGCGCTGCGCCAGCTCTTCGCCGTTGCCGAGTCCTATCCCGACCTCAAGGCGAATTCCAACTTTACCCAGCTCCAGGCATCGCTCGAGGATACCGAGAACAAGATTAGCTACGCACGCCAGAGCTACAACGACTGCGTGCTCAGCTACAACAACGCCATCCAGACGTTCCCGGCCGTCATCTTTGCCGGCATCTTCCAGTTTAAGGAGCGCCAGGGCTTCGAGGCCGCCGAGGCCGCCCGCCAGGCCCCGACCGTCAAGTTCTAGTAAACACGGCCGAGCTTCCGACAGCGCATTAATCCTTGGGGTCCAGGGCAATCGCCCTGGACCCCTTCTTTATAAAAAGCGCGGCCAAAAGGCCGCGCGCCATCTTTTATTCAGATTTATTATTGCCCGTACGGCGATATCGAGGCAACGTAGGCCCGAGGGCAGTCTTCCTTTCCGGCGCATTCCGCAGGACGAAAGAACCCCCGCCGCACGAAGTGCGCAGCGGGGGTTCTTTCATGTCCGAGGACGCGCCGGAAAGGAAGACTGCCCTCGGGCCGGACTAATCCGTAAGGCGAGTTACGCGACGACGCAAACCCAGTTGTGCTTATCCTCAACAGCACCAGACTGGATGCCCGTCAGGGTCTCGCGGAGCTTCTTCATCACGGGGCCAATCTCGGTGTAGCCAGCCGGGAAGGTCACGGTCTCATCGGCGCCATAGACCTTGTTGTCGATCTCGCCGACCGGAGAGATGACGGCAGCGGTGCCGCACAGACCGCACTCAACAAAGGTGCCGGCCTTGACCTCGGCCCACTCGACGGGACGCTGGTCGACGGTCATACCCAGGTCCTCAGCGACCTGAACGAGCGAGCGACGGGTGATGGAAGGCAGGATGGAGTCGGTGTGCGACTGCGGAACGACGAGGGTGCCGTCCTCCTTCACGAACAGTACGTTGGCGCCACCGGTCTCCTCGACATAGGTGCGGGACTCGGAGTCGAGATACAGGTTCTCGGCATAGCCCTCGCGGTGAGCCTCCATCGTGGGCTTGAGGGACATGGCGTAGTTAAGGCCGGCCTTGATGTTGCCGGTGCCGTGCGGTGCGGCACGGTCGTACTCGGAAACGCGCAGCTTAACGGGCTTGAGGCCACCCTTAAAGTACGGACCGACCGGGGTCACGAGAATGCGGAACGTGTACTCAGGAGCGGGAGCCACGCCGATCACGTCACCGGAGCCGATCATAAAGGGGCGCACGTACAGGGTTGCGCCAGAGCCGAAGGGCGGAACCCATGCGGCGTTGGCAGAGACGACCTGCTTGACGGCCTCGACAAACTTGTCCTTGGGGAACGGGGGCATCTCGAGACGCTCGGCGGAGTTGTACATACGCTCGGCGTTCATGTCGGGACGGAAGCAGACGATGCTGCCATCCTCGGCGGTGTAAGCCTTCAGGCCCTCAAAGACCTCCTGGCAGTAATGGAAGATGCCGCCGCACTCGGAGACGTGCATGGTGTGGTCGGTGGTCAGGCCGCCCTCGTCCCACTCGCCATCCTTCCAATGGGCCTCGTAGCTGTAGTCGGTCTTCATGTAGCCAAAGCCGAGGCTACCCCAATCGATATCCTTCTTCTCGACAGTCATATGTCGCTCCTTACATACACGGTTGCATACTCGCGAACCCGCACGCAAGGACCGAAGCCGGCCGCGTCGCAACGTCGCACGCCCGGAGCGTAGAGCCGGGCAGGACACGCGGGCAACATCAAAGCCGATGGCGCGTCGATTCGCATGCACGAGATTGTACTCCCCGTACGCCTTGGATAAAACGCTTTTCTTTAACTAAGTAAAGTATTTTCATTTGCTTCGGAATTCATCCGAGCAAACCGCCCCCCGTAAGGCACAGTAGCCACTCACCCCATGCGTCTTGTAATCGCCCTATCGATATACTCTAAAGTCTAGACAACGATTGGAGCCCTCTTGGCAACTCAGAACAAACGTGAACACCTGACAGAAGACCTGCTCAAGCGACTGCTGGCAAGCTCGAGCATCGACGCTTATCTTGACGAAGGCGAGACCGTTGACCAAACGCTTCCCTCGTACTTGCGTTGCCTCATCGACGAGCGCCGCATCAAGCGCTCGGACGTCGCACGCAACTCGGGCCTCAACCCGACTGTTGTGTACGACATCTTTGCCGGCAAAAGCCGCCCCGGCCGAGACCACGCCATCATGCTGGCGCTCGGCATCGGCTGCACGCTTCGAGAAACGCAGCGCCTTCTGAGACTCGACAGTGTCGCTGAGCTTTGGTGCAAGGATCGCCGCGACGCCATCATCATCTGGTGCATCGAGCGCGGTATGAGCCGCGCCTGCACCGACGACGAGCTCTACCGTTTAGGCGAAAAGACGCTTCTGGGAACCAATCCGCTCAAATAGACGCCCAAGCCTTCGCGAGCCCCGCAGCCCCATCACCTCCACACCCGATTCAGTTGCCAACTGAACAAACGAAACAATCGTTGTCATATCATTCTTGGGGCATTTGCCCAGCTAACATGAAGGGAGGACGGCTTGAACGACAACCAGCTCATGCACGCCATGAGCCTCGACGACACCTATCGCGTCGAGCAGGTGCTCGCGCGCGGCGAAGACGGCATCACCGAACTCGTCACGATCGACGGAGCCGGTCCCTTCGTGCGAAAAAAGATGCGGCAGGAACTTGCCCGCCGCAATGTATGGTCGGCACTCACCGAATGCGGCTCGCCCCGCCTCCCTCGCGTCGAGGCGACCTACGAACTGCCCGAGCACTTTGTTGTCGTCTACGACTTCGTGCCAGGTCGAACGCTTTCCAAAGTTATCGAAACCGATGGGCCGCTGACGCCGGAGTCCACCGTCTCGCTCGGCATCGAGCTTTGCGAGGCAGCGGAGGAACTTCACCGACACGGCATCGTCCACCGCGATATCTCCCCCAACAATATTGTGGCCGCTGCGGACGGCGCGCACCTCATCGACCTCGGCATTGCCCGTATGCGCGTCGAAGGGGCGAGCAAGGACACGACTTCCCTCGGAACCTGGGGCTTCGCCTCGCCCGAGCAATATGGCTTTGCCCAGACCGACGCGCGCAGCGACGTCTACTCCATTGGACGCGTCCTTGGCTTCGCACTCACGGGCATCCGGCCCGATGACGAGACGTACGAGCAAGCGCTTAAGGCGATTCTTGAGCATGCGCCCGCAAAGCTTGTCCATGCCATCACGCGCGCTTGCTCGTTTGAGCCAAGCGCGCGGTTCCAGTCTGCGACCGAGATGGCAGAGGCGCTCGCCGGCTCGTCCCAACCAAAAGGCGACGGGGCATCTTCTAGCGCAGACCAGCAAGCCGACAAGGCAAAAGCGACGACAAAGACGCACGCTCAAAAGCATCATCCGGAGAAAACCGGAGCTCAGGCCCTCGGCAGTCTTCTGCTAAAACTGATACTCATCGCCGCAGTGCTTGCCGGTTTGCTAGCTGGCGGCGCGATTGCCATTTCGTCCTTTCACGCCGCTCAGGAAAACAGCGGCGACCGCGCGTCCTCGTCGCAAGCCGACCAATCCGGCGGCGCCTCCGCTCCACAAAAGGCAAATACGGCAAGCGATACCAGACGTCTGTCCGCCGAGCTCTCAATCGTAGAGTCCGGCTGGTCGGTTAGTGAGCACGGATACGTCCACTTTGGCATCGGTCTTAAAAACTCCGACGGCTCTGCCGCCATCGCATTTCCCACCGTCGAGATCTACGGATACGATGCGGACGACAACCTGATCTTTACGGATGAGAAAATCTACAGTGCTATCGAGCCCGGCCAGACCGTCTACTTTGGCGATCAGACGGGAAACGGCACCGCTCCCGCACGCGTTGAGTTCGAAGCCGTCACACCCAGCGGCGTTGCACTTGCCACCGCCACCGAAGCACCGACATACGAGCTGTTCGATAGCGCCGAATCCGCCGAGGCGGACGGCATGTATTCGTTCTCGGCAAAACTCAAACTCCAGAGCGTCCCGAGCGGCTTTGATAAGACCCAGGTGTTCCTATCGGCCATCCTGCGCGACAAGCAGGGCAACATCGTTGCCGGCTATAACAATTTTTGCGACTGCCCCGCCGTCGGCTCCACGGTCCCCGTTTCGATCGACGTCAACAATCCGCCCCCGCACGCAAGCTGCGATATCTACGCCGCCCAGTGGTAGGGCCGGAGCGCCTCGAATGATTCCATAACACAAAGAAGGGCCGGCGTCACACCGGCCCTTCCACACTTCTACAGCCCGAGAATCTCGCGCTTCTTGGCATCAAACTCTTCTTGCGTCAAAATCCCGGCATCGAGAAGCTCCTTGAATTTCTTTACGGCCTCTATTTGATCCTCAAGCGTTCGCGCAGGCTCGGTACCGTCCCCTGGCGCCCCCTTGGACTCCACCGTATCCGGCATACGGCCTGCGCCTGCATCGCTTTCGACGGAAGCGTTGCGGGGGTTGAGCATCCCCGCCAGCCCCATGCCGAGCACCATGCCGCCCGCAGCGCCAAACCCGTTCTCGCGCACGCCCTCGGCAATCATCTGCTGAGCCGCCACATCGGCTGCCTGCTTAGAAACCCCCTCGTAAGCGCTAACATCCAGCTTCTTTTTCGCATAGCTCTTGATAAGCTCGCGCGAGTCATCGGAGAATTCGATGTTTTCGATGGCAACCTGAACAAGCTTGATGCCAAAGCGGTCTTGCCATGTCCCCGCGTTATCGCCCTCATTCAGAATCATGTGACGAATTTCGTTGACGTGTGAAGGCAGCTGCGAAATCCGAACCTCGGACGACAGGGCATTCGTGGCCACAATGAGCGATGCCAGGAACTCTGCAATCAGCATGCTCCGCGCGCGCGGATCGTCAAGCGAATAGCTATAGGTGTTCGCAGGAAGAAAATTCCTGATAAAGCGCTCGGCATCCACTACCTGCAGCGACAGCTGGCCATACGCGAAGACCTCAAGATCCGCACCGTAAAACAAGTCGTTATATGCGAGTGGCCCGCGCGTGCCAAACTTGATACCGCGGATTTCGCGCAGATTGACAAACGCCACACGCTTCTGCGAAGGCGACATACCTGCATAGCCGACACGACGGGCCGCCTGCCCGAGGACCATTTTGAGGACGCCCTGCTCCTCGCGGTCACGGTCATCAAATACCGAAGCCTCGCCGTCGCGATACTCAAAACCGCCCGGCTCCGTAATGACCTGCTCGATGCCCGCCTGGCTAAAGATAAATGCTGCGGTGTTCTCGGGAACAAAAATGAGCGACCCGTTGGACAGAACGTCATTCGATCCGTAGTTTCCGCCGCGCCCGTTTTGCCCGACCTTACGCACCCCCGGAGCAACCACGACATGCTCGTCAAAGTGACCAGCCGTGACAATATCTTTCCATTGATCGGCGAGCACGCCACCGAGCGAGTCGATGGCAACATTCACAATACCCACAGTCACCTCACCCTACAGCACAAACTTGGTATCGCAGTACGAACAAACAACGCCTTGGCCCTTGCGTCCCGCGACGGGCGCATGGCATCCGGGACACTTTGCCGTCGCCTTTGCAGCCATCTTCTCGGCATGAGGCTTTTGCACCTTCAGAGAAGCCCCCAAGGCACTACCAATGGAGTCGCCAACTGCCCCGACAACGCCCACGGCACCGTCTACAAAATCGGCAATCTCTGCCGCTGTGCCCGAGGGAAGCTCCGAAGTATCGATGGCATCGATGTTGCCCGCCGCCGCGCGGCGCACGCTTTCGGCCCAACGATCGGCAAGGCGCTTGCCGCCTTCGGTAAAGCTCACCGTAACGGTCTCCTCCGAAAATGCGACTCGCAGCACCGGTGTACTATTCACACGCGCGGCGATAGCCTGGGGAATGTCCGCCGAACACAGAATCGAATCGAGCGGACAACGTTTGAGGTAGCGTCGAGTCCTAAACAGCCCCTCGGAGACCGTTGCGACCAAGATTAGATTCATATTTGTAAGCACGATCTCATCGAGAGCCTCGCTACCAGAGCCAACGCCCAGGCGCGCATTCGAGGTCTGCATGATGATGAGTTCGCCGGGCGCCAGATTGTACTCGTCCACGCCGTCATCTCCCGTCCAACGTTTTCCTCCCATCCTAAACACCGGGCAAATTATTTCATCAGCTGTCAACTGAATTTCTCGCCGGATTCAGTTGACAGCTGATGAAATCCCCGCAGCCCACAGCCACAATTCGAAGCAGTGTCATCCATATCGAGGGAAGGAACAACTATGGATTGGGAAGCTTCAGGCAGCGGGGATAATGGCGTCCCCCAAACGGTTTCGACGCCCGACGGCAAGCCGCCCAAAGGCAAAAAGAAATGGCCGATCGTTCTGGCGGTGCTCGTTATCCTGATTATCTTGGCACGCATCAGCTCGTGTGTGAGCGGCTGCGGCTCTTCGAGCCCCTCAAAGACCGTCGACACGTTCACCTGGCCCAGCAGCGGGCTCGCGACCGAGTTGCCCAAGCCCAAGACAAACAAGGGCGAGATCAGCAGCAACAGCGACACCTATTTCTATGCAACGCTGCAGGAGGTAACGCACTCTGATTACGACGACTACATCCAATCGTGCAAGGATGCAGGCTATACAGATTTCTCCGGCGAAGGCACCGATTACTTTAAAGCCAAGGCTCCAAGCGGCGCTGGGCTTAGCCTCTCGTTTGACGGCGAGGATAAAACCCTCGAAATCACGCTAAATAAGGCTCAAGAATCAACTGATGAATCTAGCGATGCGACCGACGAAAGCTCCGCCGACAGCTCCACCGAATCCACTCCGGCTACGTCCTCTTCTGACTTCCGTGCCATGATGGACGGCTACGAGCAGTTTATGAACAGCTACGTCGAGTTCATGAAGAAGTACGAGAACTCAGACGACACCGCCTCGATGCTTGCCGACTACGGATCGATGATGCAGCAGTACAGCGAGTGGTCGCAAAAGTTCGACAGCGTTGACGAAAGTTCGCTGTCCGCCGAGGACGAGGCCTACTACCTTGAGGTCCAAGGACGTGTGCTGCAGAAGTTGAGCGAAGTCCAGTAGGCACAAGCAAGGCATCGCACGCCAGCCTAAAAATGGAAAAGGTCCGCCATCCAACGATGACGGGCCTTTTTTCCGTTGCAGCAAATTGTCTTGCAAAACGCTTAGGCGTTCTTCTTCCCGAGCTTGGACTTGACCAGGCCGACCACAGTCGGAATGATCGACACGGCGACGATGCCGACGATCAGCAGCTCAAAGTGCTCCTGCACAAAGGGAATGCCGCCAAAGAAGTAGCCCAGCAGCGTAAAGACCGTCGACCAGGTAATGCCGCCCAGCACGTTAAAGATGACAAAGTTGCGCCAGTGCATGCCGCCCATGCCGGCGATAAAGGGCACGAAGGTGCGGATGAACGGGAAGAAGCGGCCGAGGAAGATGGCCAGGTGACCCCACTTGTCCAGGAAGTCCTCGGACTTTTTGATGCGCTCGGGCGTCATGGCCTTCACCTTGCCCGAGGCGATGATCTTGCGGCCAAAGAAGTGGCCGATCATAAAGTTGCACTGGTCGCCCAGGATAGCCGCGGCCCACGCAGTGGCCAAAAGCGCCACGATGTTAAAGCCACCGTTGTGGGCGAAGAAGCCCGAGGCGAACAGCAGCGAGTCGCCGGGGAGGAACGGGAAGAACACGACGCCCGTCTCGATAAAGATAATCAGGAACACGCAGCCATAGGCCATAAGCGGGCCGGCGGCGATCCAGCTGGCGATCGCGGTGCGCGGATCCTTAAGCAGCTCGGCGATAAAATTGATGAAACCCATGAAGTAAAACCTCTCAGTTGTGGGCGCGGATACGTCCAAGTTGACCAGTATACGGTTATGGCGCGGACGCGGGCGTAATCCCACAAAAGTGCGACTTCATTCCCAGCAAGTTTGCATAACTGACACCTGTCACGTAAAGCTGGACAAGATTGCCCTTCCTAATCCCTAGCGAATCGCTATACTTTATTGAATTGCATTGTCGCGGCGCTAGGGGAGGGCGGCCGGTGAGCTTTATCAAAACCATTCGCGAGGACATCAAGACCGTCCAGGCGCAGGACCCCGCGGCGCAAAATGCCCTGGTCATCTTCCTGTCCTACCCCGGCCTGCACGCCAAGTGGAATCACGTGCCCGAGCACTGGCTCTGGGAGCATGGCCATCGCTCGCTCGCCCGCGTGCTCTCGCAGATCACCCGCCACATCACCGGCGTCGAGATTCATCCCGCCGCGCAGATCGGCAAGCACTTCTTTATCGACCACGCCATGGGCGTCGTCATCGGCGAGACCACCATTGTGGGCGACAACTGCGTGCTCTATCAGGGCGTCACGCTCGGCGGCACCGGTAACGAGACCGGCAAGCGCCACCCTACCCTGGGTAACAACGTCACCGTGGGCACGGGCGCCAAGGTGCTCGGCAACATCCGCATCGGCAACAACGTCAAGATCGGCGGCAACTCGGTCGTCGTCAAAGACGTGCCCGACAACTGCACCGTCGTGGGCGTGCCCGGGCGCATCATCAAGCGCAATGGTTGCCGCGTGTTTGAGGAAAGCTTCGACGCCAAGCAGCATCGCGAGTACATGCCCGACGATGCCGCCGAGCAGAGCGCGCTCAACCGCCAGGGCATCACCGAGAACGCCCGCCGCGTCAAGGAGCTCGAGCAAGAAGTGGCCGAGCTCAAGGCACTCGTCGCCAAGCTCGTGGACGAGCGCTAGGACCGCAGGCAACCGCCACAGCATAAACGTCAACACAAAAGGCGCGCCGGGAAATCCGTCCCCGGCGCGCCTTCTTTTCGATGTGACATGTGGGACTGTCCCTTTGTCACCTTATGCGAACTGGCTCAGGTAGAGATCGGCGTAGGCCCCCTCGGCAGCCAGCAGCTCCTGGTGCGTGCCTTGCTCGATGATGTTGCCGTGGTCCATGACCAGGATCAGGTCGGCATCCACGATCGTCGACAGGCGATGCGCGATCACAAAGCTCGTGCGCCCGCGCATGAGCGCGTCCATGGCGCGGCCGATGGCAAGCTCGGTGCGCGTGTCCACACTCGACGTCGCCTCATCCAGGATGAGAATCGCCGGGTTGTTGAGCAGCACGCGCGCAATGGTCAGCAGTTGGCGCTGGCCCTGGCTGATGCTCTCGGCATCGTTGACCACGCGCGTGTCGTAGCCCTGCGGCATGGTGCGCACAAAGAAGTCGACCTGTGCGGCGCGTGCGGCCGCCACAATCTCATCGCGCGTCGCCTCGGGGCAGCCGTAGGCGATGTTCTCGGCGATGGTGCCATCGAACAGCCAGGCGTCCTGCAACACCATGCCAAACTGCTGGCGCAGCTCACCTCGGTCCATGCGGCTCGTGTCCACGCCGTCGAGGGTAATGCGTCCGCCGTCGATCTCGTAGAAGCGCATGAGCAGGTTGATGAGCGTGGTCTTGCCCGCGCCCGTGGTTCCCACCACCGCGATCTTCTGGCCCGGCTCAGCGGTAAACGACACGTCGCGCATGAGCGGCTTGTCGGGCGCATAGCCAAAGCGTACATGCTCAAAGGAGACACGGCCCTCCACCTTGCCCGGCAGCTTGGCGGCATCGGCCGGCAGCGGGTCGGCTTCCATCTCGGGCTCGTCGAGCAGATCGAACACACGCTCCGCGCTCGCCAACGCACTCTGCAGCGAGTTAAAGGTAAACGACAGCTGCGTCATGGGCTCGGACGCTTCGTAGATAAACTGGAAGAACGCTTGGAACACGCCGACAGTCATGTGGCCGGCGACCAACATGCTGCAGCCCACGAGCGCAATCACGATTTGCGCCAAACGGCCGATAAAGCGTACCGCGGGTCCGACGGCATTGATCATAAAGTCGGCCTTGGTGCTCACGCGCGCCAGCTCCTTTGAGGCCTCGTGCACCTCAGCGGAGCTCTGGCGCTCGCGGTTAAACGCGCGAATCACCAGACGGCCCGAGTAGCCTTCCTCGACCGCGCTCGTAATCTTGGACACCCACTCCTGGCGCTCGCCCGTCACATCGTGCGTGCGGCGCGACACGACCTTCGTCACCAGCAGCGACAACGCCGTAAAGAACAAAAAGACGAGCGTGAGCTGCACGCTGAACACGAACATCACGCTCACGGCGCCCACAACCGTGCCGATCGATACGAGCAGCTGCAGCAGGCCGCGCTGCATGCTCTCGGACATCTTGTCCAGGTCGTTGGTCGCACGGCTGACCACCTCGCCGGGGCGATGCGCGTCAAAGTAGGCGAGCGGCAGACGATTGAGCTTTTGTGCGATGCGGTTACGCAGGCGCAGGTTGAGGCGCTCGGCAACGCTCGACATCAAAAAGCTCTGGAGCGCATAGAACGAGGCAGCGGCCGTCCAGATCATAAAGTAGATGAAGATGGTCCTGCCGCAGTTTTCCCAAGTGATGCTGAAGGTGGTGTTGTTGGCAAACGCCAGTTTCATGTGCCCCCACAGCTCGTCGATCACGCGGGCACTGTAAGCCGGCGCCGCGGTGTTAAAGATGACGTAGAACACGATGCTTGCGAACACGATATAGAAACGCCAGTGGTCGCCGGCGGCTTCGCTCCACAGGCGGCGCACCGTCGCCCAGGTGTCGCGGGGCGTCTCGTCCTCGTCCTCGTCGTCCACATCGCGCATGCGCTCTGCCTCGGCGCGGGCGCGCTCGTCCTCGGCGCGCTCGTTTTCCTCGTAGAGCGCCTGGCGGCGAGCCTCACGCTCAGCCGCCGCCTTGGCCGCGGCGTCCAGGTCGGACGTCGTGGCCGTCTCCTCGGCTGTCGCTGCAACCGCGGCGCCATCAACGACGCCTTGCTTCTTGAACTCCTCGGTCATGCTACTCACCTCCCTTCATCTGCGATTCCGCGATAGCGCGGTACACCTCGCAGGTTTCCATCAGCTCGTCGTGCGTGCCCAGGCCCACGACCTCGCCGTCTTTGAGCACCACGATCTGATCGGCATGCAAAATCGTCGAGATACGCTGCGCGATGATGAGCACCGCAGCATCGCGCGTCTCGTCCTGCAGCGCGTGGCGCAGGGCAGCATCGGTCTTAAAGTCCAGGGCCGAAAAACTGTCGTCGAAGATATACAGGTCGGCGCGCTTCATGAGCGCGCGAGCAATCGCCAGGCGCTGGCGCTGACCGCCCGAGAAGTTCGTGCCGCCCTGGGCCACCGGCGTGTCGAGCCCCTGAGGTTGGTCGAGCACAAAGGTGCTCTGGGCGACCTCCAGTGCATGGAGCATGTCGGCCTCAGTTGCACCCTCGTTGCCAAAGCGCAGGTTGCTCGCCACGGTGCCCGAGAACAGCCATGCCTTCTGCGGCACGTAGGCTATGCGACCGCGGATGTCGCCTTGCGAAAGCTCGCGCAAATCGACGCCGTTCAGGCGAATGGCACCCTTCGTGGCATCGTGGAAGCGGAGCAAGAGCTTGGCCACTGTCGACTTGCCCGAGCCCGTCGAGCCCACGATTGCCGTGGTCTGGCCGCGGCGGCAGGCAAAGCTCAGGTCGCACAGGGTGTCCTCGTCGGCATCGTCAAAACGGAACGACATGTGGTCGAACACGGCCACCGCGTCGGCACCGTCAACAGACTCAGGCACCCCGTCGCCCAGCGTACGCTCGCCGTCCACGATGCTCGGCTCAATCTCGAGCACCTGTTGCGCGCGGTTGAGACACGCCGCGGCGCGTGGGAGCGTCAGCACCACCATCTGCGCCATCATCACAAAGAACAGGATCAGGATTGCGTACTCCAGCACGGCCGAGATGCTGCCGATCTGCATGGCATGGACGCCCACGCGGTTGCCGCCCACCCACAACACCGCCACCTCGGCGATGTTCATCAAAAAGAAGCTGGAGCTATCGAGGCCCACAAACAGGTGGTTAACCTTGATGGCGTTGGCCGCATAGTCGCTAAACACCTCGTCCAGGCGCTGCTCCTCGTGGCGCTCCTTGTTAAACGCACGGATGACGCGCACGCCCACGATGTTCTCGCGCAACACCACGTTCATGCGGTCGATAAAGCTCTGTAGGCGCATAAAGATCGGCGCGGCGTTGGCAACGGTAAAGACTGCCGCCACCAGCACGATCGCGACGACCACGCCCAGCAGCGTACCCATGGCGGGATCGATAAACCAGGCAAAGATGATGCCCGCCACAGCCAAAAACGGCACGGGCAGCACCAGCTGAATCGTCTGCAGAATCGCCTGCTGGATCACGTTGATGTCGTTGAGCGAGCGCGTGATCATCGAACCCGTGCCAAACTGCTCAAAATCGCTGGCAGACAGCTCGAGCGACTTGTCGTAGACAGCGTTGCGGATGTCGCAAGCGACGTTGGCCGCCAGGCGGGCCGAAAGATAGCAGCCCAGCACCGCGCCGCCGCTGGCCATGCCGGTCGCGATAAGCATGTACAGGCCGTTGCGCAGGATGTAGTCGATATCGCCCGTCGTAATGCCCGTGTTGACCATGTTCGCCAACATCGTGGGCACCAGCAGCGTGCCAACGTTGTCTATCAGCAGCACCAGCAGCGTCACCGCAATCAGTCTGCGATACGGCTTCATAAACCTCATTAAGAGTCGCATGTCTCCCCCTCGCACTTATCGTTCGCCTCGGACTCCGCGGCCATCTGCTGCTTAAATGCCTCGCACTCCTCGTTGAGGACATGGGAGAACTTACCGACCAAGCGCATAATCTCGCGCTGCTCCCATGACTCGAGCGCCTCAAACGCCTGCCGCTCGGCCTTTTGCGCCGGCAGTGCATAGCGCTCGGCAAACCGCCTGCCTTCTTCGGTCAGGCAAACAACCTTGTTCTTACGGCTGCCTTCGGCGAACTCCAGCGTCGCAAGCCCACGCGCTGCCAGAGTCTTAATTGCCGAGTTGATGGTCTGCTTGCTGTAGAACCATTCGCTCGTCAACCGACTCACGGCAACGCTGCCGCCCGCCGCGCTGGTGTCGACGAGCATCCAGTAGGCGCAATCCGAAAGGCCGCAGGTGCGCGCGAACTCCGAATAGATGCGGTCAAGCCCGTTGAGCATCCGGTCGAAATCGACCGGGCTAACTGCATTGTTCATCTCTCCCACCATTCGATAGTCCGAGTTTTGACTAATTAGGGTTTCAGGTTAGTCCGAGTTTTGACTATCGTCAAGAGCGGTTGCGCAAGGAGTGCGACCTATACAACATATCGACAAAAAAGACCGCCGGCGCGGGGGCAGCGCCGGCGGTCGCGAGAGAATATCGATTGCTGGCCGTTAAGCAGCGACGGCCTCGTAGACCGTAGCGCCCGAGAAGCTGTCGTGCAGGCTCTTACCGCAGATCCAAGGCAGCTCGACGACCTCGCAGACCGTGTTGACCAGCTCGGAGCAGTCAGTAAAGTGGCCCTTATCGTTGAGGGCCTCGCAATCCTGAACACGCCAATAGCCATCGGTGTGCGTGATGTAGTACTCGTGATCGTTAATCGTCACGAAAGCGCGCGTCTTGGAACGCAGCAGCTTCAGAAATCCTTCGAAGTCGGTCTCGACGACATCTCCAGCCTGGAACATGATGTTACCTCCTGGCCCGGCGCCACCATGGCGCGTTGATAAACGTTGGTACTCCTTTAGTAAAACCTTTATCAGAGCTTATGCGTGCATCATTTAGGCAAGTGGTAAAAAACCGCAGGGTAGACGGGATAAAACGTTTAACCATCCCACCGGTTTGTCACATTCTGGCTTCTGTTTTATGCAAACCAACTTTTCCGATTGGCAAAGAGCGTTATTCCGCAATCCCGGCGCGATTACGGTTTTGGCGCAGCGGGTACAAGCGGGGCATCCTAAATCCAAAGCAAGGAGGACCCATGGAGACCATCGAGGCGCTCATCCATCGTCGCAGCTGCCGCAAATACAGCGATCGCCCTGTCGAGGCAGAAAAACTCGCACGAATCATCGAAGCCGGTCAGTACGCACCAAGCGGCATGGGGCGCCAGCCGGTGACCTTTGTCGCCGTTACCGACCCGGCGACCGTCGAGCGCCTCTCGCAGCTCAACGCCCAAGTTATGGGTAGCGAGGGCGATCCGTTCTACGGAGCCAAGACCGTGGTTGTGGTGTTGGTCGACCGCAGCGTACCCACGCATCTGGAAGACGGCTCGCTCGCTATGGGCAACCTGCTCAACGCAGCGTATGCCCTGGGCGTCGATTCGTGCTGGATCCACCGCGCGCACGAGGTCTTTGACTCACCCGAGGGACTGGAGCTGCTGGGCAAGTGGGGTCTGCCCGCCGACGGCAGCCTGCGCGGTGTGGGCAACTGCATCTTGGGCTATGCCGAGGACACGCTCCCCGAGGCCAAACCCCGCCGCGACAACGTGGTGTATGTGAAGTAGGAAGTTCCGCCGTTCTACCGAACGGCGGACCACTTGACGCTGCGCGGGCCGCATTCACGCCAATCTGACGTTCAATTTCGAGGGCGCGACCAGAAGGTCAGCGCCCTCTCATTTCACGTCACCTTGGCGCAAATGCGGCCCGCTCGCTGCTGGCGACTGACATCGAATGAGCCACTGTCTTGGGTAGCTAAAATAGCCCCGTCCCAAATTAGCTGCCCTACTCGCAACTTATCTTGATGTTTGAGTTGTCGTGGCTTCGCTTGCCTGAGTCGTTTTGGCGTCGCCGCCCTGCTCGCCCTCATCCTTTTGGGCATCGGCGATGGTGGCGGCCGCCGCGACAATGCCCCGCTGAGGCGCTATGCCCGTCTGGGCCTGAGCGCCCTCGACAACTTCTGTGCCCGCACGGGTGAGTTCGGGCGACTTAAACATCGCGCCCAAGTTGGCCCCACCGCCGGCGTAGCCGAGCGCCGCGAGCGCGATCACAACGACCGCGATAATCACCGCAATGGGCACATAGCGATGCCATCCGGCAGGGTTGAGTCCACTTCGGCGGGCAGCGCCACGGCTGATATAGCCGAGCGTCCCATCGTGCTTGAGCTTTGATCCCACCACACGCTTACGGCCCCATAGCGACGATTCGGCCTGCATGGCCAAGCGAGCGCTTGCCGAAGGATAGCCGTATTTCGTGCG